>JABRVU010000301.1:0-13205 GCA_039961895.1 Phycisphaerae bacterium | reverse complement strand
CGGGGTTGATCAGCTCCATCGAGACCGGGCGCTCCCACGCCCGCCCGTCGTTGCCGGCGTGGGTGTAGATGCCGGTGTTGGGGTCGAAGAGGTGCTTGAGGTCGGTGACCAGCGAGATCGAGGGAATGGCCAGCAGGGCGTCGTCGATCAGGCTCGACCAGCGCGGGTTGTTGACGATGTCCGGGTCCATGCCGTAGTCCAGGATCTGCCCGTTGACCGGGCCGGAGGGCCAGTTGGGCCCGGGGGGCTGTCCCTGCGGCGACTGGACCATGATGTCGTTCACGAACAGGTAGGTGTGCGTGGTGCTGACCGGGGAGATGTATCCGGCCTGAAAGGCCGCGGCCCGCACCGTGCGGGTGCGGTCGATCAGGATGGGGCCGGTATAGACGAAGCCGGCGGTGGCGGTCGGCTCCGAGCCGTCGAGGGTGTAGCGGATTTCGGCGGCCGGGCTCGAGGTGGACAGGGTCAACGGGAAGGCCTGGTTGTAGAAGCCCCGCGGCGGGTCGAAGGCCACGGGCTGCAGGACGCCGTTCATGCCGGCGGCGTTGGGCGCGCCGGGCGTGGGCTGGGCGAAGAAGCGGGTCTGAAGCCCGTTGCTGGAGAGGATCAGCTCGGGCAGGACCTGAAAGTCGGCGTCGCCGGCCGTGTCATTGAGCCCGTGAACGGCCAGCACGTTGAGCCCCGGCCGCAGCAGCGACGCGAACCCGCTGATGTCCACGTCCTCGGGGTTGGCGGCCTGGTTATTCGGGCGGTTGATCGTCGCCGTCGAGTTCCACAACAGGCCGGCCGGCGCGTTCTTCTTGGCCACCACCTGCCCGTTGAGATACGCCGCGTAGCCGTCCTCGTAGCGCATCCGCAGCGTGAGGGTCGAGAAGATCGAGGGGTCGTCGAGCACGAAGGGCACGCGCACCCACAGCGAGCCGTTCACCCCGCGCATGGCCGGGCTGACGTCGGTGACGATGTCTCCGCCGATGCTGCCCACGGTCAGCCCGCCGCCGGCCGCGTCGCCCACCAGCCGGAACTTCGAGCCGTCGAACAGGGACCAGTAGCCCGGGGCCGCGTACAGCTCGACCGAGGCTTCGCCGTTGCGCTCGAAACACACCAGCCGCAGCGTGTACATCCCCGCCTCGGCCACGTCGAAGACCTTGAGCGTCTCGGACAGCCCGCGCACCTCAGGATAACTGGATTCATAGGTGGTGCTTCCGCGGGTGAGCTTGAGGTTGAAGCCGTCGCTGCTGTTGACGCCGAAGGTCCACTCGCCGGCCGTCGGGATCACCACGCTGGAGGTGATCAGCACCACGAAGTCGTTGGCGTCGGTGCCGATGGTCAGGCCCGGAAAGGTGGCGTCTCCGGCGTAGTTGCCGCCGCCCCCGGTGTTCAGCAGGTTGACGACCGGTAAGCGGACCGTGCTCACCGAGGCCTGCTTGGCCGGGTCGGCGATGACGCTCTCGGCGGTGGCCAGGTTGTCCACGGTGACTTTCGAACGATAGACCTTGACCTCGAAATCGGCGGGGATGGAGCTGAAGCCCAGCCCGGTCAGGCCGGTCGGCCAGTCGGCGGCGGGAAAGTCGGGGTCGGTCCAGGCGTCGCCCAGCCCCTCGTCCGCCGCGGTGGGCACGCGGTAAGAGGCGACGGCCCGCGGGACGATCGGCTGGGTGGTGAACTGGCTCAAGCCGAAGGCCACGTCGCGCACCTGCTGGGGATACGAAGGCTGGTAGCCGTGCTCGATGGTCTGCCCGTCGGGCCGCACCAGGGCCAGGAAACCTCCATCCTTGTCGATCTGGAAGTTGGTATGCAGCGGCTGGCCCGAGACGCGCCGGTCGTTCCCCGAGGCGAAGACCACCAGATAGTCCCCGCGGTTGAGCACCGTCGGCGGGAAGGACCACTTCTGGAGATCATCGGGGTCATCGGTCAGGAACCAGCCGCCCAGGTCGATCGAGGCCGCGCAGGGCACGTAAAGCTCGATCCAGTCGGGGTGATTGCCGTCCTCGTCGGTCAGGCCGCTGCCGTTGGAGGCGACGAACTCGTTGATGGCCACGACCGGGAGGTTGGTGCCCGGATAGGGCACGTTGGCGCCGGTGAGACAGGACTTGAAGACGGCCACGTCCTGCACGTCCACGTCGGTGTCGCCGTCCAGCCGGGCCTTCAGGCAGGCGGGGTTGTTCTGGGGGATGCCGAAACCGCTGAGGCAGTTCTGGAGCTGGGCGTAATCGTCCAGATCCACGTCGCCGTCGAGGTCGAAGTCGCACGGAGCGCAACCGCAGTCCGCGGCGGCGCGGGCGGGCGGGGTCCAAGCACCCATCATTGGCCAGACCCAACAGACCGCCCATGCCGCCCAGCCGATCCATCGGGCCCACATCGACCGCGCCATGATTCCTCCCCGTTTCGGACTCCGTGCCGTTTGTCTGCGCCAACGGCTCGATCCTGTTAACACCCGGCGGCCCGCGAAAGCCGCTGTTCAAACCGCATTCCCTTGTCCCGGCGCAGCCACGACGATATCGCGGCCGGTTCCGGCCGGTCATCCCATCCTCACGACCGTACCGCCGGGATCATTGATAGAAGATCGCGCAAATCAGCCAAATCGGTGATTACCCCTCTTGACAACGCCCCCGCCTCACGATTAACCTCCACATAGGTATCATATCGTCCAGGATGACGAGTGTTAAGGGGCGATCCGCCCCAAACCGTATCGCGGAAGACTGACCAGACGGCCAGAAATCAACCGACGGCTTCGGATCTTTTCAGGATCCGGGCCAGCGCGAGTGTTCAGCCGTCGCTGAACGCGCCCAAGTTCAGGTCAGTCGAGCCTATTTGGGTTCCGGGGGTTGTTCGCGCCGCGCCCGCCGTGTGGGGCGCCGGCCAAACTCCTTCGAGTGCGCGGAAGCACGCCCCGCGAGCTTTCGTGCCAGGCGCTGCACCCCGGCCCGGGGTGTAGTTGGATGGCGGAGATGAAGCGGTTCCCTGCCGATCCATTCCTCGCAGGCCGCGTTTGCGGCCTTTTAACGCGCACATCGAAGCCGCTGGCTTCACTTCTTGTTTTCTTTTCACCTTACAGGAGGAACATCGCATGCGCTGCCTGAGTCGATCGGCGATCGCCTGCGCGATCGTCGGCCTGGCCGTCGGGTCCGTGACCGGCCAGACCTTCCAGTACAGCACGGACTTCAACTCCGACACGGTCGGAGCGCTGCCGCCTGGATGGACCGCGCCCACTCAGGGCGTCCCGGCCGGGGCACTGGCCTCGGTGATGGACGCCGACCCGGCGAGTTGGGGCACGCCTTGCGCCGGCGGCGGCGGCAACCCGGCCGGCTGTGGTGCGCTGGGCATCCTTCAGGATTACACGGTCGCCTGGTCGGGCGGCAAGCGTCTGAACCTCATCCACCCGGCCCAGGCTCCGCTCACCGGGTGGGCGGCCGCCGTCTGGTACGACGGCACCGATTCGAGCCATACCGGTTCCTACCCGCTCGATCTCCAGAACAACAGTCTGCGCGTCCGGTTCGACATGATCGTCCGCACCGGCGACGACCGTTGCGGGCCGCATCCGGCCGACGGTGGGACCTTCGCGGTCATGCCGGTCACCAACCTGGCCACCGACCTCACCCGGATCGGCAGTGGCGGTGGCGGCATGGGCTGGGGCGGTCTGCCCGGCTTCGCCGTCGAATTCGACGTGTGGGACAATGGCAATCCCGACACCAACGTGGCCGACTCGGACAACCATCTGGGTCTGAACAGCCTGCTGGGCTATGACATCGACCACCAGGGCTGGCGCGGGGAGTATCCTGGCCGGCCAACCGGGTTGGAGGGCGAGGATCAGGTCTACAGTCTGGCCAAGGCCGGAGGCCTGCCCGCCAAGATGTGGACCATCGGCGACAACAATCAGCCCCTGCACTTCACGATCTATTACAACGATCCGGCCGAGGGTGGCGCGGGCGTGGTCCGCGTTTACCTGCTGGTCAAGGCCTCCGACTATCCCGGCTCCGGCGGGATCGGAAGCCCGTTCAGCTTCGGCGAGGCCTCGGGGCATCCCGACGGGCAGTTGATCCTGGAGTCCTGCATCGGCGCGTTCCCGACCGCCGGCGCGATCGTCGGTTTCACCGCCGGCGTGGGCGGCTGCAACAGCGTCTACCAGATCGACAACGTCAGCATCGAGACTTACCCCGCGGCGGGGACGCCCTGCACGCTGCCGCCGCGGACCTTTACCCCCGGTCTGGAGGTCGCGCTGAACGAGGCCGGGGCCGTGCCCGGCGGCGACCCGAACCTGCTGAGCACGCCCGGCTGGGACGTCACCACCTATCGCACCTTCGCCGGCGACCTGAACGGCCTGAAGAACAGCATCAACTGGGCCACCGCCAACGGCTTCCAGATGGGCCAGGCCGTCGGCGTGTCCACCATCAACTTCGAGGACAGCGGCTGCGGGGGCAATATCCCCGGCGGAGTCCGCTTCCCGGGCTACCCGGCCGGCTTCAACACTGACAACGACAACATGGGCATGCTGGCCAAGGGCTGGATCTACTTCCCGCCGGGCGATGGCTACCCGCGGCACTATAACGTGGCCGTCAACTCCGACGACGGCTTCGAGCTGGTCATCGGCACCAACCCGGCCACCGGCGATCAGGTCATCATGGACTTCCCGGGCGGCCGCGGCTGCGGCGGCGGGCCCGACGCGGGCACCTTCAGAGACCTGATCGTTCCTGGACCCGGCATTTATCCGATCCAGTTGCTGTGGTTCGAGGGCGGCGGCGGGGCCGGCTGCGAGTTCTACCGCCGCGTCCCGACCGAGAGCCTGCTGCTCATCCCACCGATGACCGGTTTCGGGGACAGCCCCGGACCGTTCAGCGACATGCCGCTGGTTTACAGCCTCTACAACGGGCAGCCCGCCCCCGACCTGAAGTCGCGCTACCTGGCGGCGGACCAGTTCGCTCCCCCCGCGGTCGTGCTCTCCCCCAGCCAGAAAGTCGCCGGCGTCGGAACGGGCAGCCAGGTCTTCGACGTGAAAACGATCAAGGCCACTTACCCCGGCATCGACATGCGCGTCGCGCGCGATGACGCGGGCGACGTGAGTGCCCTGCGGTTCCTCGACGCGCTGAACAACCTCGCCCCCGGGGCCACCTCGGCGGTCATCAACTTCCGCGAGCCCGGCCAGGGCAGCGGACCCATCCCCGGCGGCTCCAACTTCCCGCCGTTCAACGCCGTCACCGACCAGTTCGGGTTCCGGGCCCAAGGCTTCATCACCTTCCCGGCCCCCGGCTTCTATGCCCTGGGCATGGATTCGGACGACGAGTCCTGGGTCCGCATCGGCGATCAGACCATTTACAGCGCCAACTGCTGCCCCCACAAGCAGTTCACCCTCTACGTGTCCGAGGCCGGAACGTACCCGATCCGGGTGGAGATGCTCGAGGGCGGCGGCGATGCCCGCGTCGATTTCTATGAGATCGCGCCCGGCATCGGCGGCGTGTCCGTCAACCATCCTTCTTCGCGGCTGACGGTGCACAACCAGGCCACTTCCGGCTCGTATGCCTGGCGGCCGAACGGCACGGTGATCCCGGGCGATCGGCGGGTCGCCGACGTCGGCGGCGGCGGGACGCTGGGGTGGAACGCCATCCTGGCCAAGGCCCCGCCCGGCGTCACCATCGACGCGAACATGGGACTGGCCACCGCTCTGATCGAAAATGATCTGGTCGGCGCGGGCGTGGGCGTCGCGGAACAGGCCTTCGACCTGCCCGACTTCATCAACTACGCCGACATCAACGAAGGCGGAGGCCGGTTCGGCGGCGACCGCTCGATGGGCGAGTTCCGCCGTCCGGACAACACGCCGTACTTCACCGCCGGCGGGAACGAAGATTTCGCCATCAGCGCCAACGGCTTCATCGAGTTCCCCGCCCCCGGCGACTACGCCCTGGGCACCAACGGCGATGATGGCATGATCATGTGGATCGCCGGCAAGGTGGTCACGGTCTTCCCGTTCAACACCGGGCCGGCCGACAACACTCCCGCCGTCGTCCACGTGGACACGCCCGGCCTCTATGACATCCGGGTGGATTACTTCGAGCGCGGCGGCGGAGCCGAGATGGAGGTGTTCCAGTACCTGCCCGACGGCTCGACCCGCGTGCTGGTGAACGACCCGGCCGCCACCGTCAAGGTCTATCGCACCCTGGGCGGCGGGGCCCTGACCGACGAGTGGCACAACCCGGTGCGGATCCCCGCCTCGGCCAAGGCCGCTCTGGCCGGCAGGGGCATCGACCCCGGCTTCCGCGTTCAGGTGGTCAACGCCACCTTCCTCGAGGGCAACGGCGACGGTGGGATCGGCCACGAGAAGCTCCACTCGCTCGATCACGCCAGCGAGCTGCTCGATGCCGTCACCGGCGTGGCGCCCTCGCTGAGCCAGTTCGGCGCGCTGGTGAGCGATTCGATCCAGCCGGTCATCAACTTCCCGGACAACGGCGGTGCCGGCACCGGTTACCCGGGCCCCCCGAACAATGAGGATTTCGCCGTTCGGGCGACCGGCTACCTGGACCTGAAGAAGGGTGGGCATCTGTTCGAGATACCCAGCGACGACGGGTTCATCTTCACCATGGCCGGAAAGGTGGTCGGCAAGTCCGGGGCCCTCAAGGGCGCCAGCGCCGTGCGCTTCTACGTCCACGTCGAAGAGGACGGGCTGTATCCCTTCACGCTCGATCACTTCGAGCGCGGCAGCGGCAACAGCCTGGTCTTCAATGAGATCGTGGTCAGCGGCCTGTCGTTCACGATCGAGAACGTCAACACCGGCTCGGCGTCCAAGGCCTACGCCAACGTCCTGCCGTGCGGGTTCCCCTTCGCCGACGGCGACGGCGACGGCGACGTGGACGGCGTCGATTTCGGCCTCTTGCAGGCCTGCTACACCGGGCCCGTCGGCGGACCGATTCCAGGGGCCTGCATCTGCTTCGACACCGGAGCGCGGGACGGCAAGATCGACAGCGTGGATCTGGCCGAGTTCTTCAAGTGCGCCACCGGGCCGGAAATCCCCTGGTCGCAGGCCATCACCCCCGACTGCGTCCCCTGACCGCTCGTAACCGGACGCACGTCGAACCCTTGAACGTCTGAAACCGGCAGGCCACGGGCTTACCCCCCGTGGCCTTGCCTTTTGGGAAGCCCGGGTATCACCTGCCCAGGAGGCGCGTCCGGTGGGTGACACGATCCGCGGGCCGTGAAGGACTTGGCGACCCGCCGGAAGCCGTTCCTCCACGGTTTTAAATGTGACAGCACTGGTTTGCATCTGTAGCGACCGGCCCCTGTGCCGGTCGTGGGTTTTTTCCGGCTTTCCACGGCCTGCACGGGGGCAGGCCACTACGAGTTAGTGCTGTCCTATGAAGAGCGCACTCGAAAACGGAGTGCCCCGTAATTCGGCCCTTGCGATGGTCCGCGGATCGGGCGAATCCCCACAAAGTCTTTGTTTACGCACCGCTTGGAAATCGTTATAATCTGATTAACAAGCCGAGCCGGAGTGCGTTTTGGGGATTGGGGGACGAACAGGGAGGCGGCTCCATCCGGCCGCTCTCGGAAAAAGGGAATGGGCCCCGTCGCGGGGCCGGTGGTGGTGTCATGAAGGATCGCCCGGAAGGTCTCGACCGGCAGAGGTGCACGGTTGCGCGGTGCGAGCGCGGCTTCACGCTCATCGAAATCCTCGTGGTCATCGGCATCATCTCGTTGTTGATCGCCATCACGGTGCCGGCCATGGCCCGCAGCCGGGAACAGGCCCGGGCCGTGGCCTGCCGCAGCAACCTCAGCCAGCTCGGCAAGGCCCTGCTCATGTACGCCCAGACCTACGGCGGGGTGCTGCCGTATGAGGACCGCGGGGAGGAAATCTCCGCCGGGCGCATCTGCTGGTTCGACGCCATCGACAGGCAGTTGAGCAAGGCCAAAGCCGACCGTCAGGTCAAGATATGCCCCACCGTCCGCCTCGACGACCCCAACGCCGAGGAAAGCTACCGCATGAACAGCAAGCTCAACGAATCCTCGCTCAAGACCGACCCCGAGAAGCAGAAGTGGCTCAAACCCTATCGCAAGCTGGACACGCTCGACCGCCCTGGTGCGACCGTGATCCTGTTCGACGGCGACGTGGGCGGGGACACCAAGTCGTGGAAGGGGCGCTGGCGCCTGGGCGACGACGACGTGAACTACCGTCACAACTCCTACGCCAACCTGCTCTTCGGCGACTGGCACGTCGAGGGGCTTCTCAAGCAGGTGCTCAAGCAGCGCTCGATCAAGAACTCGCCGATCGTCTGGCAGCCGGCCGACGTGGGCCCGTGGGACCCCAAGCAATGACCGCCGACTGGGAGAACTTCGCCGACTGGCCGGAACTGGCAGCCAACACGACTTCACAGCGGTTCGAACGGAAATATCCCTTGTGCGTGGCCGTCCTCGACGACGCGGTGAAGTGCCTGCGGTCGATCCTGCCGGTGCATCATTACGCCGGCCCCCACGACTGGTCCACCCTGCGCACCACCTACCTGGACACCCTCGACGCCCGGTGCTTTCAGGAGTACTTGCAGGACCTGCCCATCCGTCGTAAGGTGCGCATCCGGCAGTACGGCGTCAACGGGCAGGTCGACGACGTGTGCTGGTTCGAGCTCAAGCTCAAGCACGAATCGCTGAGCCTCAAGCGGCGGTTCTGCTGCCGCAGGCAGGACGTGCAGCCGTTCCTCCAGGGCGAGGACATCATCGACCGCATCGGCCCGGAGAACGACCCCAAGGTCCGGCACGCCTACAAGCTGGTGCGCCAGGCGGTTCAGGACCTGCGGCTGCTGCCGGTGGTGCGGGTGGATTACGAGCGGATCGCGTTCCAGGACCCCAACGATCCCACCCTGCGGATGACGCTGGACCGCGGGCTGCGCTTCTGCTCGGCGTCGCGCGAATACCAGGGCCGGCTCGAGGGTCTGGTGCTGGAGGTCAAGCACGCCGGCGACCGCCCGGCGTGGCTGCGCGGGTTGCAGGAGGAGCTGGGGCTCAAGCGCATGTTCCGTTACTCCAAGTTCGGGCGCTGCATGAAACGCCTCAACAAGCTCAAAGAGGCGGAGGGCCGGGCGTGAGCTGGACCAGCTCCTGGCAGGACTTCCTGGACGACTATCCCGTCGTGGACCGGGCCCTCAAAGCCGTCGGCGGGACCACCGACGAGGGGCTGGGGCCCGACGCAGTGCTGATCCGGCTGGTGATCGCCGGACTGATCGGCTGGCTCATCGGCTACGTCTACCGCAAGACCTTCACCGGCAAGAAGTTCAGCCCCACCCTGCCCGACACGCACATGTTGCTGGCCCTGGGCGGGGCCCTGATCTGGCTGGTGGTGGGCAGCAACATCGTGCGGGCCTTCGGCCTGGCCGGCACCATCGGGCTGATCCGCTATCGCACCATCGTCCGCGACCCCAAGGACACGACGCTGCTGCTGTTCAGCATGGTGCTGGGCATGGCCTGCGGGCTGGGGCAGTATCCGGTGGCCTTCGTCGGGTTCTTCGTGACCCTGTTCGCCCTGCTCTGGTTGTATTATCACGATCGCCTGCAGCGCAACGCCGAGGCCCGCAAGAGCCAGAACATCCTCGACCTGCTCAACGACGACGACGCGGCCAAGCCGAAATAGCCTCCCGGGCGGTGCGTTGCGCACCGAGACGCCTCATGACCGAAGCGCCACCGTTGAAAGCATGCCCGGCCTGGGGGAAGCTCCAGGCCCACTTCGTCCGGATCGGGCGGGTGCACCTGCGCGAGCTGTTCGCCCGCGACGCGGACCGCGGCCGGCGGCTGGCCCTGGAGGCCGAGGGGCTCTATCTGGACTACTCCAAGAACCGCGTGGACGACGAGGCGCTGCGGTTGCTGGTCGAACTGGCCCGCGAGTCCCGCCTGGGCGAGCGCATCGACGCGATGTTCGCGGGCCAGCCCATCAACGTCACCGAGGGCCGGGCCGTCCTGCACACGGCCCTGCGGGTGCCGCCGGGCCGCCGGGTGCCGGTCGGCGGCCGGGACGTCGGGCCGGAGGTCCACGCGGTGCTCGAGCGCATGAGCGCCTTCGCGGAGCGCGTGCGCTGCGGGCGACACCTCGGTTACACCGGCCGGGCCATTCGCAACGTGGTGAACATCGGCATCGGCGGCTCGGACCTGGGCCCGGTCATGGCCTATGAGGCCCTGCGCTTCTACAGCGACCGCGAGCTGCGCTTCGCGTTCGTCTCGAACGTGGACGGCACCGACTTCGCCGAGGCCGTCGGCGGGCTGGCTCCGGCCGAGACGCTGTTCATCGTCTCCTCCAAGACCTTCACCACCGTCGAGACCATGACCAACGCCCGGACCGCGCGGCAGTGGCTGCTGGCCGGCCTGGGCGTGGACGCGGGCAATCAGGCCGAGGCCCGCAGGGCCGTCGCCGCCCACTTCGTCGCCGTCTCGACCAGCGTTGAGAAGGTGACGGAGTTCGGCATCGACCCGGCCAACATGTTCGGCTT
This sequence comes from Phycisphaerae bacterium, assembly GCA_039961895.1. Lineage (GTDB taxonomy): Bacteria > Planctomycetota > Phycisphaerae > UBA1845 > PWPN01 > JAAXZI01. The sequence continues at coordinate 2,751 of JABRVU010000301.1, read as the reverse complement.
CTGGGACTGGGTCGGCGGGCGCTACTCGATGTCGTCGGCCATCGGGCTGTCCACCATGATCGCCATCGGGCCGGCGGCCTTCCGCGAGATGCTGGCCGGCTTCCACGCCATGGACGAGCACTTCCGCAGCGCCCCGTTCGAGAGGAACATGCCGGTGCTGATGGGCCTGCTGACGGTGTGGTACGTCAACTTCTTCGGCGTCGGGGCGGTGGCCGTCCTGCCCTACGACCAGTACCTCAGGCGGTTTCCGGCCTACTTGCAGCAGCTCACCATGGAGAGCAACGGCAAATCGGTCACGCTCGACGGGCGGCGCGTCGATTACGCCACCGGCCCGGTTTATTTCGGCGAGCCGGGCACCAACGGGCAGCATTCGTTCTACCAGCTTCTGCACCAGGGGACGGCGCTGATTCCCTGCGATTTCATCGGCTTTCGCCGGAGTCTCAACCCGCTGCCCGGGCATCACGATCTGCTCACGGCCAATCTCTTCGCCCAGAGCGCCGCCCTGGCCTTCGGCAAGACGGCCGACGAAGCCCGCGCCGAGGGCACGCCGCCGGCGCTGGTCGAGCATCGCGTCTTCGAGGGCAACCGTCCCTCCAACACTCTTCTCGCCGACGCGCTCACGCCCGCCGTGCTCGGCAAGCTGGTGGCCCTCTACGAGCACAACGTGTTCACCCAGGGCGCGATCTGGCGGATCAATTCGTTCGATCAGTACGGCGTCGAGCTGGGCAAGGTGCTGGCCGGGCGGATTCTGCCCGACCTGGATCCCGGCAGGACGCCGGACCCGACGCACGACGGTTCGACGGCCCGGCTGATCGAGATCTACCGCTCCAAGGAGTCATCATGAAGTTGCCCACGATTCTGACGATCCTGACCGCCGGGCTGGCCCTGCTGGGCGGGGCGTGCAGCGCGGAGAAGACCATGATCATCTGTCACCGCGGGCTGCACCACAGCCTGCCGGAAAACTCGAAGGAGGCCATGCTGGCGGCGTGGAGGGCCGGTTTCGAGTGGTGCGAATGCGACGTGTACCTGACCACCGACGGCGTGGCCGTCCTCATGCACGACGCCAAGCTCGACCGCACCACCGAGGCCAAGGGCGAAATCGCCAGGCGGTCGTGGGCGGAACTGAAGGACGTCCGCCTCAAGAATCCCGACGGCACCCTGAGCGACTGCCGCATCCCCACGCTGGAAGAGACCCTGGCGGTCATGCCCCCGGGCTGCGGGATGCTGGTCGAGATCAAGCCGGCCGACCACGAGGCCCTGGTGCGCGAGACGTTGCGGGTCTGCGCGGGCAGGAAGGTCATCATCCAGTCGTTCGACGAGCCGGACGTGGCTCATTCGCACCGCCTGGCTCCGGGTGTTCCGGTGCACTTCCTGATCGGCAAGGCCGAGCACGTGGACGCGGCCATCGATGGGCCGTGGACGCATATCAATTTTCATCAGAAGCTGGTCGATGCTCCCTTGGTCGAGCGCATGAAAGCCAGGGGCAAATCGACCGGGGTCTGGACGGTCAACGACCCGCTGGAAATCCGTCGGCTGCTGGACCTGGGTATCCGCCGCGTCATCACCGACGAGCCCGAGCGCGTGCGGGCCATGGCTGATTAGGAGCCCAGGCCCCGGCCCGTGTGGGACCGGCTTCCATCCGGTCGATGGCCGGGGTTGGGGAATGGGCTCCCGGCATCACCGCGGCGTTGCGATCCGAGTTGCCGCGGCTATCCTTGCGTCATGTCCGAGCTGGTCGCCACCGCCCTGCTGCTGGCCGTCTTCGGCCTGCTGATGGCCGTCTGCGTGGTCTCCACGCGGACCATCGAGCGGCTGGGCGTTCCGGTGGTGCTGGTCTTCCTGCTGCTGGGCATGTTCGCCGGCTCGGAAGGCCCGATCGGCATCGCCTTCGAGGACTACCGCTTCACCTTCCGCATCGGCACGGCGGCGCTGATCCTGATCCTGCTGGACGGCGGGCTGAACACGCCGCTGGCGGCCATCAGGCAGAGCATCAGGCCGGCCGCCGTGCTGGCCACCGCGGGCGTGGTCGGGACCGCCGGGCTGGTGGCCGCCTTCGCCCACCTGCTGGACCTGCCCTGGAATGAGAGCCTGCTGTTGGGCGCGGTGGTGTCCTCGACGGACGCCGCCGCCGTCTTCGCCGTCCTGCGGGGCGGGAACCTGCGCCTGTCGCGGCGCGTGGGCACGACCATCGAACTCGAATCGGGCATCAACGATCCCATGGCCGTCATCCTCACCGTGGCGGCCACCAGCCTGCTGGGCGCGGAACCGGTGAGCCTGCTGGGCATGGCTCTGGGCGTGCCGCTCCAGCTCCTGATCGGCCTGATCGTCGGGATCGTGCTGGGGCTGGGGAGCCGGATGCTGCTGCACGTCGTCCGGCTCTCGACCGCCGGGCTCTATCCGGTGCTGACCCTGGCCCTGGCTTTCATTGCCTTCGGCCTGGCCACGCTGGCCCAGGGCAGCGGGTTCCTGGCGGTCTACGTCGCCGGCCTGGTGCTGGGCAACAGCACGATACCCTACCGCAGCGGGCTGATCCGCATTCACGACGCCATCGCCTGGCTCAGCCAGATCTCGATGTTCCTGATGCTGGGGCTGCTGGTGTTCCCGTCGCGGCTCAAGCCGGTGGCCGGGCTGGGCATCATGCTCGCGTTGTTCCTGGCCTTCATCGCCCGCCCGGCGGTGGTGTTCCTGTGCCTGCTGCCGTTCAGGTTCCCGCTCAAAGAGGTCGCCTACATCGGGTGGGTGGGCCTGCGC
>JABRVU010000300.1:0-13181 GCA_039961895.1 Phycisphaerae bacterium | reverse complement strand
GTGGGGGACCGGCCGGTCGCGGCCTTTCCCCTTTACCTGGCCTATGTTCCGATCTGCTTCCTGAGCGGTTTCCTGCCCCTTGGCGGCATGGAGGTGCTCTACGTTCAGCTCCTGAGCCGGGCCGGCGGGCTGGGGCCCGAGGCGGCGGCGCTGTCTCTCTCGCTCATGAGCCGACTGGTGCAGTTGATCTGGGCCTTGCCGGGCGGTTTGGCCATCCTCACCGGCCAGATCGCCCTCCGCCCGCCGGGCGGGGCCGAGGAGCCCGCGGCCGAGGTCCACGCCCAGGTCTGAAACCCGCCTCGAGGGGGCATCCGAGCCGTCAGCCGGCGACGTTATTTCGCTGACGGCCCCGCGCGATCAGCACCCCGGCGGCGACCAGCACGGCGATCATGGTGCCGTAGACCTGCCAGGGCACGCCCCATCTCCCGCCGGCCGGAGGCCCGCTCCCGGCGTCGGGGTTGTCTTTTTTCGCCAGGATCTCATTGCCGGCCCGGATGAACTCGGCCGCCGAAAGATATCCCTCCAGGCGGCCGATCTCCCGCCCGTCCGGCCGGAGAAAAACCAGCGTCGGATAGCCCGTCACCCGATAGGCGTCGGCCGCGCGCATCTCGACCTCCGCGTCCAGTTTCAGCGGAATGGTCTTCTCCTTCAGCCAGGCGACCACCTTCTCGTCTTTCCAGGTGGTCTGGTCCAGCAGCTTGCACGGGCCGCACCAGGTGGCGTAGAAATCGACGAACACTACCTTCTGCTCCTGTTCGGCCCTGGCGCGGGCCTGCTCGAGGGTCATGGCGACGAACGGCCCTTCCAACCCCAACACGATCGGTGAACCCGTCAGGAACCAGCAGGACAAGGCCGCGATCGGAACGGTGCGCGAATGGAATGCGAGGCTCATCACCTTTGTCTCCTCGATGGAGGTCGGAAGATTCCGTCTGGTCCTATCATGCGCCCGAACAGGTCTATCATACCCGGCTCTCGACCGCTCGAGGCGTCGGCAGCCAAGATGATAGTACCCTTGAGGCCCATGCCCCAAACCCTTCGAACCGACCGGCTGGCAGGCGGTCGCACACGGGTTCAGGATGGGCTCGAGGCCGGAATCCATCTGTGTCCAGGTTCGAGGTCACGGCCTGGTATCACCATCCCGTCGTCAATCAACTGCCCGTCCATCCTGGCGATAATAATTAACTCGATCTGGCGGGCCCTTTTGAGTAAACCGCCATCGGTTAAGTGACAATCAAGTTGGTAGGGCCTTGCGCCGGTGGCTACAATCAGCGGGGTCGCGGGCGGTTCGCCCGGGCCGGCCGGAGCGAAGGCAAGGCGACGAGCGCGAGGTGGCCATGAGTGAACTCGAACGTTCCGCTCGGCGGGCTCAACGCCGGTTGTTGTTGAATCGTTGGCTGGGCTGCCTGGGCTGGTCGCTGGCCGTGGCCTCGGGTCTGTTCGTCATCGCGGTAGCCGTTCAACGGAGTTTCGCGGTGGTCGAAGATTCGCAGCGGCCTTACGGGTGGCTGGCCCTGGCACTGCTGGGCGGCGCCGCCCTGGCGTCGGTGGTCTGGTCGCTGATCACGCGCGAGGACCTGCGGGCCTCGGCCGCCCATCTGGACAGGGCCGCCGGACTCAAGGAGCGCATCAGCAGCGGTTTGTACTGCCAGAGCCTGGCCGATGAGTTCGCCCGGGCGGTGGTCGCCGACGCGGAGCGCGTCAGCCGGGGGCTTTCGATCCGTCATCATCTGCCGGTGCGCGTGCCGGACTCGGCGGCCTGGGCCGGCGGCAGCGTGGTCCTGGCTGCCCTCTTTTTCCTTCTCTTTCCCACCCTGGACCTGGCCGGCAAGCAGGCCGACCGCATCGAGCGGAAGGACCGCCGGGACCGCATCGAGCGGACCCAGGCGGCCATCAGGCCGCTCATCCAACCCGACGTCAGCAAGCTCAAGGAGCAGCATCCCGAGTTGGGCAAGGAGCTGGAGGAACTCGAGGCCCTCAAGGACGCCAGGCTCGAGACCCCCGCCGACCTGCGTCACGAGATGATGAAGAAGATCGAGAAGATCGGCGAGAAGCTCGAACAGCAGTCGCAGCAGAACAACCTGGAGAAGATCAACGACTTCAAGCAGATGATGCGGCGGCTCTCCAACGAGCCGAAAACGGACACGCCGGTGAGCGACCTGTCCAAGGCCCTGGCCAAGGGCGATCTCAACGCCGCCCAGGAGGCCATCCAGCAGATCCGGCAGCGGCTCGCCCAGGAGGCCAAGACTCCCGAGGAGAAGCAGAAGGCCGAGCAGACGAAGGAGGAACTCAAGAATCTCTCCGACAAGCTCAACCAGATGGCCGCCGATCAGAAGAAGCTCAACGAGCAGATGTCCAAGGCCGGGTTGAGCCGGGAGGAAGCCCGCAAGGCGCTCGAGAACCTCCAGAAAGGCGACCTCCAGGCCGTCAGGAAGCAGCTCGAGGAGAAGGGCCTGTCCTCCCGGCAGGCCGAGCAGCTCGCCAACCAGATGAAGAAGCAGTGCGACGCCGGCTCGATGGCCTCGAAGCTGGGCCAGAACCTGGCCAAGGCCGCCGCCGGCATGAAGAGCGATGCCGGCAGCGCGCTGAGCGACTCCGAGATGCAGGGGCTCAGCGACGCCGCCCAGCAGCTTTCCGACCTCGAACAGACCGAGCAGCAGCTCAACGACCTGAAGTCGTCCTTGTCCTCCCTCAACTCGATGAAGAACAAGGTCGGCCAGGGCTGCGCGCAGTGCAACGGCAGCGGCAAGGACGCCGGAGGCAAGCCCTGTTCGGCCTGCGGCGGTTCGGGCCTGGGGCAGCAGGGCCAGGCCGGCGATCCCAACAACATGGGCGGCGGCATGGGCAACCTGGGCCGCGGCGACGGCGGGCTGCGCCCGATGGAAGAAACCCAGTTCGGCACGGTCAACAGGAAGGCCCAGGTGCACACCGACCGGGGGGCCATCATCTCCACGCAGTTCATCAACGGCGAGCAGATCAAGGGCGAGGTGAGCAAGGAGTTCTACGACGCCACCCTGGCTCCGCGGATGGAGGCCGCCGAGAACGTCGAGCAGGAAAAGACCCCCCGCCCCTACCGCAAGAGCATCACCGAGTATTTCGATCGCACGCGCGTCGACCGCCCGGCCACCGCGCCGGCCAAGTAGCCGCGACTTGACCGTCGTCCCGACCGGGCCGCACAATGCCCGGCCGCGGAGCAGAGCCGGCGTGAAGCTTGATGAACTCCAATACGACCTCCCGCCCGAGCGGATCGCGCAGTACCCGGCCGGGGCCCGCGACGCCAGCCGACTGCTGGTCCTGAACCGGCGTGACGGCCGGTGCCGTCACGAGACCTTCAAGGCCCTGCCCGAGCTGCTCCCGCCGCGATCGTTGCTGGTGCTCAACGATACCCGCGTGCTGCCGGCCCGCCTGCGCCTCCGGCGGCGCAGCGGCGGGCGGATCGAGGGGTTGTTCATTCAGGAGCCCCAGGCCGGCACCTGGGAGATCATGCTCGCCGAATCGCGCCGTCTGCGGACCGGCGAGTCGCTGCTGCTGGAGCCCGGCGACCAGCAGCTTCGACTCATCGAGCGGCAGGAGGCGGGCATCTGGCGGGCCCGGCCGGAACCGCCCGGGGATGCGCTCGAACTGCTCGCCCGTTACGGCCGCCCGCCCTTGCCGCCGTATATCAAACGCCCCAACGGGGCGGGTGGAGAGGCGGAGGGAACAACCACGGGACAGGGGATGGACGCGCCGGCGAAGGAAAACCGACCAGGCGACAAGGGGACCAGGCGACAAGGGGAGCCCCCCGGCACGGGGATGGAGAAGGTGGAAACATCGGGCGCCGAGGCGGCGGAACCCGCCGTGTCCGGTCCACCAGCGAGACCCCCGCATCCACCATCCGACGCCGAGCGCTATCAGACGATCTACGCCCGCCGGCCGGGGGCCATCGCGGCGCCGACGGCGGGGCTGCACTTCACGCCCGAGGTGTTCGCGGCCCTGGCCGACGCCGGGGTCGAAACCGCCTGGGTGACGCTGCACGTGGGGGTGGGCACGTTCGCGCCCATCCGCACCGACGATCTGGCCGATCACGTGATGCACGCCGAGTGGTACGAATGTCCGGAGGCGACGGCGGCGGCGGTGAACGCGGCCCGTGCCCAAGGCCGGCCCGTCGCGGCCGTCGGCACCACCAGCGTGCGCGTGCTGGAGAGCTGCGCCGACGCGGCCGGGCGGGTCACGGCGGGCTCCGGCTGGACCCGCCTGTTCATCTATCCTCCGTACTCGTTCAAGGTCGTCGACGTGCTGCTCACCAACTTCCACCTGCCCGGCAGCACGCTGCTGGCGATGATCTTCGCCTTCGCCGGGCGCGAACGCACGCTGGCCGCGTACCGCGAGGCCATCGAGGGCGGCTACCGGTTCTACAGTTACGGCGACGCCATGTTGATCCTGTAGACCGGGGCGTTGCATACCGCAACGCCGGGGTTTACAGTGCCCCCGGCCGGCGCGGAGCCGAACGCCCGGTCCGGTCGGGGAGCGTTGGAAGCCCGGCGGTGCCCGCGGCGGGGTCAGACCTTCGCGCCGCGCGGAAGGAAAGCCGGCGCCCCGACCGGCAATCGTCCGGAATGCTCCGCTGGCCGTCGTTCCTACCGGGAGAAGACTCGCCGTGACCGCACTGATCCCGCTGCTGATCTCTCTGGCGGCCGCCTCGTGGTCGCAGGCCGACCCCTGGCACCAGGCCGAACTGAACGCCCGGCAATCCCGCGAGGCCCTTCATCTGGCCCGCCGCAACACCTTCGCCTGGCTGGCCCACGCCGATCCGCGTTCGGGGCTGCTGCCGCGGACGCTCCGCGGCGACGACTTCTGGAACGCCCGGGACTGCGCCGCCGACAACTATCCCTTCATCCTGCTCACCGGCTACATGACCGACGACTATCACCTCAAGCGGACGGCCCAGCACATCCTGGCCCAGGAGCAGAAGCTGGCCAACCGCCTCGACTCGATGCCGGACGACGTCCTGTTCGCCACGCAGAAGTTCCGCACCGACCGGGCGGACCCGCGGAGCATCATCTTCGGTGCGGCCGAGTACGCCAAAGACGGACTCATTCCGGTCACCGAGTGGCTGGGGCCTTCGCCGTGGCTGGAGCGCATGAAGGGGCTGATCGACGACGTCTGGAAGCACGCGCCGGTGGACGCGCCGGCCGGCCGCATCCCCTCGGAGGTCATCGAAGTCAACGGCGACCTGCTCCAGACCATGGGCCGGCTCTACTGGCTGACCGGAGACGGGAAATACAAGCAGTGGTCCTATCGCCTGGCGGACCATTATCTCTTCCACGCCGCCCTGCTGGACAACGACAGCGTACATCTGCGCGATCACGGGTGTGAGATCATCGGCGGGCTCAGCGAAGCCTACGTGCTGGCGGCGGTCGAGGATCCGCCGCAGCGCGAGCGCTACCGGCCGCGGCTGTACGCCCTGCTGGACGACATTCAGAAGCACGGGCTCAACCCGGACGCCCAGATGTTCGTCGCCTACAACCCCAAGACCGGCCGGCCGACCACCCAGGTGCTCAGCGACGGGTGGGGTTACGTGTACAACGCCTTCGTCACCGTGGCCCTGATCGACGATCAGCCGCGCTTCCTGGAGGCCCCCCGGCGGGCGATGGCCAACGTGCACCGCTACGGGGGGATGGGCGCCTGGGGCAACGGCGCCGACCAGCTGGCCGACTCCATCGAGGGCTGCATCAACCTGCTCAACCGCCTGCCCGAGCCCTCCGCGGCCGCCTGGATCGACAAGGCGATGACGGAACTCTTCGCCGCGCAGAAACCCGACGGCACCATCGAGGGCTGGTACGGCGACGGCAACACCACCCGCACCGCGCTGATGTACGCCTTGTGGAAGACGCAGGGCCTCACCGCCGCTCCCTGGCCCGAGGAGTTGCAGATCGGCGCGGTCCGCGAGGCCGACGGGACGCTGCGGGCCTGGATCAGGTCCGACTACGCCTGGAGCGGGCACCTGCGTTTCGACCGCCCGCGGCACAGGGACTTCTTCCACATGCCCCTGGATTATCCGCGGATCAACCAGTTTCCCGAGTGGTTCACCGTCGATCGCGTCGCGTCTTACACCGTCCAGCACGGTGACGACGCGCCGAAAACCGTCCGGGGCAACGACCTGCTGCGCTATCCGCTGTCGATCAAGGCCGGCCAGGCCCTTCGGCTGACGGTGAAACCCGCGGAGACGAAGGTCGCGTCGCGGACCCGGCGCTACACGAGCCGGTCGCGCGACGAGGCCGCGGCCTGGCAGCGCGAACTGCGCGGCCGGTTCTTCGAGCTGCTCAAGCTCGAGGACCTGCGGGCGGCCGACGTGCCGCTGGACGCGAAGGTCGGCGACGCCCGCGACCGCGGCGACTACGTGCTCAGCGAGCTGACCCTCCGCTCGACGCCGGGACGGATGATTCCGGCGGTGCTGGCGGTTCCGAAGAACCGGTCCGGCCCTCTTCCGGCCGTGGTGTGCATCCACGGGCACGGCGGAAACCGGCACGTGGTCTACGACGACAAGAGCATCTACCGCGGCTTCGCCGACGCCCTGGCCCGCCGAGGGGTCATCACCATCTCGACGGAGGTGGGTCAGCACGAGGTCTACGAAACCGGCCGGACGCTGATGGGCGAACGGCTGTGGGACCTCATGCGCTGCGTCGATTACCTGCACAACCGGCCGGACGTGGACAAGAAACGGATCGGCTGCGCCGGCCTGTCGCTGGGCGGGGAGATGGCCATGTGGCTGGGGGCGATGGATGAGCGCGTCGCCGCCACGGTCAGCTCCGGCTACCTCACCACCATGGACCAGATGGAGCTGGACCACTGCCTGTGCTGGAAGTTCGACGGGCTGCGCGAGCTGGTGGACTGGGCCGACGTCTACGCGATGATCGCCCCGCGGGCCCTGCAATGCCAGAACGGACTGGCCGAGGCCCCGCACATGTTCGTGGTGCCGCTGGCCCGGCGGGCCATGAAGGAGATTCGCCTCGCCTACCAGGACTTCGGCGCGACCGACCGGCTCGAGCTGGCCGTCCACCCCGAGGGCCACGTGATCGACCTGCCGGCCCTGCTGGCCTTCTTCGACCGGCAGTTCAAGTAGCCTACCCCGAGGGCCCGACCGGACACCGGACATACGGCTTGCCGCAGTAAACGTCCGATCGGCCCGTCACGGGGGTCCTTGCTCGCGGCTGATCCCAAGATGGCGGATGCGGTGCCTGCCAGGTTCGACCACGACGAAGGCGCGCCGCAGCTCCGGTTCCGTGTAATGGGTCAAGACCCGCCTCAACTCGGTATGTACTTCGTTCAGCGTGGAAGGACTTGCGCGTAAGTAAATGACACCGGGGCCCTGACCCTCCACGAAAACCAGACCGCCGAAATCGCGGTCGCGGGTGACCAGGATGCGACCCAGGTTGCGCGCGGCGCGAAGCAACTCCGCGTCTGCCGCCTGGGCGAGTCCCAGCCGGGCAACCGGAACGGCATCGTGCCCCAGTGCGACAACGAAGCGGACGGTTGCGGCATACACATCCTGGTCGAACAAGAAATTCATGAGCCCGTGGCGACGTGGACGTCTTCAGAGATCACCAGCTCAATGGCGTATTGGAGGCAGGCCCGAATGTCTTCGGGCTCAAGGTCAGGATAGTAATCTCGGATGATCTCGGTGAAGCTGAAGCCCTCGCGGAGCAGTTCCAGGACGCTCTGGACGGGAATGCGCGTACCTCTCACGCATGGCTTGCCGAAATGGACCTGGGTATCGACGCGGATGCGCTCTGTCAAAGCCATACCATTAGGCTCCCTCATGACCATGACCCCACTGGAGTTGATTCTACCACCTGGACTCCCTTCGAGCCCAGTGGCCGCCGCGCAGGCGCGTCGTTTCACGACAGGCCGGCAGGGCGCTTACCGACTCGCAGCCTCCACGGCCCCGGCGGGCGTGACCGGCTGGGTCCAGGCCACTTCGACGTCGCCGGGCTTGTAGGGGTTCTCTTTGGGGGCCGACGAGATCACCTTGGCGCGGACGTACAGCTCCTTTCCGGTCAGCCGATAGGAGGGGTTGAGCCCGTCGCGGGCGGCCAACACCTTGCCGATGGCCGGGTTGGTGCGGTCCCAGGGCTGGGTGGCTGGCGGCTTGAACGCGCGGAAGTCCGCCAGGGTGCCGATGAACTCGGTCTTGTACGAGACGCCTTCGCGCGGACGGATGCGCAGCTCGAGCACGTTCTCCGCGAAGCGCACGTCCTCCAGCTCGACCCCCGTGCTCGCGTAGAAATCGCCGCGCTGCACGGCCTGGACGATGTGCTGGGGCGTGAGATATTTCGACCGCACCACGATCCACCCGCGCCCGGGGTTGGACTTGGCCGGTTCCCAGGTCAGGTAGTTGTGGGCGTCGTCGGTGGCCAGGCCCCACATCACCGGGAGTTTCAGATCGCCCAGCCGGCGGGCCAGGCAGATGTCCCAGATGCGCTCGGCCGACGGGCGGTCCGCGTCACCGTAGTTGTTGACCTGCGGATGGCCGTTGTGCACCTCGACCATCTGCTGCCCGCGCAGGCGCATGATGTCCTCCACCGGGTTGGCCCAGTGGAAGTTGGGGTGATTCAGGTGCGGGAACATCGGCTGTCCGGTCCGGGCCGACTGTTCATAGACCGCGTCCAGGTTGTTCTGCATGGTCTCCAGCATGGTGGCCCCGCCCTGAGGCGGGATCAGGGTCTTGAGGTTCACGCCGTTGACGTGGACGGGCAGCTTGTTGTAGGCGTCGGAGATTTCCTCGCCCTGGATCATGAGGAACTTGCCGGCCTCCTCGAAGAGCGGGCGGAATTCGGTCAGGGTCTTGAGTCGATATTCGGTCACGCCGTCGCGGACGCGCTTCTCGACCCAGTCGGGGCCGAACTGCCGTTCGTACCTGACGGCCGCCTCGGCCCGCGGCCCGCCCTTGATGGGCAGCCATTTCTCCACGTCGCTGAGCACGTTGTGGTCGCTGAGCACCAGGAAGTTGTAGCCGTGCTCCTTGTACCAGGCGGCAACCGCCTCGGGCGGAGTGTCTCCGTCGCTCCACCAGGTGTGAGTGTGGGTGTTGCCCTTGTACCAGCGCGGCTGAGGAGCGGTCTGCCCGAGAGCCGACAACGACCCGCCCGCCAACACCGCCAGAACCAGGCCCGATCGGATGGATGTGAGTCGTCTCATTTCACGGATTCTACCCACCCGCTACGTTCGCCGCCAAGCCGCGGTCTTTCGCGGGGTGCATGGGGCACGGCAAAACCTTCGGGCCGGGCTCACGAAGGCCGTCGAATAGGGGTATCTACCTCGACGGCCGAAACTTATATCCTGCGCCGACTCCGACGATGACAGGAATGCAACGCCGGTATTTCGTCAAGACCGGAGGGGAAAGAGGCCCGCACCACGGAGGAGAGGTGCGGATTTCCCGCCCACGTCAACCATCGCGTCAGAACGGATGAGCCGCCTGAGCGGCGATGGGAGGATCATGCTACAGGGCATACTCGATCAGCAGATGGATTATGTCCGCTTTCTCCATGGGCTGGCGTGGATGCCCCTGGCGTCGGCGTGCCTGATCGCAGGGGGGGTGCTGAAACCGGAGCTGCCCTGGCGCCGGCTGGGCGTGTTCGGACTCGTCCTGGGGATAGGAAAGTGGCTTGAAATGCCGGCCGGCAGCCTGCTCGGTTCGTCCACCTACGCGACGGTATGCGCGGCGATGGCCATCGCGGCCTGGGGTCTGCTGGTCGAGTTCGGGCGGGCCGGACTGAATCATCTGCGCGGTCGCGGGGCGGGTCGATGCGTCCTGGTCCCCCTGATGGGTGCGGCCGCGGCTGGTTTGTTATCCGGCTCGGACCGGCTGAGGGAGGCCTCGAGCCACGGGCTCGCCGTTATCGGTGCGTGCTGGGCGGCGGCCGCCCTGTGGCGGGCCAGGCGAAGCCCGGACGTCGGCGGGTGGTCGCTGGGTGCGGCCGCCGGGGCCATGTTCGCCTACGGACTGATTAACGGCGCGGTCGGTGGGCGGGCCCTGTTGTTCACTGAAGGCACGATGCATCACGGCGGCCGGCTCCTGCCACCGGCCTTCGTCGCGGAACTGCTCCTGGGCCTGTCGGCTTTCATCGTCTCGCTGGCAACGTGGCGCCGCGCCCACGTTCACAAACACGCCGCTCGTGGCGATGGCGGGTCCGCTTATCGGGCGACGGCCACGGTGCCGCTGGCCGCCGGCCTGACCGTCCTGCTTATCGGGGGGTGGATAGCGACCGACGTGATCGGGGCCCAGGAGCGCGCCAAGCTTCGGAACGGCTTGTTGACGCGGGCCGGCACCCTGGCCTCGACGCTCTACGCGGAAGGAGTCCAGGATCTCTCCGGCACCGCGGAGGACCGGGCCACGCCGACGTATGCGCGGGTCCGCCGCGTTCTGGTCGCGGCCCGTGACGCCGCCCCCGACTGCCGCCGCGTCTACCTGCTCCGGGTCCGGCCGGATCGGATCATCGTCGCCGTGGACAGCGGCCCGAGACCCTGGCCGGGAACGAAGCCTCTCTCGCCCGGCGCGGCCTGGGATGAACCAGGACTCGAGGAGCTCCGCGCGGTCGTGGCCTCCGGGCGATCGGCGGTGGCGGAACTCATGACCGAGGGAGGAACCTGGGCTTCGGCGTACTGGGTCGTGGACGCAGCGGAGCCCGTCATCGTGATGGGCATGGACGTAGACGTCCACGAGTGGCGGGGAAGGGTGGCCCTGGTCCGGCTGATGCCCATCGGCTTGGCCGGGTTCCTGGGCCTTCTGCTGATCAACGGGCTGGCCCATCAGATCGATCATCGGCGGGCCAAGGCGGAGCTGGCCGAGCGCATTCATCTGGCCGCGTTCGCGTCGGACATGACCACGGCGGCCATGCGCGCCGAGGGCGTGCGCGCGATGCTCAAGGAATGCACCGAGGTGCTGGTCAACTACCTGGACGCGGCCTTCGCCCGCATCTGGACGCTCAACGAAGCCGAGAACGTGCTCGAGCTCCAGGCCAGTTCGGGGATGTACACGCACATCGACGGCCCGCACGGGCGCGTGCCGGTGGGGACGCTCAAGATCGGACGCATCGCCCAGACGCGCCAGCCGCACCTGACCAATACCGTCCTGGAGGACCCGTGGGTGAGCGACCAGGAATGGGCCCGGCGCGAGGGCATGGTGGCCTTCGCGGGGTATCCGCTGATGGCCGGCGACCGTCTGGTGGGGGTGATGGCCATCTTCTCCCGCGCGCCGCTTTCGTCGGCGACGCTGTCCGCGATGGGGTCCGTCGCGGACTCCATCGCCGCCTGGATCGAGCGGAAGCGGGCCGAACAGCGGGCCCGCGATTACGCCCTGGCCCTGGAATCCGCCAATCGAGCCCTGGAGGAGGCCCGCCAGGCCGCCGACAAGGCCAACCGGGCCAAGAGCGAGTTCCTGGCCAACATGAGTCACGAGCTGCGCACGCCGCTCAACGGCGTGATCGGCATGACCGAGCTGCTGCTGGGCACCGAGCTGACCGACCGCCAGCGGCGGTTCGCGTCGATGGCCAGGACCTCCGGCGAAGCCCTGCTGTCGTTGATCAACGACATCCTCGATTTCTCGAAGATCGAAGCCGGCAGGATGGAGCTGGAGTCCACCGACTTCCGCCTGGCGGACGTGGTCGAAAACGTCGCGGCCACCTTCGCCGTCAAGGCGGAGGTCAAAGGCGTGGAGCTGTCCGCGTCGGTTCACCCGGCCGCGCCGCGCCTGGTCCGCGGCGACCCCGCGCGGCTGAGGCAGATTCTCCTCAACCTGGTCAACAACGCCGTCAAGTTCACTTCCGCCGGCGAAGTGGTCATCCGGGCGACCGTCGAGGAGGAGGACGATCGCGCCGCCGTGGTCCGGTTCTCGGTGAGCGACACGGGGATCGGGATACCTTCGGACAAGATGCACCTGCTCTTCCAGTCGTTCTCGCAGCTCAACGCCTCCACCACGCGCCAATACGGCGGGACCGGGCTGGGACTGGCCATCTGCAAGCAACTCGTGGAATTGATGAATGGTCGGATCGGCGCGACCAGCCGGGAGGGCGTGGGGTCCACCTTCTGGTTCGCGCTGCCGCTGGAGAAGCGGGGGCCGGCGGACGCGGAGCCCCACCGGCGGTTGCCCGCACCGGTCCGGGCCAAGGTCCTGGCGGTGGACGACAACGCCACCAACCGCGAGATCCTCCAGGAACAGTTGTCGGCTTTGGGCTTCGAGACCCGGGTGGCCGACGGGGCCCGTCAGGCGTTGACGCTGCTGCGCGAGGCGGCCGCCGCCGGAGAACCCTTCGGCATGGCCGTCCTGGACATGAACATGCCGGACATGAACGGCGACGAACTGGGCCAGGCCATCAAAAGCGAGCCGGCCTTGAAGGACACCATTCTGGTCCTGGTGGCCTCGGTGCTGGACTGCGATGAAAAGCGGCTGCGGGCCATCGGTTTTTCGGGCTGGCTGGTCAAACCCATCTGGCGCTCGGTGCTGGCCGACGCCATCGACAACGCCTGGACCGCATCGGCCGGCGAGCCCATCCCGGGCGCGGAAGGCGAGGGGCCCCGACCGGACGCGCCGCCGGACGCCGACGCCGCCCCGCCCGCCGCGGAGGTCCGCGTTCTTCTGGCCGAGGACACGCTCATCAGTCAGGAGCTGGTCCGGGAGATTCTCACCCGTGCCGGGTACCGCTGCGACGTGGTTCCCACCGGCAAACAGGCGGTGACGGCGGTGATGATCCGCCGATACGACCTGGTGCTCATGGATTGCCAGATGCCGGAGATGGACGGTTTCGAGGCCACGCGCATGATCCGCTGGCAGGAGCAGATGCACGGCCTGGCGGGGCGCAAACAGGGAGAACGGCTTCCGGTCATCGCCCTGACGGCCAATGCGATCAAGGGCGACCGCGAGCGGTGCCTCGAGGCCGGCATGGACGATTACCTGACCAAGCCGGTGGACGCCGCAGTGCTCATGTCCACCTTGCGCCGGTGCCTGTCCAAGGCGAGGGCCCGGCCGCCTGAGGCGCCGACCGCACCGGCGGTGGATTCACCCGCCGGGACGCCGACACAGTCCGCGGACCTGGTGGAGCCCTCCGGGCCGCCGCCGGAACAGCCCGCACCGGAGCCCGCCTGCCGCCGAGGCCGCGTCGAAGCCCCGCTGCCGCAGCAGCTCGGTGATGCTTTCCCGGCAGAAGGAC
>JABRVU010000299.1:0-6853 GCA_039961895.1 Phycisphaerae bacterium | reverse complement strand
TCCCGATATCCGGTTCAGGAGAGCGCGCTCCCGAAATCACCGTCAGGAAACCCATCGGCTGGACTGCCCCAGAATCTTGAGCCACAATAGCGCTGTCATACTAAGCCCGCCGCCGGTGGCGGTCGGCTTCATGGGGAAGCGGGGCTGACTCATCGACGCCGATCGGCGCCGGCGTCAGGGAACCTTGACCGCCCAGTTGGTCACCAGCTTGCGGCCCTGGATGGCCAGCTCCTTGGCATAATCGCCCAGGTCGGCCTGCCACCAGAAGCCCTGACGGTTGGCCCCCATCGCGTCCCACCCGTGAATGGCCAGCATGCGCCCGTACGGTACCCAGTTGACCGCCGTGTCGAACGTCAGCACGTTGCCGCCGGCCGGCTGGCCCTTGGGATCCCGATGCGGCGGGATGTTGTCCGTCGAGATCAGCGACGACAGGCTCCAGCGCTCGTCCTTGATGAGCATGTTGCCGTCGGCGGCCAGGGCCCAGCTCGGCTTCGAGTTGATGTCCAGCGGCGAGCGGGCCTTGAAATGCCCCAGCGGGTTCTGCCACGTGCGGATGCCGCCGAAGAACTGGAAGCCCGTGCCCCACTGATCGTAGTCGACCGACTCGTCCACCCGGTAGCCCCGGGCCCGCAGCATGTTCGCGTCATAGCCCTGGACCGCGATGGTGGGCGTGCCGGCGTAAAGGAAGCTCTGGGGCCGGCTCGGGCACTCCCAGGTCTCTTTATCGAGGTGATAACGCTTGATCGCCCCCTGCCAGTCCACCAGCAGGTCCGGGTGCACGCCGGGAGTGCCGGGGGCCGCCCGCCGCGGGTCGATGTTGCCCTGCACGGTGGGGCCTTCCGTGACCCCGTCCACGTAGGGGGCCCGGTAGGACTGACGATGGCATTGAATGATCCGGCCCTTGTTGTTCACCGCGTACTGGTAGACGGCCACGCCCATGTTGTGCAGCCGTCCGGCGCATACCGACCGCCGGGCCACGTCGCGGGCCCGGGCCAGCGTGGGAATCAGGATCGCGATCAGCAGGGCGATGATCGCCACCACCACCAGGACCTCGATCAGGGTGAATCCCCGCCGGGCCCGTCCGAAAACGCTCCTTTCCTGTGTGAACGTCGGCGTTTTCATGGTGAACTCCTTCTCGGCAGGATGCTCCTGAATATCCTAAGAAAGCGGGCACGCCCCGCTACGAGGCGAACCCGCAGGAGTTGCCCAACCGGTCCTTGGCGGCCTGACGCGAAACGGAGCCGCCGGAGCCGCGCCCGTCGGCATGACGGCGACGGTCAAGGGATGGACTTGGTCGTGCAGGCCGGGCGCGGTGCCTGGATATTCGTACCGTGGAAGCAGGCCTGCCAGACGCCGTAATCCAACTGATCCACGTCGCCGTCCTGATCGAGGTCGGCCACCTGGCAGTCCTGGGCGACCATGATCGCCGGACCCTGCATACAGGCGACCAGGACGTTGAAGTCGTTGAAGTCCACGTCGCCGTCGCCGCCGGCCGGCTCGATGTCCGGCACGAGCGTCGGCGGCGGCGGGTTGCCGATGGTCAGGTAGAGATTCGGTTCGCTGATGGTCAGGCTGACTTCGTCCGGCGGGTTGGGCCCCGTGTAGACCAGCGTCGGAGCGGCGGCCGGCGGTACCATCGTGGCGGCGGAAACCAGCAGGTAGTTGCCCTCCGCCAGCGGCTGGCCGCTCACCGAGGTCACGTTCACGTTCAGCGCCGTGACGGCGGCGAGGTTCAGCTCGCCGGTGGCCGACACCTGGTCGTCGGTCGTGCTGTTGGGCGTGTCCAGTCGAACGTTGATCGTGGCGTTGTCATTGACGATCAGTCCGCCGATGGTCAGGGTCCCCGGCGTGTCCCCGCCCGGAGCCAGCACGCCGCTGAGATTGACCGTGGCCCCGATTGTGCCGGTGCCGGCCAGCGTCCCGCCGAGGATGCCCAGATCCACGTCAGGAGCGGCGACGCGGTACGTGCCGGTGCCGACGTGCGTACCGGTGACGCGGACCACGCCGGCCAGGAACTCGGCGTTGCCGTCGCCGGTGACGTTATTGGGGAACGTGTACGTGTCGTTGCGGTTGAAGCGCAGCGTGGCCCGTGAGCCGAGGGTCACGTCGGCCGGACCGATGCTGCCGGTAGTTCCGCCGTTGCCGATGGAGAGGGTGATGCGGTCGTTGTTGATCGTGGCCCCGGTCGCCCCGCCGCCGCCGCCGATGACGGTCGGGCCGGTGTAGTCATTGTCGTTGGAGGTCAGCTCGACCATGCCCAGCCGCGAGGCCGTCGAGTTGGCGTTCAGATGCACGGTCAGCGAACCCGGGCCGGTGAGCTTCCCGGTGAGGGTCGCGGTGGCCGTGGTGTTGCTGTCCCGGTTGTAGGTGCCGACTTCGAGGTTGCCGTCCATGGTGATGGGCGAGTCGATGGTCTTGTTGCCGCGATAGACCTGGAGGCCGCCGCCGGCTGGGGCCACCAGGATGGGCTTGTTGATGACCGCCGTGCTGGCGTTGGGATCCAGCGAGGCGTAGAAGCCCAGTTGCCCGCCGTTCAGCGTAAAGGTGCCGCTGCCCAGCATGGAGTTGAGGCCCAGGTAGAGGGCCCCCCCGCCGGTCACCTCCATGTTGTTGAGGTTCGGGTCGCCGGTGTTCATCCAGTCGATCTCCGTCCCGTTGGCCGGATTCCCGCCGACGTTGACGTCCACGATCAGGTCGTGACCATTGCCCTGGATGAATGCGTCGGGTCCGTCGATCCAGATGATGCTTCGGCCGGCGGTGCTTCCACCCGTGCCGATGGCGGCGATCTTCGAGTTCCCGGTCAGAATCAAGCCGTTGACGTGGGCGGAGGTGCTGGCGTTCTGCTGGGTGCTGACCAGGGCCCCGATGCCGCCGACGCCCATGCCGGCGATGGTGACCACCTCTTTGCCCAGACCGGGCGTGTTGCCCCCGTTGTTGTGGATGTCGAGGGTGGCGCCGTCCAGGACGGTCACGCCCGAGGCCGCCGAGCCCCCGGCGCCCAGGGCGTTGTTGCCGATGGTCCGCAGCGTGCCGGCCGCGACGACCATCTCGCCGGTGAAGCCGGCGTTGTTGCCGTTGACCACCAGGGTCGTGCCCGCCCCTTCCTTCCGCAGCGTGCCGGCGCCGGTCAGGGCGTTGCTCAGGGCGGTGAGGTCGGCGAGATTCAGCGCCAGGGTCCCTTCGTCCAGCGCGATCGCGGTGGGCGAGGAGAAGACCCCGCTGTTGGCGAAGGTCAGCGTGCCGGTGCCGCTCTTGGCGATATGGTTCGCGGCGAAATCGGTGTTGGCGAAAGTAACGTTGCCCGCGCCGCTGACCGTGAAGTCGCTGGCCACCGAGAGGCCGCCGCCGATGAAGGTGTAATCATGCCCGGCGCCGTTGACGAAGGAGGCCGTCGAGGGCGATACCGTTCCGACCAGGTTGACGGCCGGCGAAGTCGAACCGACGTTGTTGAAGGTCACGCTGTCGCCGTTGTAGAAGCGGTTGTCGGGCGGCGCCCCGACGGCGCCGGTCCAGTTGACGGTCGCGCCGACGTCCCAGGCGTTGTTGTTGACCCCGCCCACCCAGATCAGGGCCGCCGGGTCGCCGACCACCACGAGGTTGAGCTGGTTGGGCACCGAACTCAACGTGGCCGAACTCTGCCGCGGCGAGAGCACCACCCCGGTCAGCGAGAAACTGCCGACGTCGACCGCCGGGCCGACGTAGTCGATCAGCCGATAGCTGCCGCTGCCCAGCGTGCCGCTGGTCTGGGTGACGGCGATGGTGGTCGTGCCGTTGAGGGTGAGGGCCCCGCCGACCGCCAGCCGGTCGTTGGCCCCCCCGGGATTGCCGGACAGCTCATAGTCCAGTTGCGCGCCGTTGTTGAGGGTCAGGTCGCCGGTCAGAGTCAGTGTCCCCGCGCTGTCGCCGGGGGCGATGATGTTGCTGTTGCCGGCGATGACGCTGCCCAGGAACGTGCCGGCGCCCTTGAGGTCCTGCTCGATGCCCAGCGTCAGTGTGCCGCCCGGCAGGCCGGAGGCGTCGAAGGTCGCGCCGTTCTTGACGACGATGGCGGAGGAGCTGGAGATCGAGCCGGTGGCGCCCAGAGAGAGCGTGCCCTGCTCGACCACGGTGTCGCCGGTGTAGGTGTTGGCGCCCGTCAGGGTCCAGGTGCCGGTGCCCAGCTTGCTGACGCCCCAGGTGCCCCCGTCCAGGTTGCCGCCGGCCGAGGGCAGCACGGCGCCCGATATGCTGCCCGAGACCAGCCCCTTGCCGGCCCCGGCCAGATTGAACGTGCCCGGACCGGTCGTCCAGGTGGTCTTGACGATGGTCCCGGAAATTTCGAACAGGTCGTCCGGGGCCGTGCCTTCCGCCGCGATGGTGAAGTTGTTGTTGGTGCCCTGGCGGTCGCTGCCCAGCCGGCCGCTCAGGACGTTATGCCCGCCCAGGCTGATGATGTGCGGGGCGTTGTTGGCCCGGGCCTGCATGAAGATCTCCTCGGCCAGGCTGATCCCGCCGGGAACCACGCTGTTGGAGAGGATCAGGGCGTTGGAGACGTCGCCGAAAAGCTGGGTGAAGCCGGTGGTGGTTTCGAGACTGCCCGGGGCCCCGCCTGAATCATTGCGGACGTAGACGGTATCGGCGAAGCGAACGTAAACCAGCCCGCCCCAGTCGCCGGTCGAGCCGATGATGGCCTTGCCGCCGGCCTGCCCGTTCACGTCGATGCGGGTCATGCGCGTGGTCGGGACGATGCCACCGGCCAGGGTGATGGTCCGGCCGGCATTGGGAGCCAGGGTCAAAATGCGATTGATGGTCGAGATCGTGAAATCGACCGGGGGGATCACGGTGATGTCGCCGCCGAAGGCGTTCATGGCCGGGCTGCCGCTGCTGCCCCCGCCGCCCATCTGAAACGTGCCCGTGTTGATGACCAGGTTCGAGTTCCCCGGAGCGGTCGAGCCGGCGTAAAGCGGCGAGTTGCGGTTCATCCGGATGGCGGCGTTGTTGAAGGTCACGACACCGTCGGTGCCCAGGAAGGTGTCGATGTTCCCGGCCGTGCCCGTGGTCCCGATGGTGATCTGACCCGGCCCGCTGAAGGTGTAATTGGGAATGGGCCCGGCGGTCTCCACCACTGGCGGACCGAACTGGTAATCGGCCGAAAAGCCGATGTAGCGAATGCTCCAGTCGACCGGGACGGTCAGGTCGGTCGGGGCTCCGTTGTTGATGAACCGGGCCTCGTCGGCCGTGCCCGGCGCGGCGGGGTCCCAGTTCGCCGCGGCGGTCACGTCATTGGTGGCGGTGGACTTGTACAGCCGTACGGCCGCGGCGGCCTCTTGCGACCATCCCGTCAGCACCAGCCCTCCGCACAACACGAGGGCCCTCAGCAGCGTCCGCAGGTTCGAATACATGGGGTTCCTTCCTTCCCGAAAAATGAGAAACGATACCCAACGTCCGACCCGACCCCCTGGTCGTCCATCAACCGATTTGCGTTCAGCCGCGTCCTGGAGGACGGGCCTTTTCGACCTCGTTTGCCGCGGATTCGTCCTGCCGCTCCGGCCGGCAACCCGTCGCCCGCGGCACGGCGACTCCCGCCCCAGGCGGAGCGGCCAGCGACCGGCCGGGGACCCATTCCACCTTCATCACCCGGTGCTCGTAACCGCCGCGCGGGGGAGCTCCTTTGCGGTCCATCTGTCCGATGAGCATCTGGAGCGCCGCTTTGCCGGCCTCCCTCCACGGGTGCCGTAAACCGGCGATCTCGGGCTCCAGCAGCCCGAAGCGGGCACAATGCTCGAACGTCACCACGCTCAGATCGTCGGGAATGCGCAGCCCCGCCAGCCGGGCGGCGCGATACACCTGCGGAGCGACGTCGCCGCTGGCGTCGAAGACCGCCGTCGGCCGGTCCGCCCGCCGGAGCAGATCCAGGATGATGTCCATCGAGGCATCGACCCGGTCGGTGAGAAAATCGGTCAGGCCTTCGCCGCCCAGGTCGACGATCAGCGAGCGATCATACAACACGCGGGCGTCGAGCATGGCGTCGCGGAAACCCTCCAGGCGGTCATGAATGACCTTCAGGCTCATGGGAGCCAGGAAAGCCACGCGCTGATGGCCGGCCTCGGCCAGCTTCCGGCCCGCCAGGTACCCGCCGCGGTAGTTTTCGATCTCCACCGTCGGTACGTCCAGGTCCTGCAACCGCTGATCCACCAGCACGAATGGAAACTTCGCGGCCTTGAGCTCGAACAGCACTTCGCTGAAGCGCTGGTGATGCAGCGAGATGATGATCGCCCCGTTCATCCGACGGTCGGGCAGCCGGCGGATGACCTCGAGATCCAGCTCCATGCGCCCGTGGGCGTCGTAAATCTGGATCTGGATGCCGGCCTGAGCGGCCATCTGCTGGGCCCCGCGGGCGATTTGCAGACTGTGGTCCCACGCCACGTTGGGCACGATGACCTGGACGGCGCGGGTGATTTTCGACGGCCACCGGACGTAGAGACCCTTGCCCGGCCGGCGCTCCAGCAGACCCTCCTGAATCAGCGTGTCCACGGCCCGGCGAACGGTGTTGCGGGCCAAACCCCACTGCTGAGCGAAGGCCGCTTCCGTCCCCACCCGCGCTCCCGGTCCCAGCCGTCCGCTACGGATGGAGGCTCGAAGGCCCTTGATCTCGTCCAAGCCCTTCATGAAGTCCGCCTGTCTGCTTTCAAACCGGTCACTGAGCGTCCTAAAACCTGAAAACCGACCGGCTGGAAGCCGGTCCCACACAGGTTTAGGATGCCCTCTTCTGGCGGAGGCCGATACCAGCGGGCCAGCCGGATACACGTCTTTGAACATGTTCAATATAAGCTTCCTCTTCGGCAAATCAAGAACAATCCTGAAGGATATGACT
>JABRVU010000298.1:0-5997 GCA_039961895.1 Phycisphaerae bacterium | reverse complement strand
TCCCCAGACGGCGCCGGCAACGGCCCCGACCGCCGCACCGACCACCGCGCCGGCGGTGTCACCGGTCACCGTTCCGACTCCAGCGCCGATGACTCGCCCCGCAACCCTGCCGGCGGCGACCGCACCGGGCTGAAACACATTGCCTGTCGCTACGACGAACAAACCGGCTGTATCTCAGCCGACCAGTTCCCAGTTGACGAAGTGGCGCACGTAGAGGCACTGCATTGCCAGACAGGCCGCGCAGAATCCGCCGCGCAGCCACGTCGGCCAGCGGTGGACCATCCAGGCGGCCAGCAGCAGGAAGGACGGCAACGCCACAAGCTGATAACGGGCGATGCCGATCAGCCGGGCGCCCCCGGCCGGGTCCGGCAGCCAACCCTCCAGGAAGATGAAGACCGGCAGCAGAAAGAAGACCCGCGGCACGGGCCTGGCCCGGATCAGGCCCGCAACGGCCAAGGAAACGATCGCCACGTTCCACAGCGCGTTCCACCGCCCCGGCTCACGCAGTCTGTCCCAATCGCCGCGAAACAGATATTTGACCGGTGCGACCGCCCGTTCAGTGACCGGGGCCAGCACGAGGATCCGCAGGAGGGCGTCCGGGCGGTCCTTGGGCCCAGACCATCGGGCTTGGGCCACCAGGAACGCGTCGGGTCGCTGGTAGTGCCGCCACAGGTAAAGCTGATAGCCGATCAACCCGCTGATGCTGACCAGTCCGATGGCGGCCAGCCGCGCCGCTTGTGCCGGCCAAGCCAGCCGAGGGCGATGCTGGACCGCCCACAACAGGAGTACGGCGGCCAGAGCCAGGCCGGTCGGTCGGGTCGCGGTGGCCAAGCCGCTGACCAGCGCCGCCGGCCAGAGCCGCCCGTTCTCAAGCAGCCAGACCGCCAGTGCCACCCACAACAGCAACAGTCCATCCGCGTAGCCGGTCGAGAGGAACATCGCCGGCGGGTACACCGACAGGACCAGCACGGACCAGAACGCGACGCGCGGGTTGTACCGTCTCCGCGCCCAGAGGTAGAGAAACACCATGGCCGCCGCCGAGGCCAGGTGCGTCGTCACGACCAAGGCAGCCTCGGGCTCGATCCAGACCGCCGCCAGCCGGGCCGTCAGCGGGTACAACGGGAAGAAGGCCAAAACCTCGACGCCTGCGCCGGAGGGGAGCCCGCCGTTCTCGAGCGGGTATCCGGTTTTAAGGATGCGCGCGTAGTGCCCGGCGTCCCAGCGGATCGTCGGCACATGCGACCACTCGCGCGGGGACTGGGGCCGGCCGCGATCCTGCGGGGCCGTACACGCCGCTGCCCAGATCACCGCCCGCGTGACCGCAAACGCCGTCAGCGCCCAGGCCAGACCGGCACCCTGCCATTTTCCGCCGTCTGTGGTCATTCCCGCCATTGTCATCGAACGGAATTCGTCTGCAACCTGGTGTGGGGCGTCAGGTCAGCGGCAGGTGCGGGGCGTCACGGGCGGGTCAAAGCGGCATGGCGGAAGTGACGCCCGATCGCAGCTTCCTGAACCCCGTGTCCTGAGACCCTCCCCTCGCCGCTGGGCTCCGGTCCCTCTATGATGTTGTGGACCCAATACCAGGGCCCAAGGAGCACACGATACGAATGTCCATGAACACGCCCCACGGCCGAACGCGCCGTCCGACGCGGCAGGTCAAGGTCGGAAATGTCGTCCTGGGCGGCGGCGCCCCGGTCGCCCTTCAGTCCATGACCAGCACGTATACCTATGACATCGACGCGACGGTGGCCCAGATCAACCGGCTGGCCGCCGCCGGGTGCGACCTGGTCCGCGTGGCCGTCCCCGACCGCCGCGACACCGAGGCGCTGCCCGAAATAATCCGCCAGACGACCGTCCCCATCATCGCCGACGTGCATTTCCACTATCAACGGGCCCTGGAGGCCGTCGCCGCCGGCGTGCACAAGATCCGCCTCAACCCCGGCAACATCAAGGATCGCCAACAGGTCAACGAGGTGATCCGGGCCTGCCGGGAGCGCGGCATCCCCATCCGCGTGGGCGTCAACGAAGGCGGCATCGTCGAGCGGCAGGATAAGGTCATACGTGCGGCGGAAAAGGCGGCCATGGCCGAGGATCGTCACGCCAGCCTCATCGCCATCATGATCCGAAAGATCGAAGAGTACATCCGCATCTTCGAGGCGAACGACTTCCACGACGTGGTGCTGTCGGCCAAGAGCATCGACGCGCCGATCGTGATCGACGCCTACCGGGCCATCGCCGCGAAGTTCGATTTCCCGCTGCACCTGGGCGTGACCCACGCCGGTCCTCCGGAGACCGGCCGTATCCGCTCGATCGCCGCCCTGGGCACGCTGCTGGCCGAGGGCATCGGCGACACCATCCGCATCTCCTACGCGGCCGACCCCATCCACGAGGTCGAGGACGGCAAGGAGCTGTTGTGCTGCCTGGGCCTGCGGGCCCGCCACGAGCCCGAGCTGATCGCCTGCCCCACCTGTGGGCGGATCGAGGTGGATCTGATCGAGCTGGTGAGGAAAGTGCGCGAGAAGCTGGCCCTCATCAGGACGCCGGTGAAGGTCGCGGTGATGGGTTGCGTGGTCAACGGGCCCGGCGAGGCCGAGGGCGCCGACGTGGCCATTTTCGCCGGGCGGGGCCGCGGCGTGATCTACGTCCAGGGCCAGCAGGTCCGCACCGTCACGGAAGACCAGATGCTCGAAGCCCTCTACGAGGAGGCGGTGAAGTTCGCCGCCCGCGTCGAGCGCGGCGAGGCGCTGCTTTCCAACGCCGCCGTCCACATCCAACCGCCCGACCCCATTGGCCCGCTGGGCAGCGGATATGAAAAGATCCGCTCCGGGGGCATTGCCCTGCCGGTGGCCCGATAGCGCAGCCCAGGGCTCGGCGGTCCGCCGGCATGGAGAGTGCGGCCTAGAACCCGTGAAGGCCGGCTTCCAGCCGGTCGGTTTCAGGGTCTTCGGATGCACGCTTACGGGGCGGGAAGGGGCTCGGCGCGCTGCCCTATGATGACGGTCACTCGCGGCGTTCGTGTTCAGCAGCGCTGCGTGCGACCTCTTGGAACAGCTCGGCCTCGGCGGCGCTCATCTCGACCTGGCGGCGGAGCATGACCTTGCGGGCCACCTCCAGACAGCGCTGCACGTCGTAGGCCGCCGCCCCCTGCCCGGTGATCCAGGTGAAAGAGGGGACGAACTTCGGCGCGAAATCGCAGGTCGCGACGTTGGAGCCGAAGCCCACCACCGCTCCGGTCGGGAACATCTGGCCGATGCCGGTCTTGCTGTGATCGCCGATGGTCAGACCGACAAACATCTGCCCGCTGTCAACCTCCACGCCGTTGATGGCCACGCGGACGTTTCCGTAGGTGTTTTTCAGATCGCTGTTGACGGTGTCGGCGGCCAGGTTGACCCACTCGGCCACGTAGGAATGGCCCAGGAACCCGTCGTGCTGCTTGTTCGAGTAGCCGTGGATGATCGAGGATTCGAGCTCGCCGCCCACCTTGCAGCGACGCCCGATGCTCATCGCGTCGCGCAACACGGCCCCCGGCTGGATGAGCGAGCCGTCGCCCACGTAGCAGGGCCCCTCGAGGCTGCAATTGGGCGAGATGGTGACGTTGTCGCCGATCCAGATCGGCCCGTTCTCGGCGTCGAGCACCACGCCGGGCTTGATGGTGCTGCCGCGCCCGATACGGATGGCGCTCGGGTTGAGCAGATGGGCCCCCTCGCAGATGCGCCCGTCGATGACTCCGCCGTGCCCGGCGCGTTGCCAGCACCAGTGAAGCATGGCCGGGTTGGCGTGAACCAGGTCCCAAGGATAGCGCATCAGCCTCGGGTTGGCGGCGAACGCGTGCACGGGCAGGTCGGAGAGGGTCTCGCCTAGGCCGGCCGGGTCGAGGAACCGCTCCGGGGTAAGCCGCTCGGCGAGAGCCCGATGGGCGTGAACGGCGACCAGCTCCTGGCCCGCCCACTGGACTGATGGAACCGGACCGATCTGCAACGGCGCCGTGACCAGCAGTCGGCTGTTGACGTAGAGCACGGGCTCGCCCATCGGGCGGGCGTTGACCGGCACCTTGAGCCGCTCGGCCGTTACTTGGGCCAGCATCGCCCGGCAGTATATCTGCGGCGCGGCCGATACCCCCCGGGCCAGATAGTCCAGTAACCGGCCATAGCCGGTCCTCAGCTCCCCCGTCGTCCGCCAGTAACACAGCGGCAACAGGTTGCGGTAGCCCGCGTCCTCGAATGCGATCAGGGTGGGCATGGGTTTCCAGTCGGGTCGCAAGCGGCCGCCGGGGACCGCGGCCTGGTTCCGTCGTACGCGCCCGCGCAAAAAAAAGAAAAGCATCTGCCTCAATGCCGGTGGGAGCTATTCGACAGAACCCGACATCAAAGTGGGTGGCCCAAACCCCCGGCCGGGACCGCCCGTCTCGTCAGGCGGGTACGTCCCGAAAGCCGGGGTGGCGGCCTCCCTGGGTTCTTGCTTTACGGTTCAGTCGAATAGCGCTCCCTGTCGAGCATGGAAGACGCTTTTCTTCCTGAAGATTATCACCCCGGCGGCGCATTTTCCACAATATCGAGATCGGCGGATACGTTATTCTCCTTGACTGATCCAGAAGACGCCGGGCCGATAAAGCCTTGAAAGAATGGATTTCCGATTTGGGACCGACCGGAAACGTGGTATTCTGAGCGCAACCAATGCCCGGATGCCCGCCGGATTCTCATGCCCCGGCGTCGGGTCGCAAGCGGGATGTCATGTCGCTGTGAGGATCGCAAGGCCATGTGCACGTCCATGAGGGTTCAGGGTTCGGGGTTCGGGGTTCAGAAGCGGGGCGAGCGACGAGCAGCAACGGGTGGCGACGTGGGGGATCGCGGGTTTTGGAAGAGGGGCTTGATCCCTCGGGGAATCCGGCGGTCCATAATCCAAAGTCCAAACTCCATCATCCGGCGCCGTCCGCCGTCCTTGATTCCTCTCCGCGCCGTCCTGTCCCTGGTCGGCCTGGTCATCCCCCCGGCGGTCATGGCGGCGCCGGCAGACGACCCGCTGGCGGCCTCCCCAAAAGCGCCCTGGAACGCCGAACTGGCCGCTCATTTACTCCGCCGGGCCGGCTTCGGCGGTACGCCCGAACAGGTCGAGAGGCTCACCCGACTCGGCCGCGACCGGGCCGTCGATCTGCTCGTCGATTACGAGACCATCCCCCAGACCGATGCCGACTTCCCCGCCGATGCTCTGATGGACGAGCCTCCGCGGGGACTCTTCGCCCAGCTTGACGCCGAGCAGCGCATGCGCATGCAGCAGGTCATCCGCCAGCTCGGCATCGGCGACGTGGCCGCGCTTCAGGACTGGTGGCTCCGCCGGATGGTCCAGACGCCCCGGCCTCTGGAAGAGAAGATGACGCTGTTCTGGCACGGGCACTTCACCAGCGGCTTCCGCGAAGTGCGCCGCCCGCGGTTTCTGTACCGCCAGAACGAGTTCCTGCGCCGCAACGCCCTCGGGGATTTCCGCACGCTGCTGATGGGCATCAGCCGGGACGCGGCCATGCTGGCTTATCTCGACAACGGGCGGAACGTCAAGGAACGCCCCAATGAGAACTACGCCCGCGAGCTGATGGAGCTGTTCAGCATGGGCGAGGGCCACTACGGCGAGCAGGACGTCAAGGCCGCGGCCCGGGCCTTCACCGGCTGGACCGCCGAGCGCGACGGGCGGTTCGTCATCCGCTCGGGCCAGCACGACGACGGCGAGAAGACCTTCCTGGGCCGCACCGGCAACTTCGACGGCGACGACGTGGTCAACATCATCATGGAGCAGCCTTCCACCAGCCGCTTCCTGGCCCGCAAGCTGTGGCGATTCTTCGTCGAGCCGGAGCCCGCCCCGGAGATCATCGAGGCCCTGGCCGAGGAACTGCGCTCCAATGATTTCGATCTGCGCGAGACACTGCGGGTGATCTTCCGCAGCGACGCCTTCTACGCCCCCAAGGTCCGCTTCGCGCTCATCAAGAGCCCGGCGGAACTGCTGGTGACG
>JABRVU010000297.1:0-6453 GCA_039961895.1 Phycisphaerae bacterium | reverse complement strand
CTCGACCCGCAAAGCCGGTAACGCCGCCGGCGGCTCGATACCGGCCCCCTCATGGATTTCACGGGCATTCGGTGGTTTCACAGACCGAGCCGGCTCCCCGTGGAATACCGCCCCGCTGTACGCAAACGTCCCCTCGCAGGTTTTCGCACCGACCGTCCGTGATGAAGCAGCACGCCTCGGGCGGCTGAACCGGGCAGACCACGGCCGCGCAGGCCGCGTGAGGCGAGACCGTTCCCCCCAGCGCCTGGCACAAGGCCGGGAAGCGCTCAACGCACGTCCCATTCGGCAGACAACAGGCTCGAATCTCAGCGCTCGGGCAGATCACCGCTTCGCAAGAGGTCCCCGATGGCGAGTGGAACTGCCCGAAATGCATGAACTGGCATTCGAACCAGGACAACACCTGGCAGGTCCCGTCAGGCAGGCAGCAGGCCAGGGCCGCCGGCCCGCAACTCGGGGGCAGGAGGGGATCGGCCGTGTCCATCCGCCTGCCGGTGCAGTCCTGGAAGGAGCCGAAGTCGATCTGGTCGATGTCGCCGTCCAGGTCTGAGTCGAATCGCCCGCAGTTCCAGTGCTCGGTGGGGACGGCTGGCCCGGATTCGAGCGCACAGCGCACGAAGGCATCGAGGTCAACCCCGTCCACGTCGCCGTCGCCATCCACGTCGCCGAACTGGCGGCTGAGGGGGCAGCCGTCGGCCTTCACGGGCGCATCGGAGACGTTGTTCGGGCACAGGTCGCAGCCGTCCGGCACGTCGTCACGGTCGCCGTCGGGTGGTGCGTTCGAAAAGATGCGCCCGTACACCCCGTCGCCGTCGCCATCCTGGCCGCTGCTGGTCCAAACGGCAGCGAGGCGGCGGCTCGCGGTCAGGGCCAGCGCCGGCTGGTACTGGCCGCCGGCCGCGGTCGAGTTGAGCCGGAATTCGTTGCCCTGGCGGGAGCCGTCGGCGTTGAACCATTGGGCATAAACCCCCGCCACCGAGCCGTCTTGCGAGAAACTGGTCCAGCCGATCACGTAGTTGCCGTCGGCGTCGGCGACGATGGTCGGCTCGGCCTGAAGGCCGGGGCTGTAGGTGTTGACCTGCACTTCCGGTCCCATGGCCATCCCGGTGTAATCGAAGCATCGACTGAGGATGTCGCCGTCCTGTTGGGCGCTGGTGAAGGCCACCACGAACCCGCCCGGCTTGGCCGCCACGACGGGGTTTCCCTGAACGCCGGCCGTGGTGGCGTTGACCTGGAACTCGAACGTCACCGGGAGGCCATTCAGGTCCAGAACGCGACAATACACGTTGCCGTCGCCCCAGCAGACGGCGATCCGCTGCTCCGACTCGCTGCCGTCCATTCCGACGCTTGAGCCGGCGAACGTGGCGTTGATGGGAATCTCCTCGGTCAGCGCGAGGCCGGCGGCGTTGAACTTCCGACCGACGATGGTAGGAGACGTGGCCCGGTCCCATGCGAACCAGGCGTCGCCGTTTGAAAGCACGACGTTGGCGGGGCGGCTGGCTTTGCCGGTGGGGGTCTGGTTGACCTGAAAAATGGCCCCCAGGGCCACGTCGCTGCCATCGAAATACCTGCTCCAGACGCTGTCCGCGTTGTTCTGCCAGACGACGTTGGTCAGGCCGGCGGCATTTCGGGCGACGGCCGGGTCGGTATTTGTGCCTTCGGTGGTGTTGACGGTCAGTTCGGAGCTCAGCGCGGCACCATCGTCAGCGATTCGACGATACATCACCTGTACCGGGGGGGTGCTCGACGACGTGATGTAACTCACCACGAGGTCGCCCGCGTCGCTGGCCGCGAGAGCGGGCTGGTTCTGGTCGCCGGTTGTGTCCGTGTTGACGAGGAACTCGCCGCCCAGGATGGCTCGCTGGGGGTCGATGACCAGCGTGTAGATTCCGCCCGCGTCCCCGTCCTGTCCGTCGGTGCGATAGACGACCGCGGCCCGTCCGCTCCCGTTCATGGCGACGTCCGGCGGCCCGCGCTGCCCCGGGCGGGCATCGGTGAGGGCGTACTCGCCGGCGGACCGCGTCCCGTCGCCGTCTATCCAGTTGGCGCGGATGTCGGCCGCGCAGGACCCCAGCCATACGCCGGCCGCCGCGCCCTGATCGTCGATCGCTACTGAATGCCGGCTCGATGGATCGGTGGCGGTGTCGTTCAACTGCACCGCGTCGTGAGTACGCTTCCCTTCATCGTCAATATGCACGACCTCCAGGGGGATGGGCGTCAGGCCCGTCACGTAATAGGTACAGACCAGCTCGCCGGCGGAATTAGCGGCGATGCGCGGCCCACCGCTCAACGGCTGGTCGGTGACAAGGGTCTCGGCAGGC
Source organism: Phycisphaerae bacterium (assembly GCA_039961895.1). Lineage (GTDB taxonomy): Bacteria > Planctomycetota > Phycisphaerae > UBA1845 > PWPN01 > JAAXZI01. The sequence goes on along the minus strand of JABRVU010000297.1, from coordinate 4,135 downwards.
CCCAGGGCCGCGCCGGCAGCGTCCACCTGACGTAAAACCCCTTGCCCGTCGACGTTTAGCCAGCCCACGGTGGTCACGTCCGATCCGTCGATGGTGACGTTGGGCTTCACGCCGACCGCCGCGGGCTGCGTGTTGACCGGGAAGGGAAAGCTGAGCGTCGCCCCGTCATCATCGTAGAGCCGGAGGAACACGAACACCTCCGGCCCGCTGGTGGTGCAGCTCGTGACCGCATAGCGGTTGGCGCTGGCGGCGATGGACGGGCCGGTGGTGGTCTGGGGGTGGCCTCCGACCACGAGCGCGGGAGCCGAAAGCGCTGTTCCCCCCTCGTCGAAGAATCGGATTTGCGCACTGGTGGAAAACTGGCCGGAGAGTTTCCAGGTCAGGGCAAAACGTCCGGTGAAGGGGTTCACGGCCACGTCCGGCTCGCTGACCACGTCGGGCGCCGTGGCCGACACCGCGACGATCTCCGATCCCTGGGGCGTCCCGGTCGCGTCGTAGCGCTGGGCGAGGATGCTGGAGGTGCTACCCAGCACGGAAGCCCAGGTCACGACGAAGCTGCCGTCGTCGGCCATGTCCACGGCCGGATCCTTCTGATCGCCGGCGGTAGTGGTGTTGACTTGCCGTTCCGCGCCGATCGGCGCCGGACCGGGCAGACTCGGCGGCTGGCCGATCGCGTCGGGAACGAGCCGGGCGACGACCACCGCCTGCGTGTTGTCCTGGAGGACGGCGTTGAAGACCAGCTCGTCGCGATCTCCGCCGCTCCAGGCCTCGGAGGTCAAGGCCAGGGTCTTGACGGGCGAGGCCAGGCCGGTGCCGGCCAGGAGCTGGCCGGTGCGGGCGACGTCGATGACCGGCTGGCCGGCGGTCGGATCGGTGCCGGCGACCTGGATCACGTCGCCGGCGGCGCCATCGAGCGTGGACCGCCAGGCGGCCAGCTTCTTGTCCGGGTTGATGGCCGTCGAGGTGATGAGCAGCAGCTCGCTGGTGGACGTATTGCCCATCACGTGGGGAACGTAGCTCACCGGGCCGGCGGTGCTGAAGCCCTCATACGCGACGGCGGTCCGTTGGGCGCCCCCGATGTTGATGATGGAGACGATCCGCCTGCCGTCGCTCGAGAGGGTCGAGGCCCCACTGTAGCCGGTGGCGGTGAAGCCGCCGAGGTTGTCGCCGCTGCGCGACACCACCGCGTTCTTGGCGGGGTTGTCGGGGCTGACGAAGGCGACGGCCTCGCGGGTGAACGGCGGATCCGGCAGCGTCTGAACGCCCTGAACCACGAAATCGCCGCGGTTGTTGGCGTCCATCGAAAAGACCGTGGTGACGTCGGTGTTGGTCGCGGCGTTCACGAGCTGGATGTTGTAGACGGTATTCAGCGCGTCGTACGTCGCCCTGTACACGTTGAATACGAAGGGAGTGGGCGAGGCTGAGTCCCGGGCCCGAAAGCCGACGAACGGAGGCCGATCTCCGCTGCCGGCGCCGCTGATCAGCGTGGAGTAGGTATTCAGCGTCGAGTTGCTCTGCTTGACCACCTCGTTGATGATCCCGACCACCGGCGCCCCGCCGGAGTTGACCGTCACGGAACCCTGCCAGATGCCCGGCGTCCCGCTGGTGCCCATGAAGGCCACGTTGTTGCGGTCGTCGATCGAGGTGTTGCCCAGGACGGTGTAAAGGCTGCCGGCTTGGGTATCGGCCACGGTGGTCCTGGCGTAGCCGCCGATCGTCCGCGGCGAAGCGACGAAAATCTCCCGCCCGGTCGTCGTGGTCGCGCCCACCACCACCAGTCCATTCCGGTTCATGCGGCTGTCGTAGTAGCCGGTTTCGCCCGGAACCGATAGGGTATCGCTGACGATGTAGAGCGTGGTAGCGCTGTAGCGAGGCGCGGGGCAGTTCGACGCCAGGACCAACAGATCCGGCGTCAGGACTTCAGACAGACACGCGATGAAGAGCGACTTTTTGATCACGGCCTCCTCCTTCCCGTTGGGCCAGCTGCCCGGTGACTTGACGGGGGCGCGACGCGCCGTCCGACCGATCAATCGCCAGCGCGGCGGAGGTCATCAGGGCGGCGAGGTGATACTTCTCATCCCCCGCGCGGCGGGGGCAGGCAGGAGGTGTCGCTCGTTTCAGATACTCGTCGGCCCGAGGGGCATGTGCCCGGAACACGTACCCTTCACTGTACCTTTTCGATGGGCTCGGCCGCAACCTTTTTTTCGTCCGTTTTCGAGTCGGGAGGTGTTGGGGGAAGCAGATACGGCCGTCGCGATTCGTAGAGTTGCAGACGTTGCGTGATCTGACGGATGAGGTGCTCGTCCTCGGGCCGGCGCAACAGCCCCAAGGCCCGTCGGGCGGTCAGTGCGGCGGCGTCGAACCGGCCGGCGGCGGCGTGGGCCGCGGCCAGGAGGTCCAGCTCCCGCGCATCGGTCCCGCCCGAGGCGTGTACCAGCATGGCTGCCAGCCGCCCGGCGGCCGCCGGATCGCGCTGCTCCGGCACAGGGCTCGCGGCCAGGAGCCAGCCCTTCTTGCGGGTGAGCAAACGGTGGCCCGGTGATCGCGTCAGCCCCCGTTCCAGTGTGGCCAGGGCCTCCGCGTGGCGGTTCGAGGCCGCCCAGGCGTCCGCCAGGGCGGCATGGGCCGTCGCCTCGTTCGGATCCACCGCTAACGCCCGTTCCGCCAGCCGCGCCGCCTCAGCCGGATCACCCATGCCCGCGCGGGCCGTGGCCAGACCGGCCAGGGCCTTGGCGTAGGAAGGCCGAACGCGGAGCGCGACCTCGTAGTGTCGGGCCGCCGCCGCGAACGCGCCCCCTTCACAGAGGAGATCCGCCAGGTTGTAGTTGCCTTCCGCGTGGGCGGGTTCCACGGCCAGGGCCCGCTCGAAAAAGGCCGCCGCGCCGCCCGGATCGTTGAGCCGCCGGCGGATCACGCCCAGGTTCACCAGCGCGTTCGGTTGGTTCGGCGCGACCGCCAGTCCGCGCCTCAGCTCGCGTTCGGCCCCGGCCAGATCGTTCAGGGCGGCCAGAGCGGCCGCGAGGTTCCAGTAGTTGTTGGGGAAACCCGGCTCCAGGGCGATGGAGCGCCGGTAGTGCTCGGCGGCTTCGGCGTATCGGCCGGCGCCGTACAACGCGCGGCCGTAGCCGTGATGGGCCCGGTAGGAGCCGGGAGCCAGCCTCGCCGCGCGCGACCACAGGGCCAGGGCGTCGCCGTAGGCGCGGTTGACGGCCGTCGTGTGCGCGGCCAGCACGATCATCCATCCGGCCAGCGCCCCCGCGGGAACCCAGAATCGAAGCGGCTCCGCCTGAAGCCGCGCCGCCGGCCACGAGCCCACGCGAACCACTCCGTACACCAGCGCGCCGGCCAAGCCCAGCGTCGCCAGGTAGCCGCGGTATTCGAGCATCGGCTCGCCGCGCGGAATCAGGCTCGACGACGGCGCGATGGCGATCAGATACCCCAGCAGCCCGCAGCCCAGCCAGTCGCGCCGGCGGGCCAGCCACGCTCCGCTGGCCAGCGCCGCGACCAGCGCCAGCATCGAAAAAAGCGACGTGGCGTCCAACCCGGTCCGGATCGGTGGATCGTGAACCAGGCTCACCCGGTGCGGCGCCAGCGTCAGCCAGGCATAGCGAAGCACCACCGGTGCCTGCGTGCACAGGTTCGCCCACGGGCCGTGATAACGCGACTGCCAGACCTCTCCGGATAAGAGAAGACCGGCCAATGCACAGCCGGAGACGACGCCACAGGCGGCGACGGCCGCACGAACTGAAAGGGCTCCGCCCTGCCGGCCCGCGACAACTGGTTCTCCTCTGGTTGCCGGCGATGGAGGCTGAAGGAACCACGTCACCAGCAGCCACAGCGGAAAGACCGCCACCGCGACCGACTTCGAGCCTATCGCCAAGGCCGCCGCCAGAGTGGCCGAACCGCCCAGCGCGAGCCGTGCGCGGCGCGAACGATGCGCGTCCCGGGCCAACACCGCCCCAAAGAGGGCGGCCAGCACGAAACCCGCGGCCTGGGTCTCCGCACGGCTGGCGATGAGGTTGACGGCCATCGCCTGGTGGGGCGACCAGGCCCACACGCCCGCCGTGGCCGCCGCCGCAAGCCCGGCCGCTGCCGGTGAAACTGCCCGTGGCCCGCGAACCAGCATCGCCCGCAC
>JABRVU010000296.1:0-1883 GCA_039961895.1 Phycisphaerae bacterium | reverse complement strand
CCCGTGGTGGTGCTCAAAGGGGCCGGCACGATCGTCACCGACGGGACGCGGCTCTACGTCAACCGTACGGGCAACCCCGGCATGGCCACCGGCGGGACGGGCGACGTGCTCGCGGGGCTGATCGCGGCGCTGATGGGGCAGGGCCTGGAGGCGTTCGAGGCGGCGGTGGCCGGCGCGTATCTGCACGGCCTGGCCGGCGACTTGGCCGCCCGCGATCAGGGACAGGTCTCGCTCATCGCCACGGACCTCCTCGAAACGCTGCCCCGGGCGATCGCGCAATGGACGCGCGGAAAGAAGCAGCCGCGCTGAAGCTCCCCGGGCGATGGGGCGGCGTCAACGCGCCAGAAGCCCGCGCCTCCTCCCGCGTTGTCTCGATAGCCCCCGATGATCTCGCAGCGGAACGGGCCGTGGAACCGGTGTGGTTCTCCGGGTTTTCAGCCGTGCCCGGCGCCTGCCCGGCGACGCCGGCGCCTCGGGATGGTCGCTCACCACCTGCCGCGGTGACGCCGTCTGCCCGGTCTTGACCTTCCGTCGACAAAGCATTCTACTGGCCGTCAGAGCTTCTCCTTTCAAAGCGTCTTCAGAACAAACGCGCATGGAGGACGCCCCTCTCGCTTCTGGAATGGACGCAGGTTTGAGACCGCCTCGGCGGCGGGGGACGCTGAAAGTCGCGGGCCGCCATGCGTGCCGGCCGGGGAAGACCGGGAAGCCCGCGGCCGGCGAGGCCCCGGCCGCCATCAGTCATCCGTGGCACAGCGGCGCCGTCAACCGAGCCCGCACGGGCGGACGTTCGTGACCGAGCTTTCAACCCACCTTCCGCCGACGCTCGACGTTTCGCCGGGCCCCGCCCGGCGGACCCGCTACCGCTGGGTGGTCTGCGGGCTGCTCTTTTTCGCCACCACCGTCAACTACGTCGACCGGGCGGTGATCGGGGTGCTCAAGCCGACGTTGATGGACGACCTGAACTGGAACGAGCGGGACTTCGCCCGCGTGATCACCTGCTTCCAGGTCGCGTACGCCTTCGGGTATCTGCTGGCCGGTCGGCTGATCGACCTGATCGGCACGCGGGCGGGCTACGCCCTGGCCGTGCTGCTGTGGACCATCGCCGCCATGCTGCACGGGCTGCGCCTCTCGTTCGCGCAGTTCTGCCTGGTTCGCGCCGGGCTGGGTCTGGCCGAAGGGGGTAACTTTCCCGGCGCGGTCAAGGCCGTCGGCGAGTGGTTCCCCAAGAAGGAGCGCTCCCTGGCCACCGGCATCTTCAACGCCGGTTCCAACGTCGGCGCGATCCTCACCCCGTTGACGGTTCCCTGGCTGGTAAGCCGCTACGGCTGGCGGGCGGCGTTCTTCATCACCGGCTCGGCTGGTCTGTTCTGGGTGGTCGCGTGGCTGATCTTCTACGACCGGCCGGACCGCCACCCGCGGGTGTCCGCCCGGGAACTGGACCACATCCGTTCGGACCCGCCGGACCCGGTGCTCAAGATCGGCTGGCTCGGGCTGCTCCATTACCGGGCGGTGTGGGCGTTCGTGGTGGGCCTCGGGATCAGCGCCCCGATCTGGTGGTTCTATCTGTACTGGATTCCGGGTTATCTCAGCCGTCAGCATGGGCTGAACCTGTCCGGCCTGGGCCTGCCGCTGGTCACCATCTACCTGGTGGCCGACGTCGGCAGCATCGCCGGCGGATGGTTGTCCTCCCGGCTGCTGAAGGCGGGCTGGAGCCTCACCGCGGCGCGCAAGACGGCCATGCTGGTCTGCGCCCTGTGCGTCGTGCCGGTTTTCCTCTGCGCGGGCACCCGGAACCTCTGGCTGGCCACCGCCCTGGTGGCCGTCGCCGCCGCTGCCCATCAGGGATGGTCGGCGAATCTCTTCACCCTGGTGGGCGATAC
>JABRVU010000295.1:0-5795 GCA_039961895.1 Phycisphaerae bacterium | reverse complement strand
GCCACGTCCCCCGCCCGCCGCAACCCCGTGGGCCAATGGGTCTGCGTCAACGACCATGCCCCCTTCACGCCGCGCGACACCGCCGAGGACTTCGTCTTCGCCGGCAGGATGTGGCTGAGCAACGGGTGGCGGGGCCGCCTCGGCTCGATGGATTCGACTCTCAGCCGCGATCTGTGGTCCTCCGGCGACGGCGTGAACTGGACGCTGGTCAGCGACGCGACGCCGTACGATCCCTACAGCGAAATGGTGGTGTTCAAGGGCCGGGTGTGGGCCATCAAGGGCAGCGTCTGGAACTCGCCGGACGGCGTGAACTGGACCCGTGTCCTCGACAAGACCCCGTTCGGCGCCCGCGGCTACGGCGAGGCGGTGGTCTTCAAGGACCGCATCTGGCAACTGGGCAGCGGGCCGGACGTCTGGAGCAGCCCGGACGGCGTGAACTGGACCCGCGCGGTCGAGCAGGCCCCGTTCGGGCACCGGACGGCCTCGGCGGTGGCGGCCTTCGACGGCAAGCTCTGGCTCCTGGCCGGCAACACTCCCGGCGCCAACGACCCCGTCGAAAAGGGCTACAAGGACGTCACCACGCACAACGACGTGTGGTGCTCGGAGGACGGCGGGCACTGGACGCGCGTGCTCGAGCACGCTCCCTGGGCGCCGCGGCAGTGGTGCGTCGCCGCCGTCTACGCCGGGCGGCTCTGGCTCATCGGCGGTTATCACAACGTCAGCCACCGCAACCTCGGAGACGTGTGGACCACCACCGACGGCCGCGCGTGGCAGGCCTTCGAGTCGCCGGTCCGTTTCGCACCGCGCCACGAGGTAACGCCGTACGTCTTCGACGGCAGTCTCTGGGTGGTGGCCGGCAACACCTGGCCGGTGGTCAACGACGTCTGGCGGCTGACGCTGCCGTAGCCGTTCGGGACGGATCGACGCGTTTGCGGCTCACGCCTGACGGTGCCGCGGCTCCGCGTTGCCGCGTTGCCCGTGAGGCCTGAGGATGGTTGTCTTTTGCCTGCCGCCGTGCTACGCTTGTCCGACCTGAGCCGCTCGAGGCACCGTGCGGAATCGCGCCGCTCGCTGATTCGGACGAATCGCTCCGACGTCAACCCGGCGTGGTGGCTCCTTCGCTTCGGGCAGTGAAGGCTTCCGTCTGAGAGCATCCCCGGCCGCGTACCCAAGTGGTTCAAGGGGACGGATTGCAAATCCGTTATTCGCCGGTTCGAATCCGGCCGCGGCCTGTCACATAACCCATGCTGAACGCTTGTTTTAGCGTACCCGCCGGCATCCGGCGGAGCGGCCAAAGAGACCGCCGGTTTTCGGTAACTACCGAAACTCGGCCTCGAAAGGAGCTTCGCCGATGCCAGTCGAAACCCCACCGCAGACACCAATCCTGGTCCCCGGAACACCCGTCCAGCCGCAGATCCGGAGCCACAGGACCCCGAGCTACCGGCGTCACCGGGCCTCTGGCCAGGCCGTGGTCACGCTCTCGGGCCAGGATCACTACCTGGGCATGTACGGCAGCCGGGCCAGCCGGCGGGAGTATGACCGGCTCATCGCCGAGTGGCTGGCCAACGGCCGGCAGCCGCTCCGCGCGAGCGCCGTTCAGCTCACCGTCGCGGAGCTGGCCATCCGGTACTTCCGGTTCGTCCAGGGGTACTACGTGAAGAACGGCGAGCCCACGAGCGAAGTGGCAGACATTCGGTTGGCTATCCGCCGGGTTGTCGCTTCCTACGGCCGTACTGCGGTGGGGGAGTTCGGCCCGTTGGCGCTCAAGGCCATCCGCGACGGCCTGGTCAAAGACGGCCTGTCGCGCGTGTTCATTAATGCGACCGTCGGCCGCATCCGCCGCATGTTCAAGTGGGGAATCTCTAACGAGCTGGTCCCGCCGGCCGTGCTGCAATCGCTCCAGGCGGTCGACGGTCTGCGCCGGGGCCGCTCGGAGGCCAAGGAAAATGCCCCGGTCAGGCCCGTGGCCGATGAGCATGTGGCGGCCGTCGAGCCGTTCGTCTCGAAACAGGTCTGGGCCATGATCCAGCTCCAGCGCCTCACCGGCATGAGGCCCGGCGAGGTGACGATCATGCGCGGGTGTGACCTGGACACCACCGGCGCCGTCTGGGAATACCGGCCCTCGACCCACAAGACCGAGCATCGGGACCGGGAGCGGATCATCCCCATCGGCCCCCGGGCCCGTGCCGTCATCGAGCCGTTCCTGAAGCCCGACCTGCAAGCATATCTGTTTCAGCCGGCGGAGGCCGAAGCAACGCGGCTGGCCGAGCTGCATCGACGCCGCAGGACGCGCGTGCAGCCATCACAGGCGAAGCGCCACGAGCGGGCCATGAAGCGGGCCGCACGCGGGCTCCGCGGCCGGGCGCCGTCGAGCCGGTATCGCGTGGTGAGCTACTGTGTGGCCATCGCGCGGGCCTGTGAGCGGGCGTTCCCGCCGCCGGCCCCGCTCGCGCGCGCAGAGCATGAGACGGTTGCTGAATGGCGGGCTCGGCTCACGGACAAGGAACGGGCCGAGCTTGCGGCCTGGAACCGCGCCCACCGCTGGCACCCGCACCAGCTCCGGCACACGGCCGCAACGCAGATCCGCAAGGAACTGGGACTGGAGGCCGCCCAGGTGATGCTCGGTCACGCGCGGGCGGATGTGACGCAGATCTACGCCGAGAAGAACAACCAGCTTGCCCGTGAGATTGCCGCGAAGCTGGGGTGAATCCGCTTGCATTGTCATACCATGTATGATAGAATGAAGGTTGGAGCATCGGGACATGGCCGTGGTGTTCGTTGAACTCGGCATCTTTTCAAGGGATCGGCGGGCGATGGGGCTCGTCGATGAGGATCTGCGGGCCTTGCAGCGGGCCATCCTGCTCGAGCCGGAGTCGGCCCCGGTGATCGCCGGCACGGGCGGGCTGCGGAAGATGCGTTTCGCTCCGCCGAGCTGGCGGACCGGCAAGAGCGGAGCCCTGCGGGTGTGTTACGCATGGTTTCCCGCTCACGGGCGGGTGGTGCTGGTCAGAGCCTACGCCAAGGCCCGGCAAGCTGATTTGGCTCCGGCTGAACGGGTTGAGATTGCCCGGCTGCTCGCGGAAATCGAGCGGGGCTTCGGGAAGCGAACGGGAGGCAGAACATGAGAGTGCTCAGAACGTCGAGACGGCCGAAGCCGAGCAGGACATCGAGGTTAATGAGCAGGTCCAGGACCAGGAAGGGGCCGATGGCGACCCGACGGCCTGAGAAGCGGAAGAGCTTCGGCCAGGAAATCATCGACGGGCTCAAGGAGCTGCGCGATGCGCTCGAATCGGGCGAGCCCCTGGAGAAGCGCTTCACGGTGCATACTGTGGAGTTGAACCTCGAACCGGGCAAGTACGGAGCTGAGGAGGTCCGCGCCACGCGGGCCGCGCTGGGGGCCAGCCAGGCCGTCTTTGCGAAGATCATGGGAACCTCCACGATCACGGTGCAGTCCTGGGAGCAGGGCGTCCGCAAACCGCCGCCGATGGCCTGCCGGCTGCTCGATGAAATCAATCGCGACCGCGACCGGTGGCTCAAGCTGCTGCGCGATTCGGTTCAGGTTGCGGCGAAGCTGGGGTAGGATGTTGAACCATCGGGACGACGCCCTGGGTTGCAAACCGGGGCGGCAAGCGGCGCCGGCGACGAAACGAGTCTCACCTACTTCTCGTTTCTCGCCGGGGCCGGCCCGACCTTGAAAGTAGGTGCGGAGTGCCGCAACTCCTCCAACTCCCAGACGCTGGCCGGATTCTACTGAACCGCCTCCTTGAGCTGTACCACCGTGGCCCGATCCCGCCCGACCAGGCCGTTGCCGACACGGCGCGGCTGGCCGGAGAGCACGCCGCGGTGTGGAGCGACGAGCTGGCGGGTGTGAACCCGGCGATTCACCAATACCATTGGGTGGAGGCCGACGGAAAACTTCACCTGGAGCGCGAGGCCCAGGTGAGCGACGAGGACAGGAAGAAGCGCAGCGCGATCCTGCCCGCCCTCCGCCAGCTCCAGGCCGTCGGGCTGGTCGATTTCTCGACGATTGGCCCACGCGCGGGAACCTGGCAGCCGACGCTTGAGCACGTCGCCGAGAGCCTGCATATCACCGTTCAGCGGTTAGCCCAGTTGACCTTTTTGGTTCGGCCTACGAGAGCGGGCCTCGCCACGGACGTGGCGACGGCCGGGGTTTGGGCCGACGACCACCGTGTCTCGTCCCGCGAGATTGCCGAGCATTTTTCGCTGCCACTGGATCGGCTGAGGAAGTGCGTAGAGCGGCTTCGCGCGAAGGATGATTCATGCTATGAGGAAGTAGACAATAGCGCGCGGGGTCCGCGGGGGGACAGGTATCTGTACGTCTGGGGCAGGGTCAAGGGGGCCGTCCTGGGGGGCCTTGCGCGTCCATCAGACGTCCGTCGAAAAAAATCTGAGCCCGTATAAGCCCAACAAAATCAAGGGTTTCCTCACTTCCATCGCGTCCATCAAACGTCCATTGACAACACGGATCCGGTCCGCCTGCGAAACTGCCCCCGGCGCGAACAGCCACTAGCGATAAGGAGGCAATTTCATGATTGACGTTGAACGTGAGCGGGTGATGACACTGGCCGAGGCCGCGAAGCTTCGGTGGCTGCCCCGGCGCCGGGCGGGGAAGCGGCCACACGTCGCGACGCTGCTGCGGTGGGCAACCGCCGGCTGCCGCGGGATCGTGCTTGAAACCGTTTTCTGCGGTGCCACTCGATGCACAAGCTCGGAGGCCATCGCGCGATTCTTTCAGCGGCTCACGGCCGCGCGGGCCGGCGGTGAGCAGGCCCGTAACGTGCCCACGCCGCGGCAGCGCGAACGTGAAATCGCGCGGGCCGAGCGGGAGCTGGCCGCGGCCGGCGTACTGCTGGAGGATGCAACATGATCCGGGAAAAAGATTGGCCGGCGATGGTGCCTCCCATCGACCGGCCGCTTGAGTTGTTGCTGATTCGAGAATACCAGCAGCCGGCCCCCTCGGCAAGCGAAAAATCCCCCAAAAACTCGATGCGGCCGGCCGGGCCGATGGCCACCTCCATCGACGCTCGGTACTCAGTGGCCGGCCGTGCGCTTGATGCTCGATCGCGCGTGCTCAGCTACATCGAGCAACGCGGGTCCGCCGGTGCGACGGATGAGGAGGTCCGGGTCGCGCTCGGGATGCGGGTTCAGACGCAGACCCCGCGCCGTGGAGAATTGGTGAAGCTGGGACTCATCCGCGACTCCGGCCGGCGCCGGCCGACATCGACCGGCCGTGCGGCGGTGGTGTGGGTCGCGACTCCGGAGGCCGGCCATGCCCGATGACCAGCTCTCTCTTCTAGAACAGGTTCGCATGGTGCAGGCCGTGCTCGCCGACAATGAGCTGACCTACGGGCAGCGGATCGCGGTCGCTGCGGTCGTACTCAGCGCAGATCGAAGCGGCCTCGCTTGGGCCAGCTATCGCGGCCTCCGCCGCCGCCACGGTTTGGCGATCGATACCATCGCCGGTGCTCTCCGCGAAGGCGATGACGAGAGGCCGGCGGGGAAGGGACTCGGCAGGTACCTGATCGTGCACGCCCGAGGCCGGCAGGGGTCAAATCAGTACCGGATACTCAGGTCGGTCGATGCCGGGGAAGCGCTCCAACCACTGGAGCGCTCAACAGCTCCGGCGCTCCAAAAAATGGAGCGCTCCAGCGGCCGCCCAGCGCTCCAGTTTTCGGGCTCCAGCGCTCCAGTTTTCGGGCTCCAGCGCTCCAAAAACTGGGACGAAACCGGCCCCATGAACCGACCCCAACAACCAGCCCCACCGGGGGGGTGTG
>JABRVU010000294.1:0-6785 GCA_039961895.1 Phycisphaerae bacterium | reverse complement strand
CATTCGAGCAGCCCGGCCCGCTGCCGCACGTCGGGGCTCGAGCCCACCTTCACCAACGCCCAGATCAGCGGGACCACCCCTCCGACCACGTGCAGCCCGTGAATGCCGGTCAGCGTGAAGTAACAGGCCCAGAATATGTGGGTCCTGGGGTAGACGCCGTGGCTGAACTTCCCGCCGTACTCGAAGGCCTTGATGACCATGAAGGCCGCGCCGCACAGGATGGTGAGCAGCAGGAACAGCCTGGTTTTGGCCTTGTCGCCGGCCTGGGCCCAGTGGATCGACAGGGCCATGGTCAGACTGCTGAAGATCAGCACCATGGTGTTGACCGCGGCCGGCTCCCAGTGCAGGTGGGCGGCGGCCTGCTTCGAGAAGCCCGCCGGATCGGACAGCCGCAGCACCAGGTAGCTGCCCAGCAGCCCGGTGAAGAACATCACTTCGCTGGTCAGGAACAGCCACATCCCGAACTTGTGGTTGGGCACCACCGGCGCCGGAGCGAACGATTCCTCGCCCGCGTGCGCGGGGGGCGTGGCGATCCTGGCTTGAACGGCCGCTTCACTCATGAACGACTCTCCCTTGAACACGACGACGATACGGCGGTCTGGGTTCTCCGTCTCCGCCGGCTTCAGTATCCGCGGTCGAGCATCATCATCATCAGCAGCGCCGGCAGATACAGCACCGAGGCCAGGAACATGGCCCGGGCCGCGGGCTTGGTGCGGGTGACGGCCACCCGCACCGCGAACGCCAGGAAGGCCAGCCCCAGCACCAGGGCCGCGAAGAAATAAACCGCTCCGGTCATTCCCACCACCGTTGGCATCAGCGTCACCGGCAGCAGGGTGAGCGAAAACGACACCATCTGCCGGGCGGTGGCGGTGCCCGAGGGGTCCACCACCGGGAGCATCATCTGCCGACCGGCCGCGTAGTCCTCCTGATACAGCCAGGCGATGGCCAGAAAATGAGGCATCTGCCACACGAAGAGGATCGCGAACAGCAGCCAGGCCTCGGCCGTCACCAGCCCGGCCGCGGCCGTGTAACCCATCATCGGCGGGATCGCCCCCGACACCGCCCCCACCAGCGTGCACAGCGGCGTGCGCGTCTTGAGCGGCGTATACAGCAGCAGGTAGGTCGCGCTGGTCAGCCCCGCCAGGGCGCCGGTCAACACGTTGACCGAGGCGCACAGGTACCCGATCCCGCACAGCGACAGCACCGTACCGAAGACCAGGGCCTCGGGGGGCGCGATCCGCCCTTCGGGCAGCGGCCGGGCCCGCGTCCGGGCCATGAGCGCGTCGGTCCGGCGCTCGAGGTATTGATTGAGGGCCATGGCCCCGCCCGCGACCAGCGCCGTACCCAGGACCGTGCGCAGCATTCCGACCCAGAAGACGCCGTCGTACGGTCCGAGGTAGCCCATCAGAAACCCGACCGCCGTGGTCACCAGCACCAGCGACACCAGGCGGGCCTTGAGCAGCTCGCCGTAATCCGACCATCGGGCCCGCGCGCGGGGCAGCACCGCCGGCAGCGTTTTCACGTCGATCGTGCTCACGCGCTCGCCTCCCCGCCGCCGCTCGGCGTGCGGGCGCCGCCGCTCCCCGTCCCGCCGATGGCGAACGCCCGCAGGGCGACGATGAAACTCGCGCCCAAAATCAGCGCCCCGACCGCCACGTGGATGGTGGGCACGTACGCCTGCATGGCCGTGGTGGGGTCGGGGCCGAGCATCGAGAGTACCAGGACGTACGTGGCCACGCCCAGCAGAAGCTGGAGGCCGAACAACGCAAACAGGGCGATCATCGGAGCAGCCAGGTGCCGCTCCCACTCGGGCCGGGCGAAGGCGTGTTGAGCGGCCAGTATCAGGCAGGCGCCCACGCCCAGGGCCCCGCCCACGTGCAGCACCGCCCAGCCGTTCGTGCCGGTGTGACGGGTCAGGGCTCCCAGGATCAACTGGGCATAGACGAAGGCCGCCGTCACCGCGGTCCAGGTGCGCAAGGCGCGGTATTGATCCGGCCGGGCAGCCGTGGTCGGGCTTGCGGCCTGCTTCGACCCCCGCTCGCCGGCGCCGGCGAACTCCCGCCGCCAGCGCGGCGACGTGACCGCCGCCAGGGCCAGGGTCAGACAGAAGAAGGCCTGGCCGAAGCAGCCGTGCACGATGGCCCAGCCCAGCGACCGCTCCCACACCCGCAGCCCGCCCATCACCCCCTGGGCGATGACCGCCAGCAGGGCGATGACCCCCAGCCGACGCACCCAGACCCGCCGCTCCTGAACGAACAGGGCCACCACCAGGGCGATGACGATCAACCCGGTGAGCGCCCCGATGAGCCGGTGCCCGTGCTCGTCGCGCACGCCGGGTCGCGTGCCGTCCATGTTGGTGAGCCAGCCCGGGGGATTGACGGACTGGAACGAGAGCGGCCAGTCCGGCACCGCCAGCCCCACGTTCTTGCTGGTGACGTTGGCCCCGGCCACGATGAGGATGAACGTCAACCCCGCCAGGACCACGGCCAGACGGTGGGCCCACGGCCTCCCCGGGCCGGACGGCGTCATCGTCGCGTATTCGAGCGTGCCTGCGGTGCTCATGCCGTCGCGTGCTCCGTCGCGAGTCTGCGCGTCTGCGGTAGATAATCCTCTTCGACCTGCGGCGACCCGTACTCATACGGCCCGCGATAGACCACCGGCGCGGTCTCGAAGTTGCCGTGGCCCGGCGGCGACGGGGCCGTCCATTCCAGCGTGTTCGAATGCCACGGGTTGCGCGGGGCCTTGGGGCCCTTGAACAGGCTGTAGAAGAAGTTGATCGCAAAGAAGATCTGCGAGGCCCCCAGCAGAAACGCCCCCACGGTGATGAATACGTTCATGGGGTGCAGGTGCTCGAGGTAGGGCAGCTTCTCATACCCCGCGTAGCGCCGCGGCATCCCGCCCATGCCCAGGATGTGCATGGCGAAGAAGGTCATGTTGAAGGCGATGAACGTGCAGGCGAAGTGGATCTTGCCCAGCGATTCGTTCATCATCCGCCCGAACATCTTGGGGAACCAGTAGTACAGGCCGGCGAAGGCCCCGAAGACGCTCCCGCCGAACAGCACGTAGTGGATGTGGGCCACGATGAAGTAGGTGTCGTGGATGTAGATGTCCACCGGGGTGGCGGCCATGAAGATGCCCGAGAGCCCCCCGATCACGAACATGGCCACGAAGGCGATGGCGTTGAGCATGGCCGCGGTGAAGTGGATGTTGCCGCCCCACAGCGTGCCCAGCCAGTTGAAGGTCTTGATGGCCGAGGGCAGCGCGATCATGATCGTGGCCAGGGCGAACGACGTCCCCAGGGCGGGGTTCATGCCCGAGACGAACATGTGATGGCCCCACACGATGAAGCCCAGCCCGGCGATGGCCGCGATGGCGTAGATCATCGGCCGATAGCCGAAGATGGGCTTGCGGGCGAAGGTGCTCAGCACGTCGGAGACGATCCCCATCGCCGGCAGGATCATGATGTACACCGCCGGGTGGGAATAGAACCAGAACAGGTGCTGCCACAGCAGCGGCTGACCGCCGCCGGACAGCGGCAGCTCCTCGTTGCTGACCGTCAGCCCCTTGGGGGCGAAGAAGCTCGTGCCGGCGGTCTGGTCCATCAGCTGCATCAGCGCCGCCGCCGCCAGCACCGGCGTGGCGAACAGCACCAGGATCGAAGTGATGAAGATCGCCCAGGTGGTCAGCGGCATGCGGAACAGCCCCATCCCCGGGGCCCGCATCTTGATGATCGTGGTCACGTAGTTGACCGCCCCCAGGATCGACGAGGTGCCCAGGATCAGCACGCCGATCAGCCAGCAGGTCTGGCCGAACGTCCGCGAGGCCATGATGGTCGCCAGGGGCGGATAGGACGTCCACCCCGAGCCCGGGCCGCCCGAGCTGCCGTCGCCGGCCACGTGGAACGTGCCCCACATCATGATCAGCGCCGCCGGCGGCACCAGCCAGAACGAGATCATGTTCAGCACCGGAAAGGCCATGTCCTTGGCCCCGATCTGCAACGGCACGCAGAAGTTCCCGAAGGCACCCACCAGCAGCGGGATGATGACCAGGAAGATCATCACCGAGCCGTGCATGGTGAACAGGGTGGTGTAAAACTCGTCGCGGACGAAGTAGTACTCCTCCCTGCTTCCCAGGTCCTCGACCGGAACCTCCACTTCCTTGCCGTTGACCGCGACCAGGGCGGTGACCGGGTCGGTCTTGTAGGCGCTGGGATGCTCGACCTTGGTGAACTTCTGAAAGACGGCCGGCGTTCCCGAGGCGATCCCCTCGAAGTCGCTGGTGAACTGGACCCGGTGCCCCGGCTTCCAGACCGCGGGGGCGGCCGGAGCGTGATCCACCATGCTCCTGGGAAGCATGCTCCCCAGCGGGATGTTCTCCTTGGGATAGGCCAGGTGCCAGCGGATGGCCAGGGCCATCGACCCGCCGATGATGAAGAAGAACAGGCTGCTGAACAGGAACTGCCGCCCGATCTGCTTGTGATCGCAGGAGAAGATGTACTTGGTCACGAAGCTCTGGCGGTGCTCGTGCCCGTGACCGTGCTCCTCGAATGCGTGTGGATGCGTGATGGTGCTCATGAATCGTCCTGTCTGCTGGGCGCGGGCGCCCGGCCCGCGATCGTCCACCTGGGCCCGGCTTCCAGCCGGTCGGTCACTGGGTGGCGCCGTCGGCCGGTCTGGTATCGGCCGGCTCCTCCTGCTTCGGCTCGTCCGCCTCGTCGGCCTTGCCCTCCTGAGTCTTGCCCTCCTCGGCGGCCGGTTCGCTGCTGGCCGGCTCCTCGGTAGTGGGCTCTTCGGCGGCCGGTTCGCCGATCTGCTCGGCCACTTCGTCCAGACGCTCCTGGTACCAGGCGTCGTATTGCTCCTGGCTCAAGACCTCGAACATGCCGGCCATCGAGTAGTGCTGCGGCCCGCATAGCTCCGCGCAGGCCAGGTCGAACCGGCCGGTCCGCGTCGGCGTGAAGTAGATCACCCCGCGCAGACCCGGCACCGCGTCGCGCTTCATGCGCATGTGCGGCAGGAAGAAACTGTGCAGCACGTCCTTGGACATCAGGTAAATCTTGACCGGCCTGCCCACCGGAACGGTCACGCGGTTGGGCAGCAGCGACTTGACCTCATGTTTGGGATCGAAGGTGTAGAAGTCGTCCGGCGTGCCGAACCGGCGGTCTTTGCCCGGATAGCGGACGTTCCACTGGAACTGCTGGGCCAGCACCTCGACCTCGGTCACGTCGCCGGAGGAGTCCGGCGGGTTGAGCGAGACGTCGGCCCAGACCCGCAGGCTCAGGATGCCCATCACCACCAGCATGACCGCCGGCGTGAGCGTCCAGAGCACCTCCAGCCGGTGATTGCCGTGCACGTAGGCCACCCGTCGCCCCGCGCGGTGCCGGTACTTGACCAGCAGGTACGCCAGGAACGCGAACACCAGGATCATGGTGGCCACGGTGACCACGAAGATCAGGGTGAACAGGGCGTCGATCCTGCCGCCGTGGGCCGAGGCGTTCTCGGGCAGCCACCAGCCCGCCGAACCGGCCGCCCGGGCGTCTCCACCCCAGGTGAAGCCCGTCAGCAGCCCCGCGAGCCGCATCGTTTTCATCAACCAAGCGCGTCGGTTCACGCCGTCTCTCCTGCCGTGGTCCATCCGGCCCCTCGCCGGTCCTTTTCACCCAGAGGCGCGCTCACTGCCCCGCGGGCTTGGGCCGCAGCGTCGGGCCCGGCTTCTTGGGGGTGAACTTGACGTCCGGGATGGTCGTGGCCTTGCCGGCCTCGACCTTCACCTTGGTGGTGAAGAACTTCACCGGTCCCTCGTGGTAGAAATCCACGTCGTATTCGCCCGGCTCCAGACCCCGGATCGAGAACTCGCCCTTCTCGTCGGTGACGGCGAAGAACGGCGTCGGCACCACGTAGGCCCACGCCCCCATCCACTGGTGCACGTCGCACTTGATGCGGAAGATCTCCTCCTTGGTCATCTTGACCTCGTCCACCTTGCCCTTGCGCGGCTGGGCCAGGTTGAACTCCTTGTTCTTGGTGGACAGGCTGTGGATGTTGTGGTTGGTGTCGTCGCTGTTGGTGATCCTGAGGGTCTGCCCGACCTGGATGCCGATCACGTGCGGCCGGTAGGTGCAGCCCTTCTGGTCGAGGACGGCCGGCTGGGCGGGCGGATCGAAGGTCTTGCCCTTCAGCGGTCCGCCCGTGACCTGCACGAACACGTTCTTCATCTCCCCCTTTTCGCCCAGGACGAACGTCTCATCGACCAGCGGCTCCTTCTCGTGGAGCTTGGCGCAATGGGCGTCGGTCGGGGTCGGAACGGCCTTGGGTTTGGGCTTGGGGGCCTTCTCGTCGAAGACCACCTTGCCGGTGATGGAGACGGGCTTGTCCTCGGCGAAGGCCGTACCGGCCCACCCCAGGATCAAGGCTGCTCCCGTTGCCGCGAACCATGTACCTCTCGTCATCGCATTCTCCTTTCTGGAATAGCACGTCGCTGCCGAGACACGCTCACGTCCGACGAAGCCTCACCTGTCTTACGAACCCGGCTGCGTGGCTGACGACTCTACTTCCGATTTCGCGGGTTCCGTGGTCGGAGTTTGGGATTCCGCCGGGGCGGTGACACCCGGCTCCGTCGCCGGTTCGCTCGGACCACTCTTGTTCTCCTCTTCCGCCGAGGCGGTGGCGGGCGGGGAGGCGGTTTCACCCTTCGGCTCCTCGGCGGGGGCCTCGACCGGAGCCTCGCCGGCCGGTTGCGTGGCCGCCGAATCGGCCGGCTGAACCTTGTTGAGCCGCCTGGCCCCGGCG
>JABRVU010000293.1:0-16026 GCA_039961895.1 Phycisphaerae bacterium | reverse complement strand
GCCCGGGAGATCCCACACGTATCGGCCATCGATCTCGCCGGGCGGAAACAGCCAGCCTTTGCTGCTGCTGCCCTGGCTCGACTCGGCCGAAATGACGACGACCTGGGTTCCGTCGGGGGGAAGCCAACCGGCCAGCGCGCTGTTGAACGGCGCAAGACCACACGCGGCGACAACCAAAAGGACGGTGCTGATGCGGGATGACATGATTCCTCTCCCTCCTGATCCAGGTCCGGAGACGACCCGATCAGTAACGCTCGTTTGATGCAGAGCATCGAAGGGCACGCTCATCAACCGCCCAACTGAACGGCAGGCGCGGCCCTTCGCCCTTTATCCACATACCTCATCATAATGTTTTATGGACGAGCTGCAAGTGCGGAATTCGCGCGATTTGGGATCCAAATCTTCTTTTTTTCAGACGCGCAGACAAAGCGGAGTACACCATGTCCACGATCTAAAAAACGGTGCACACCCTTTTGTGTTATCCTCCAGTGACAGCCCCATCCGTCTTGGCGGCCATCACGAAGTCGTTATAGTGCAAACCGTTAAGGGCGTGAGTCCACCATGTGACCGTGACCTTCCCCCATTCGGTCAGCAAGGCCGGGTGATGCCCCTGTTCCTCCGCCAAGGCTCCGACGCGGTTGGTGAACGCCAGGGCGGATTTGAAGTCCTTGAACCTGTAGAGCCGTTCGAGCCGCTCGATACCCTCGCGCTCGACGACCTGCCAGCCGGGTAGCTCAGCCAGCAATCGAGCGATCTCTTCAGGGCTCAGGCGCCGTGCATCGGGCCCACACGCCTGACACGCTTGGTTCGCCAGGGAAGACATCGAGGGCCTCCTGACCTTGCGTCGCGCTTGGTTCGGTCATCGCTTCGACGTTGCCGGACGATCGGCTTCGCACCTCGGCCGCTACTTCCCCGGATACTCCAGCAACGTTCGCTCAAACCGTTCGAGGGCTTCTTCGCTGGCCTGCTCGACCAGCTCGGCAATCGCGGTGAAGAGCGGAAGCCGAAGCCTCAAGGCGGCCATCTCCGCGACGGCCCGGGCGGTCATGGCCCCTTCGACCACCTGCTCGACCTGTTCGAGGGCCTGATGGACCGACGTTCCGCCGGCCAGCATCCGTCCCAGCCGGACGTTCCGGCTGTCGGAGCTGAAGCAGGTCGCCACCAGGTCGCCCAGGCCGGCCACGCCGAACACGTGCTCCGTCGAGATCTTGAGGAACTTGGACAGCTCGACGATCTCGCGCAGGCCGTAAGTCAGCAGCAGGCCCATGAAGTTGGCGCCGAGCTGGCGCTGGGCGATCACGCCGGCCCCGATGGCGAACACGCCCTTCATGGCCGCGCAAAGCTCGACGTCGACCTTGTCGCGGGTCATGTCCAGGTGCAGCCGGTCGCTGGACAACAGGCCGGCCAGGTGCAGCAGCCAGTGCACGTCCTCGCAGCCCAGGACGGCCTTGGCCCGCCGGCCGGCCGCGATCTCTTTCGAGATGTTCGGCCCCGAGAGCACCGCCACCACCGCCTGGGGAACCACGGCGGAGATCATCTGGCTGGTGGTGCGGAACGTCCCGCGCTCCAGGCCCTTCGAGGCCGTCACCAGCACCGGGTATTTCGGCCCGGCGGTCTGCCTGATGCGGGCGGCGACCTCGGCGATGGCCGCCGACGGCACCGCGATCACCACCGCGTCCTCGGTCGACAGCGGAGAGGCGAAGGCGACCTCCACGTGGATCGTTCGCTCCCGCGTTCCGGCCACTTCACGCAGGGCCGCCCGGGCCGGTTCCACCAGCTCGGCCGACTTGCACCACAGCCGCACGGGGTGCCGCGGGTTGAACATCCCGGCCAGCGTCAGCCCCCAGTTCCCGGCCCCGATGATGACGATGGACATGGTGCGTAAAACTCCCGGCCCCGGCCGAACCGTCGCGGCCGCGACCCATTATCGTCAGGATGCCAGCCCGCTCAACTGCCCGTCTCATCCCGTACGCACAGGCAACTGGTGGCGATGGACGTGTCGGCGCGGGACCAGGCTTTCCGGAATCGGGCTTCGACCCGGCTCGCCTCCGCGTCGGCGTGGCGGGCCCGCAGGCAACGGGCCAGGCCTTGCAGCGACCAGCCGTTCTCGGGCCAGCGCTGGAGGTCCTCGCGGTAGACCGTTTCGGCTTCCGCGTGGCGACCGGCCGCGATCAGCACCGCCCCCAGCGTGTGCCGGGCGGGCTGAATCCACTCCGGCGGCTCCATGTAGAGCAGGTCGTCTTCCAGGCGCACGGCCTGGCGCAGCGACGCGATCGCCTCATCGAAGCGCCGCTCGGCCAGGGCGATTTCGCCGGCCAGCACCTGCTCGGCGACGGCCAGCACTCGGTGCGCCGGGTTGATGGCCATCACCGCGTCGGCGGGCACTTTCGCGGCCGCGGCCCGGAAGGTCTGCTGCTCGCGGCGGGCCTCGGGAACCCGGCCCTTGGCCGCCAGGGCGATGCCCCGGGCATAATGCCAGAAGGCGGTCGTGATCGGCAGGTTCGTCGGCGGCCGGGGCCGGGCGAGGATGTCGTCCCACCGGCCGAAACGCTTCAGCACGTCGAGTTCGATCATCATGTAGGGGTCGATCAATGCGGGCTGCTGGCGGAGAAAATCATCGGGCACGCCGGCGATCATGTCGCGGGCCGCTTGCAGCGCCGACCCGCGGTCGCCTTCCATCATCGCCGCGAAGGCCAGGAAATGATGATTGTGGGCCATGTACACGTGATAGAAGCCGTGCCGGGGCGACAGGGCCCGGTAGCGGCGGTCGGCCTGGATGGCGGCCCGGTTCTGGTCGGCGGCCAGCGCCCAGCGGCCCCGCTGCACGTCGATGTGGGCCGGCATGTGCACGAGATGTCCGGCCAGGGGCACGGCCGTCCGCAGCACGTCCGCGGCGGCGTCGGCCTTCTCCGGGTGCGGTCCGGCCTCCACCGCGTGGATGTACAGGTGACACGCGCCGGGGTGAGACGGTGACAAGACCAAGGCCTTTTCAAGGACGGAGAGGATGTGCGGGGTGGCCCCCTTGGGCTGACCCGCGGGCGTCCACAAGTCCCACGGCTGCAAGTCCATCAGCGCTTCGGCGAACAGGACGGCCACGTCGGCGTCGTCGGGGAAGCGCCGGTGCACCCGCTCCATCGCGGCCGCATAGGCTTCGTCAAGTCGGCGGCGGTCGGCCGGCGGCGGATCGGCGTAGCGCGCACTCAGCGCCTCGATCAGGGCCTGCTCCACCTCGCCGGCGCCCGCCTTGAGCGCACGGGCCTGGTTCAGTGCCTCCCATGCCGCCCGCGACCGCTCCGGCGGAACCGTCGGATTATTGATGTGCGGCCCATTGCATAACGCGATGCCCCAGAACGCCATCGCGCACCCCGGATCGAGCCGGGCGGCCTCGCCGAACGAGCGAATGGCTTCGTCGTGATTGAACGCATACGACCAGATCAATCCTTGATCGAAGTAGCGCTGGGCCAGCGGCGAGGAGGTCGTCACCGGGCGGTGGTGCGTGCCCAGACCCTCGAAGAGCTGGGCGGCCGGCTCCGATCGACCCTGTCGCGGCACCCCCGCGGAGCAGCCGGCCAGGAGCAGAACGATCCCGACGAAGGTCCACACGCCAAACGCCCCCGGCCTCACGGGATCCCTCCTTTCGCGCACGCGGTTGACATCGTTGAATCCGGCCTCGAACGGCCTTTACTCTACGCCACTCTCCACCCGAGGCAAGCAGAGCGGGATTGACGAATGGGCAATGGCGGTCGCTGTCCTTGAAAGCCCGGCCGTGACGCAGCGAATCCCGCTCACAGGACGCGAGATCGTGTCGTAACCTGCTTTTGAAGCATATGTTAATGTTTATCGGGATTCATTATTGACTTACGTCAACCCGGATTCGATAATAACGGTGAGCCAAGCACATGGGGGCAAGACCCGACCCAATGTGGGAGCGACATGAAAATACCAAAGGATCAGGCCGCTCTCGATTGCTACCGGGAGGTGCTTCTGAACTTTGGAAGGGTTGCGGGATACATCCAATGGCGGCAGCTCCCATGGTCGTGGCTCAGCACGAATTTGCCCGGCATCACGCAACGGCTGATCCATGAGCTGATGATCGAGTACGTTGCGGCCGGCGGCGAGATCGACCAGGTGGCGGAGACACGACCAGAGTACGTCGCGTGGAGATTTCATTACGACCTGCGCCTGCCGATATCCGGCCGGAGGGTCTACATCGAGACGGTTCTCGATCAGGCCGACGGCCCAGAGGACTCCACGATCTGGATCGTGAACATGCACGACCGCTAAAGGACCGCCGATTCCGCGGAGGCAGCCATGATGAGACACAACTCCAAGAGCCCTGATAACACGAACCCGCCGGCCAAGCCGCGCCGTAAGCGATTCCCGGTCCGGTGCCTGGAGTGTGGTCAGAAGGGAGACCTCCATCCCGCCGTCGTTTCCATGCGCGTTCAGAAGAACCATGACGGTCGGCTCTATGACCTGTACATCCCCGATCTGCCGGTGGGCCGTTGTGGTGCCTGCGGAGCGTTTTCCTACGATCAGAACTCCGACGATCGCGTTTCCGCCGCCCTGCGCGAGCATCTGAATCTGCTGACGCCCGAACAGATTGACCGGAACATCGCGGAGTTGGGCCTGACCCTAAAGGAGGCCGCCCAGTGCCTGGGCATCGCCGCGGAAACGCTCTCGCGTTGGCTTTCGGGCGCGATGATCCAGTCCCGGGCGATGGACAACCTGCTGCGCGTATTCTTCGCATGCCCGCAAGTGCGGGAAAACCTGGCCGGCTGCGGGAAAGACCGCACATTCGGGGTAAGTGTCGTACGGCTCGCATCCGTTACGCCAGGAGGTGTCCTGCTTCAGTCGGAATTGGAGAATCGGGCCGTCTGAGTTACACCTAAGGGTCGTACCAGACGGAGGATTGTCCAATGCCGAGAGAGCGACGGAGTTACAGTGGGGCTGAGAAGGTGGCCATCTTGCGGGAGCACCTGGTCGAGAAGGTGCCGATTTCGGAGGTCTGCGAGAAGCACGGCTTGCAGCCGACGGTGTTCTACGGCTGGCAGAAGAAGCTGTTCGAGGAGGGGGCGGCGGTGTTTGAGCAGCCGCGGACCAAGTCGGGCCGCCAGGCGGCGACCGAGCAGCGGCGGATCGCCTTCCTGGAAGCCAAGCTGCGGAACAAGGATGAGGTGATGGCCGAGCTGCTGGGCGAGCACGTGGCGCTAAAAAAAGTCTTGGGGAGATCTGAAGGCCGGCTGGGTTCCCCCTGACGTGCGCGACGAGGTGGTGGACTTCGTGAATCGCTGGACAGAACGGACGGAGGTCGCGGTGGTTCGGATGACCGGATGGCTGGGCGTGCGGTCGAGCAAGTTCTACGACTGGCGGAGCCGATACGGGAAAGTGAACGAGCACAACGCCTGGGTGCCGCGGGACCACTGGCTCGAGCCGTGGGAGAAGGCGGCGATCCTGGAGTTCGAGCGGCAGTATCCGCTGGAGGGCTACCGTCGCCTGGCGTTCATGATGCTGGACGCGGACGTGGTGGCGGTGAGCCCGTCGAGCGTGTACCGAGTACTCAAGCAAGCCGGCCTGCTGGGCAACTGGAACCGCAAGCCCTCGCGCAAAGGAACGGGCTTCGCGCATCCGCTGCGGGCCCACGAGCACTGGCACGTGGACGTGTCGTACATCAATGTTTGCGGGACGTTCTACTACCTGTGCAGCGTGTTGGACGGGTACAGCCGGTACATCGTGCACTGGAAGATCCGCGAGTCGATGAAGGAAATGGACATCGAGATGATCCTTCAGCGGGCCCGGGAGGCGTTCCCGGGCGTCACGCCGCGGATCATCAGCGACAACGGGCCGCAGTTCATGGCCCGGGACTTCAAGGAGTTCATCCGCATCTGCGGGATGACGCACGTGCGGACGAGCCCGTACTACCCGCAGAGCAATGGGAAACTGGAGCGGTGGCACAAGAGCCTCAAGAGCGAGTGCATCCGGCCGGGGACGCCGCTATCGCTCGAGGATGCCCGGCGATTGGTCGCCGGCTACGTGGAGCATTACAACACGATCCGGCTGCACAGCGCGATTGGCTACGTGGCCCCGGCGGACAAGCTGGCCGGGCGGGAGCCGGCGATCTTCACCGAGCGGGATCACAAGCTGGATAAGGCCCGGGCGCGCCGGAAGGTGGCCCGGCAGGCGGCGCGGGCCGCCGTGGCCTGAGCCAGGCCGGAGAAGGAGTGCTTGTGCGCGTTGGCCAGTGGTATCCTGAAGGGCGACCTGGGCGGAAGACAGGGCTCCGGTGGGAACCGACCCGAGCGCCGTCCCAGGGGCCAAGACCGAAGGGTGGGCGGCAGGAAGCTTGTGCCGCCCATCTTTCCCTGCCTGTGCGGAGCACGCAAACAGGCCATCCCCTTCGGGATTGGCACCAAAGCGATAAATCCCTCGTGGCGCAGCCGCGAGCCAGCGGACAGAAAACCGCATTCGATCCGGGAGACGGTCTCCCGGACAGGTGTAACTCAGGAAGGCTGGTTCTCCATTTCGGGCTGAACCAGGACACATCCGTTACGCCAGGACGTCCCCGACGACCTTTCCGGCCACGTCGGTGAGGCGGAAGTCGCGGCCCTGCCAGTGGAAGGTCAGGCGGGTGTGCTCGATGCCCAGCAGATACAGGCAGGTGGCGTGCAGATCGTGGACGTGGACGGGGTTCTCGACGGCGTTGTAGCCCAGTTCGTCGGTCTGTCCATAGGTGATTCCGGGCTTGATGCCCCCGCCGGCCAGCCACATGGAGAAGCCCTTCATGTGGTGGTCGCGGCCGTCGCCCTGGGCCATGGGCGTGCGCCCGAACTCTCCGCCCCAGATCACCAGCGTGTCCTTGAGCATGTCGCGCTGTTTGAGGTCGGTGATCAGCGCCGCCGTGGCCTGGTCCACCTCCTCGACCTTGTACTCGATGTACTTCTTGAGCCCATCGTGGTGGTCCCAGTCGCGGTGGTAGCACTGGATGAAGCGCACGCCGCGTTCGGCCAGCCGCCGGGCCAGCAGGCAGTTGGCCGCGAAGGACCCGTCGCCGCCCTCGGTGCCGTAGAGTTTCTTGACGCTCTCGGGTTCGTTGCGGAAGTCCATCAGCTCCGGCACGCTGGTCTGCATGCGGAAGGCCATTTCATACTGGGCGATGCGCGTGGCGATCTCGGGGTCGTCCACGGCCTCTTCGTGGACCCGGTTGAGGGCGTTGACCGCCTCGATCACGTCGCGCTGGCGCGAGGCATTGACGCCTTCGGGACTGTTGACGTAGAGGACGGCTTCGCCCTGCGAGCGGAAGTGCACGCCCTGGAACCGCCCGGGCAGAAAGCCGCTGTGCCACTGGCGGACGGCCAGGGGCTGCGGCGGGCGCCCGCGGCCGATCGAGGTCAGGACCACGAACCCGGGCAGGTTCTCGGCCTCGCTTCCCAGCCCGTAGAGCAGCCACGAGCCCATGCTCGGCCGGCCGGAGATGGTCGTGCCGGTGTTCATGAAGGTGTGAGCCGGGTCGTGGTTGATGGCGTCGGTGTGCATCGAGCGGATGATGCAGATTTCGTCGGCGACGGCGGCCAGATGGCGGAACCGTCCGTTCATCTGCTGGCCGCTCCGGCCGGCCCGGGTGAACTCGAACTGCGGCGCGAAGCAGGTGAGGTTCCTGGCCCCCTGAAGCTGGGCGATGGGCTGGCCCTTGGTGAAGGACTCGGGCATGGGCCGGCCGTGCATTTCCGCGAGCTTGGGCTTGTAGTCGAACAGGTCCAGGTGCGACGGGCCGCCGGCCATGTACAGCCAGATGATGCGCCTGGCCTTGGGGGCGTAATGCAGCGGGTTGATGACGCCCCTGCTGGAGAGCGGGCCCGTTCCGGCCTCAGGCCCGGCGGCGCCGCCCGCGGCGCGGTTGGGGTTGAGCAGCGAGGCCAGGGCCATGGCCCCCAGCCCGTTGGCGGTTCGCCCCAGAAAGGCTCGTCGCGTCCATGGCGCGGCTGCGGCGTCGCATGGCTTCATAAGACACCCGCTTGTTACGTACCCGTCAGAGACACGGCGCGTCGGCCCGAACCGTCCGTGCCGATTTCATTCTACCGGCACGTGCTCCGGGCTTCCATCCCGCTCTGGGGCTGGACCGGCAAGCGCGCGGTCGTGGCCGGCTCCAACGATGAAGACGGTTCCGAAAGGTTCCGGTTGCCGGCCCGCAGGGTCTCGATCCGGCCTTCCAGCCTGTTCAAACGCGATTTCAGCTCGAGGTATTCGAGCCGGAGTTCCTTGACCGCCTCGATCAGCAGCGGCGTCAGTCGCCCGTAATCCACCGACAGGCAGCCGTCGCCGCCCTGTTGCACGATCTCGGGGGCCACCCGCCGGACTTCCTGGGCGATCAGCCCGATCTGTCGCTGGCGCGGGAAGCACCGGTCGGGGAACTGATCGGCGCGCCGGTCGAAGCGGACGGCCCGCAGCTTCTCGCCGACCTCCAGTGCCCCGTCGAGCGGGCCTCTCAAACACGGGAAACCGGCCATCTGCAAGGCCGTCTTATGCGACCGTTTCAGTACCTGGTGATGGTCTCGTGCAGGTTCAGGATCGCGCGGGCCACGCTGGTCCAGGCGGCCAGTTCGACGCGATCGATGCCCTCGGGCGCCGGGGCGTCGCCCGCCTTGAGGAGGCCCTCGGCGGCCTTGGGGTCCTCGTGATATTCCTTCATGTGCTTGGCGCACAGCGCCATCAGGATTTGGGCTTCGGCCGGTCGGGGCTCTCGACCCAGGGCGGCGCGGAACGCGAAACGCAGCCGCTGCTCCGCGGCCGCTCCCGAGCGGATGATCCGGGCCGCGAACACGCGGGCGGCCTCGACGTAGGTCGGATCGTTGAGCAACACCAGCGCCTGGAGCGGCGTATTGGAGCGGGCCCGTTCGGCCGTGCATTCCTCGCGGCTGGGCGCGTCGAAGGCCAGCAGGCTCGGATGCGGGAAGGTGCGCTGCACCCAGGTATAAAGCCCGCGGCGGTACTGATCCGGCCCCTTGTCGGGATAATACTCGCGCACCGGGAAGTTCAGGAACGACCAGTACCCGGCCGGCTGATAGGGCTTGACGCTGGGCCCGCCGATTTTTTCCACCAGCAGGCCGCTGACCAGCAGGGCGTTGTCGCGCACGAACTCGGCGTCCAGCCGGAAGCTGCCCTGCCTGGCCAGCAGCGCGTTGCCCGGATCGCGCTCGCGCAGGTCGGGCCGCCCGTTCGATGACTGGCGGTAGGTCCGCGAGAGCACCATCAGCCGCACCACATGCTTGACGTCCCAGCCGCTGTCGATGAACTCGACGGCCAGCCAGTCGAGCAGCTCGGGATGCGACGGCCAGGCGCCCTGCGAACCCAGGTCATCGAGCGTGCGGGCCAACCCCTGGCCGAAAAAGAGCTTCCAGAGCCGGTTGGTGAACACCCGGGCCGGCAGCGGGTTGCGCGGATCGACCATCCAGCCGGCCAGGTCGAGGCGGTTGGCCCGGCGGTCCTTGACTTCCAGGGCCGGGGCGATGAAGGGGGGCACGGCCGGCGTGACCAGCGGACCGGAATCGTCCAGCCAGTTGCCGCGCGGCAGGATGCGGATGGGCCGCGGCTCGACCGCCGTCGAGACCAGCATGGTGGCCACCGACGCCTGTACCGCCTCGCGCTGCTTCTGGAGCGCCGCCAGCCGGTCGCGCAGCGGCTGGAGTTCCGGCGCGATGCCGCGGTAGTGAGCGGCGAGCTTCTCGCGCTGCTCGGGCGCGCGCCGGTCAGGGGCCACCGCCAGGATGGCGCGAATCTCCTCCGGCACCACGGCGCCGTCGGCCCGCACCGGGCGCCGGGCCGTGCTCACCGAGATCCGGAACCGTCCGATGGTGTGCTGGTCGCCGTAACGCTGATCGAGATCGAACACCAGGATGGTTCCGCCGGGCGCGCCCAAGTCCCGGGCCGTCTCGAAGACGGCCTGGTGGGCCTTGGCCGGATGCGGCAGGAGGGCCCAGCCGGTGTGGCTCCTGCCGTCGATGGCCGCCGACACGTCGTAGTCGGCCTGGCTGTGATCGGCGCTGGCGTTTTGCAGCTTCACCGGCTTGAGGGCCGCCGGGTCGCCGGCCGGCGCGGCGGCCAGGCGGAACTCGGACAAGACGATGTTGCCGTTGCCGGATCGACCGACGCCCTTGCCCTTGGCCGGCAGCACCTCCAGCCGGACCGCGGTGATGCCGGTCAGCTCCGTCGCCGCGGCGACGACGTAGCGGTTGCTCGGCGGGTTGGCCCCGGTGACGCGGACCAGGCCGTCGGCCGAAACCGTCAGCGTCGCGCCGCCGGTCGAACCGAGGCTGACCGGGTGAAGGGTCGTCCACTCCGGACCGGGCCCGGCCGACTCCCGCTCCCACCGGACCAGGGCCGCGTCCAGCTCGGGCGTCTGGGTCTCCAGCACCTGCCTGAGCCGGGCGATGAGCGAATCCAGCCGTTGGAGCTGGGCCTTCTGCGGGCCGGTGGGCAGCGTCAGCCGGGGCACCTGCACCCCCACCCCCACCTCCTCGAGGTCGGCGAAGAACGAGCCGAAGCTGTAGAAATCCTTCATGGTGTAGGGGTCGAACTTGTGGTCGTGGCACTCGGCGCAGCCCATGCTCGCCCCCAGCCAGACGTTGGAGACCGCCCGGACCCGGTCGGCGAAATACTTGGCCAGGTATTCCTTGGCCTGGGCCCCGCCCTCTTCGGTGTGGAGGTTGAGGCGGTTGAACCCGGAGGCGATGCGCTGCTCGTCGCCGGCGCCGGGCAGCAGGTCGCCGGCGAGCTGCTCGGTGGTGAAGACGTCGAACGGCTTGTTGTCGTTGAACGCGCGGACGACGTAGTCGCGGTAAGGCCACACGTTGATGGGGTTGTCGCTGTGATAGCCCTTGCTGTCGCCGTAGCGGACCAGGTCGAGCCAGTAGACGGCCATGCGCTCGCCGTAGCGCGGCGAGGCCAGCAGGCGCTCGACCAGGGCCTCATACGCCTTCGGCGAGGCGTCGGCGAGGAAGGCGTCCACTTCCTCGGGCCCGGGCGGCAGGCCGGTCAGATCGAACGAGAGCCGGCGGATCAGCGTCCGGCGGTCGGCCTCCGGCGAGGGGGTCAGCGATTGCTTCTCGAGCTCGGCCCGGATGAAGCGGTCGATCGGGTTGATCGGCCAGGCGGCGTCTTTCACCGCCGGCTCCGGCGGGCGCCGCGGCGCGACGTACGACCAGTGGGCGTCGAACCTCGCGCCCTGGGCGATCCAGCGCTGGAGCAGATCGATCTGCTCGGCGGTGAGCTTCTTGCCCGAATCGGGCGGGGGCATCAGGTCGTCGGGTCCGGCGGCGGTGATGCGCTCGACGAGCAGGCTTTTGCGCGGGTCGCCGGGCACGATGGCGAAGCCGCCGGTCTTGAGTTCGGCCAGGGCCGCGGCCCGGTCGTCGAGGCGCAGGCCGGCCTTGCGGCGGGCCTCGTCCGGGCCGTGGCAGGCGTAACAGTTGTTGCTCAGAATGGGTTTGATGTCCCGGCTGTACAGCACCGGCTCGGCGGGTTCGGCCGCCTGGCCGGCGACGGCCATCAGGGCCCACCCGCTCATCGACAGGACCACTCCCCAACGCCCGAGGTGCGTCATGGGCAAACCCTCACGCCGTGGAAGGGTCGCGACGACCTCCGGCCCGAATCGTTGGACGGCCGCCGCACCCGAAAAGAGAGAGTCCCAAAACCCACACACCCGGTCATCGGCCGGCCCGCCGGCCCCGGCCTGATGGCGGTCGAGTCAGGTCTTCAGGAGGCGCTTCCAGTATAACCCCCGCCGGTGCCGACGCCAAGACGCGAACTGCCCGGCGGTCCCCGCCGGCTTGCGAGGGTCTGGCTTGAGGTTTACCCTTTTCCCCGGCGTCGAATGCACCTCGCTTCGCGGACGCGGGAGGTTTCGCCGGATGCACACCGTCGACTGGGTCGTCATCGGGTCTTACTTCGCCATTCTGCTGGGCATCGCCTGGTGGGTGATCCTCAAGAGCAAGAACACGGCCGATGACTATTTCCTGGCCGGCCGCCACCTGGGCTGGTTCGTCATCGGGGCCTCGATCTTCGCCAGCAACATCGGCTCCGAGCACCTGGTGGGCCTGGCCGGCGCGGGGGCCACCAGCGGCGTGGCCATGGCCCACTTCGAGCTGCACGCCTGGTGCCTGCTGGTGCTGGCCTGGGTCTTCGTGCCCTTCTACGCCCGCACGCGCGTGTTCACCACGCCGGAGTTCCTCGAACGGCGCTTCTCGCCCACCAACCGCTGGCTGCTGTCGCTGATCTCGCTGTTCGCCTACATCCTGACCAAGATGGCGGTGGGCATCTACGCCGGGGGGATCGTGTTCGGTACGCTGCTGCCGGACATGAAGCTGACCGTGGCCGGCGTCGTGCTGGACAGCTTCTGGCTCGGTTCGTTCCTGGTCATCATCGCCACCGGCCTGTACACCATCCTGGGCGGGCTGCGGGCGGTGGCCTACACCGAGGCCGTCCAGACCTTCATCTTCGTAGTCGGCTCGGCGCTGGTCACCTGGTTCGGGCTCCAGAAGCTCGGAGGGTGGGACGAGCTGCGCCGGATCTGCGGCTCGGAGATGTTCAACCTGTGGAAGCCGCTGGTGCCGGCCGGGGTCGAGGGCACCTGGGCGCCCGTGGAGGTCGCCGACGCCGCCGGCCGCGTCATCCGCCAGGCCTGGTATTTCAACGGGAACTTCCCCTGGGTGGGCATGTTGTTCTGCGCCCCGATCATCGGGTTGTGGTACTGGTGCACGGACCAGTACATCGTG
Source organism: Phycisphaerae bacterium (assembly GCA_039961895.1). Classification (GTDB taxonomy): domain Bacteria; phylum Planctomycetota; class Phycisphaerae; order UBA1845; family PWPN01; genus JAAXZI01. The sequence continues at coordinate 3,259 of JABRVU010000293.1, read as the reverse complement.
CAGCGCTGCCTGGGCGCGCCCGATGAGACCCAGGCCCGGCGCGGGGCCGTCTTCGCCGCCGTGCTCAAGCTCCTGCCGGTGTTCATCTTCATCATCCCGGGCATGATCTGTTACGCCCTGGCCTCCGGCGGCAAGAGCGAGGTGTTGCGGCAGGCCCTGTTCGTGGACGGCAGGCTCTCCGAGGGCCGGGCCCAGGCGGCTTTCCCGCTGCTGGTGCAGCACGTGTTGCCGGTGGGCGTCCGCGGAATGGTGGTGGCCGGTCTGCTGGCCGCCCTGATGAGTTCGCTGGCCGGGGCCCTCAACGCCTCCTCCACGCTGTTCACCATCGACTTCTACGGCAAGCTCCGCCCGCGGGCCTCCCAGGCCGAGCTGGTCTGGATGGGACGCATCGCCACGCTGGTGATGGTGGTCATCGCCCTGGGCTGGATCCCCGTGGTCCGGGGCAAGGAGGGCCTGTACTACTACCTTCAGAGCGTGCAGGGCTATCTGGCCCCGCCGATCTTCGCGGTGTTCTTCCTGGGCGTTTTCAACAAGCGGCTCAACAGCAAAGGGGCCATGGCCGCCCTGCTGGTCGGTTTCGCGTTGGGAGCCTTCCGCCTGGCGGTGGATACGCCGATCGCCCTCAAGCTCGAGAGCTTCAGGCTGACCGAGGCCGTCGTGAGCGGCGGCGCGAACAAGGGGGCGGTCTACGGCTACCCCGAGGGTTCGTTCCTCTGGATCATCAACAAGATCTATTTCCAGTATTACAGCCTGGCGATCTTCCTGGTCAGCGCGGCCGCGATGATCGTGGTCAGCCATCTGACCGCCCCGCCCGACGAACGGAAGATCGAGGGGCTGACCTACGCCACCATCACCCAGGAGCACCGTCTGGCCTCGCGGCGAAGCTGGGACGGACGCGACGTGGCCGGTACCGTTTTTGTCCTGGCGGTCATCCTGGCGGCGTATCTGTATTTCAACGGGTGAGCGGGCCCAACTGGAGAACCGGACCTTGCCGGGACGGCGGCGCAGCGCCGGGCGCCGCGGAGTTGCGCGATCCTCGACCCCTCCCGCCAAGGCGCCGGGATTTCATCCGCAGCGCATCCTGAAACCCCCGTTCACACCGGTGGGACGCCCTTCAATCGGCCATCCCTACCGGCAGTTCCAGTTCAGCGGGACGCCTTCGCCGGAGAGGCACTTGATGAACAGGGACACGTCCATGGCGTCGACGTGGGTGTCGCCGTTGAGCGAGGCTTTGACGCACGCGCCGGTCGCGGTCGCGCTCGGGCCGGTCATGCAGGCCTGAAGGATGCCGAAGTCGGCCAGGTCCGCGTCGCCGTCCAGGTCCAGGTCGCCGCGGGCCCACTGGCAGGAGTCGGGCACCAGGTCGCCGTTGCCGTCCAGCCCGGTCTCGCACTCGTCGGGCCGGCCGTTGCCGTTGCAGTCCCGGCTGGTGCCGTTGGCCAGGTCGATCGTGTCCAGCACCTGGTTGAGATTGCAATCGACGATCGTGACTTCAAGCTCCACGCGGTAGAGCTGCGGGCCGGTGACGGTCCCGGTTTCGTAGACGCGCAGATAGTAATCCCCGGCGCCGCCGAGCAGCACCTCGTCGAGCGACTCGGCCACGCCCGCGGGCTGGGCGGCGGCCGTGGCCAACACGGTCGTGCCGTTCGAGGCCAGCACCTGGGCGGACAGGTTGGCCATCGTCAGGCTGTTCACGATGTTCCCGCTCAGGCAGGTGGAACCGGACTGCTGGCTGGTGTCGTAACTCAGACCGACCGGGGTGAGCGTGAGGCTCAAGGCGGCGCCCGCCGGGAGGGTGAACCGGAAGTAATCCGACTCGCCGTCGGCGTCGATGCTCAGCAGCGAACCGTTGGAGACCGACGGGCTGGGGACGCTGCCCAGTTCCAGGCTGCCGCCGTCGGCGATGAGCCCCACGTAGCGCGCCGCAGCGGTCGAATTGTCGTTCTCGTTGTCGTCGCCGTAGAGATACTGGGCCCCGCGGATGTCGTCGTGCTGCGGACCGTCGAAGGCCGTGCTCAAGGACGGCTCCATCAGCTTGGTGCCGTTCGAGGGGCAGGAATGCCTCAGTCCGATCCCGTGCCCGTGCTCATGCATGACCACGTTGCGCAGAAAGCGGTAGTTGTTGGACGAACTGGCCCAGTTCTCGGCCCGGTCCAGGACCATGTCGCCGTTGCGCGGGTAGTAGTTGTAGGCCAGCACGCCGTTCACGCCGTCCTGCACGATCATGGCGATGCGCACGTCGCCGCGCGCGGAGCTGCCTGGCGAGTCCCAGGTGCCCCCGTCGTCCCAGTCGTTGGCCCCGTTCCTGATCCGCGTGTATGAGGTGCCGCTCAGCAGCGCCCAGCGGGCGAAGCATTCCTCGAACAGGGCGACCCACCGGGCCCGTCCGCCGGCCGAGGCGAATTGACTATCCAGGCGCGCGAACAGCTCGCTGGGCTGGCCGTCCACGATGACGCCGTCGGGCACGAAACTCCAGGTCAAGGCCCGCGGGCTGCCGGTGCTGTCCAACCAGCTGCTCGCGTAATAGAAGAACGGCTCGGTGTCGGGCGACCCGAAACGCTGGTTGTAAGCGTCGATGACCTCCTGCGGCGTCCCCGGCGCGAAGCAATAGACGCGCGGAGCGAGCCGGGAAAAATGCGGATCGCGGATCGCGGATCGCGGATTGAAGATGGAAACCGGATCCCAGGCAAGGATCGGCGGGAGGGGAGCACGGGACGCGGAGCCCGGGCGTGGCGGATCAGGGAGGGTGGATCGTGAAGGGGCGCCGTCGTCGCGTTCCGCGCCGGTGCTGACAACCGACAACGCCAGGGCCGCCCCGCATAAAACCGCGCCGGCACACGGTCCCCACGAACGCAAGGATCGGCTCCGCATGGAGTTTGTCCTTCCCAGCACTCAGGGGAGTTGAGCCGGGGATCAATGGGGTTATGGGACGATTCCTCTCCTCGTCCTTGAAGGCTACACCCCCGCTGTGCCTTATTCTGAGGAGATCGGCTGGGAAAGTCAACACCGCTGTCGCCCACCGCCCACGGTGCGTGACAGAATCGGCGGCGCGCCGATTTCGCGGCGACCGGCGAGCGGGCGCCGGTCGTGGCAAGTTTGGGGCCTACCGCGCCTGCACGCGCGGCGGGGCGCTCTCTTCGCGCGGCGGCCCCAGCGTCATGGTCCCGGGCTCCGAGCGGGGCTTGTTGCGGCCTCAGACGTTGAATATGCTGGCCGCCATGCGGGCCGCGTTCTCATTGATCGAGCTGCTGGTGACGGT
>JABRVU010000292.1:0-3071 GCA_039961895.1 Phycisphaerae bacterium | reverse complement strand
TTCCGCAGGTGCTCGGTCAGGCCCTGGGCATCGAGGTGCGGCACTTCAACCCCAGCGATGCGCTCCGCAACGCCCAGTTGGACGCCTCCGGCCGGCTGCACCCGGCGTGCAGCCCGCAGAACTATCCGGTGCTGGCCGCCTGCGTCGGCCTGGCCATGAAGGAGGACCTGGCATGACGCCGGAGGTCAACCTTCTGCCCGCTTCGTATCGCGCCGCCAAGGTCCGCCGTCGGCGCGTGCGCATCGGCGCCGCCGCGGCCTGCGTGCTGCTGGGCCTGGAGCTGTTCGGTGGATTGTTCCTCCATATTCGCGCGGGGCGCGTGCGCGACCTGTTGGGCGCCGCCACCGAGGCCCGCAATGAAACCCGGCTGGTCCGGCAGAAGATGAAGGCGCCGGCCCAGGAGTCCGCCCAGCTCAGCCAGCAGTTGGCCCTGGCGCGGCGGCTGCGGACCACGCATCATTGGAGTCGGCTGTTGGGCGTTTTCGCCCAGGCCGCCGCCGACCGGACCACGCTCACGGCCGTCTCGACCGATCCGCCGAAGTGGACGCCCAACCTCGGCGCCGCCGAGGTCGCGGCCGCCAGACCCGACGCCAAATCCGACATCCCGCGCGTGATCGAGGGGCTGACCGTTCGGGGCTGCGCCGCCGATCACGACGACGTGTCCGGCTTCGTGAGCCGGTTGCAGGCCGCCAGGGCCTTCGCGTCGGTCAACGTGCTGGAGGTCCGCCGTGACAAGTATCTGGAAAAAGACGTGATCTCCTTCGAGATCCGGTGCCGCTGGTAGAGGAGAGCGATGCCCGCCAAACGCTTCGACGTCAGGACGCTCATCCAGCCCGAGTGGGTGGGGCTCGCCGCCGCCCTGGCCGGCGGCGCCCTCATCTACCTGCTGCTCATCCACCCGTCGATACGGTCGTTCGCGGCCCTCAACTTCGCCCGCGACACGCGCGAATCGGCGGTCCAGGAGTTGATCGAGGTCCGCCGCGAGCACCAGGCCCTGGTCAAGCACATCGCCGACCAGAAGCGCCAGCTCGAGTCGCTGGGCGGCTCGCCCCCCTCGCTGGCCGACAAGGAGAATCAGATCGCACGCATCACCGCCATCGCCGGCGAGTGCCAGTTGGCCATCGACCAGTATTCGCCCATCGGCGAGGTGGACACCGACGACTATTCGGCGGTGTACGTGGCGTTTGCCGGTCGGGGCAGCTTCCCGAACATCCGCGAGTTTCTCCGGCGGATCGAGGCCAACCTGGATTACGTGGACGTGACCCATTTCACGCTGACCTCGTCGCCCAACCCCGCGGCTCCGACCGAGCCTGCGTGCCTCCTGACGCTGTCGTGCAAGCTCAGCGGCATGCCCCGGACGAACGCGGACGATTTCTCGCAACCGGACGAAGCCAGGCCCGGGGAGGTCGCCCTGCATGAACCGTAAGCGCTGGGTCTATCTGGGGCTGTTGATCGCGGCGGCGGGGGCGTTCCTGGTGGATCGGGTTTTCCTGAGCCATCCGCAGGAGGCCGAGGCCAAGAGCGACCATGCCTCCGTCGCGGTCCGGCCGCTCCGACCCAAGCCGGCGGCCAAACCCCCCGCGCCCAAGCCGGCGCTGCTGGACCCCTCGCTGGCCTGGCTCGAGAAGCTGGCCGACCTGGGCAGCGCCCGCGACGCCTTCTCCCCGTCGGCGGAATGGTTGGGCCCCAAAAAGACGACCCGCTTCGAGGAGGCCGAGCCGGGTCCGCGGCCGGGCTCGCCGGATGCCTTCCAGGAAGCCCATCAGCTTCAGGCCACCGCCGTCATGGGTGCGGGCGGTCTGGCCGTCGTCGATCAGCGCTGCCTGAAGATCGGCGACGTGTACGACGGCTATGAGCTGGTCCGCGTCACGCCCGGACAGGCCGAGTTCCGCAAGGGGCCGGACGTCGCCCGGCTGGTGCTGCCCATGCCTCCCCGGTCGGATGCGCCCGCCGCCCCTGCGCCGGCCGAAGCCCAGACCGACCAGCCCGCGCGACCTCCACCGCCGACTCATCCCCGCCAACTGGCACCCGCGACCCGGCCGGTCCCGGGCCTGGAGTCGTTGCTGCGCCTCCTCAGCGGCAAGCGCTGAAGGGGTCGGAACTTTCACACGCGCGATCATGAACCTCCTCCCGGGATGCCGACATCGCCCGCTCAGGGGGTCGTCGGCGGGATCTGTCCGGATGGGCGGCCCAGGAACGGCGAGACCAGACCGATATCGGAGCCGCGACCGTCAGGGAACGGAAAATGTCTCCAACCGCTTCCGGTGGGGCGCGATTCTGGTGCGGGCGCTCTCCTGCCGCGCCGCGGGCGCCGACGGGCACGGTCCATGACGGCTTCGCGGGCCGCCGATGGCGTCACACACCCGACGGGGAGCCCCAGTCCCCCGCCCGGTGGACAGTGCTTGGCCGGAGAGGTACGCTACATCCCAATCGGAAAAGCCATTCGACCCGCCAGGGGGTGCGCTCATGGAAGCCGACATCCGTCTGACCGTCAACGGCAAGGACGTGACGGTGCATACCGATCCGGGCCGGTTGCTGCTGGACGTACTGCGCGAGGACCTCGACCTGCGGGGCACGAAATACGGCTGCGGCGAGGCCCGCTGCGGTGCCTGCTCGGTGCTGGTCGATGACGAGCGGGTGTTCTCCTGTCATACGGCCGTCTCGGCGGTGGAAGGCAAGCGCATCCTGACCATCGAGGGGCTCTCTTCCAACGGCGGGTTGCACCCGGTCCAGCAGGCTTTCCTCGATGAAAACGCCTTTCAATGCGGCTATTGCACGCCGGGGATGATTCTCACCGCCGTCGCCCTGCTCAAGCGCAAACCCCATCCGACGGACGCCGACATCATTGACGGGATGGACGGCAACCTCTGCCGCTGTTGCAGCTATCCGAAGATCATCAAGGCGATTCGGCGGGCCGCCGCCGGGATGGGGAGGTGAGCCATGAACGCCGAACGCCTCGATCCCACGACTTCCACGATCGACTTCGAGGAGTTGTCTGAGCAGGTGGAGTACCGTTTCAGTCCCAGCCGGCGCGAGGTGGTCGGGGCGCTGGGGGCGGGTCTGCTGATCAG
>JABRVU010000291.1:0-6085 GCA_039961895.1 Phycisphaerae bacterium | reverse complement strand
ACCACAGCAGGTAGATCGACAACAGCAGCAGCCCCGCGTTCTCCAGCAGCTTGCGGCAGATGTACACCTCGCCGCCCCCGCAGCCGCAGTCGAACTTGATGGCGCAGAACGCGAGCTGCCCCGCCTGGTAGATGCTCCCCGCCCGCATCCCCACCGCCGCCGAAAACGCCGCCAGCATGATCAGCACCAGCAGCGACGTCCCGCGGACCGCGACGCCCAGGATCAGCAGGGCCCCGCAGTAGATCTCCAGCCAGGGAAGCACCGCGGCCACCAGGTTCATGCTCGTGAACGACTCCGAAGCGAACAGGTGGTATTCGTTGATCTGCTTGAGGAACGCGCCCGGGTCGTGGGCCTTGGCCTGGCCCATGTAGATGAACAGCCCGCCCAGCACCAGCCGGGCCAGCAACGGCGGGATGCCGGTGGCATCCCATCGGCGGAAGCGCCCCGGCGTGCTTGCCACGGGCATCGAATCCCGAGCCTTCATGGTCCACCCCCGGTGAGGACGCCGCTGTTGCGCTGGCCGCTTTCGATGGCCAGACCGGCCGACCGCCAGCGCGTGATCCCCTCGGCGTAGACGGACACTTTCTCCGGGGCGGTGCCGCGGTTGATCAGCTCGCGGGCGGCGAACATGCTGTCGGTGCAGTCGCCGCCTCCACAGTACACCACCACCCTGACGGCCGCGGTCAGCACGGGCGCGAGCCCCTGCATGACGTTGTCGATCTCGCCGCTGCTCCAGAAGCGGTTGAAATGATAGGCGCCCGGGATGTGGCCTTCCGAGTAATGCTCGTCGTTGCGGGCATCGATGAAGACGTACCCCCCCGCCCGGTAGAGATCATCCTTGAAGAGCGCCTCGACCTCTTCGTGGCGGACGGCCTGAAAGCCCTGAAGCTCCAGGTCGCGGGCCAGTTCTTCATAGCTCTTTTCGCGTGGAACGGATGGATCAGGGGCCGGCCCGGACGCGCTGTCCTCTCCGCTCTGCTGGGTGGCGGGCGCGGGCCCGACCAGCACGGGGAAGTAGTTGCGGGTCAGGTCGATGCGGCTCTTGCCCCGCATGGCGTTGGTGCCCAGGCCCAGGGCCGTGCCGATCCCGGCGATCACCAGGCACTCCATCATGGTTCTGACGACTGATTTCATGAAAGCTCCCGAAGATGCCTTCTCGGTGCCGGGTCCGAGGGTATTGCTGGAGGTGTCGGCCTTCAACCACTGCCGACGTTTGCCCGCGAGGCCGCCGGCCGCGTCGCCGGCAAGGCCTTGCGAAGCTCCTCGAACTGCGAGGCCCAGGCCGTTCCGAACCGATCCGGCACGAGTTGATCGACCCGGTTCAGCAGGCCGATCGCCGCCGCGGGGTTGCCGTTCCCGCTCTGGCGGATGAACTCGAGCAGCCGCCCGATCAGCGCCGCGCGCAGGGCGGTGTTCTTCATTTCCTGGATGAGGGCGACGGCCTTTTCCACCGCCGGCGTGCGCAAGTGGGCCTCCATGAGTTTTTCGGCCACGCGCTGGGCGGCTTGGGCGTCGCTGGCCAGCAGCAGCTCGAGGGCGCCGGCGAAGGCCCCGGCGGCGTCGCCGGCGCGTCCCACCGATAGATAGGCGTCGCCCAGTTCCTCGCGAAGCCGGGCCAGTCGTTGCGGGTCCGCCTCGGTCTTGCCGATCTGTTTCTCAAGAGCGGCCAGCAGTTCAACCCGCCGCCCCGCCGCGACCGGGTCGGTCTTGGCCCAGGTTTTGAGCACCGCGTCACGATCGTCGGCCGACAAAACCCGGGTAAACAACTGCTTGTAGGCCTCCCAGGCCCGGGCCTGAACGGCCGGGGACGCCTCCACCTTCGGATCCAGCCGTTCGCGGAGCAGCTCGAGGTGCTCCGGTTTGCTGCCCAGTTTGCCCAGGGCTTCGGCGGCGAACTCCCGAACGCCGGAATCGGGGTCTGACTTCAGCCGCTCGATCACTACGTCGGCCTGCGTGCCGTCCCCGGCCTGACCGATCCCCAGCAGCGCCGCCTGGCGGATGGCCGGCATCGGTTCGTCGCTCGAAGCGTATCTTCGCAACACGGGCAGGAAACGCGGATCGGCCACTTGGGCCATGGCACCGATGACCTGCTCGCGCAACACGGGGTTTTCGATGACCTTCTCGACGCGCCCCAGCAGAGCGGCAGCCACGCTGTCGAGGTTCACGTCGGGGACGGGTTGCCCCTTGGCGGCCAGTCGGCCCAGCGCCGCCGCCGCCTGGCCGGCCACCGTTTCGACCGGATCGTTCAAGCCCGCCACGCAGGCCGGGACCGACCCGGCGTCGCCCAGGTAGCCCAGGGCCTTGTAGATCTCCTCGCGCACCATCGGCGACCGCTCGTTTTCGAGCATCTTGCGGACCAGGGGCGCGTCCTCGACCTGGCGGAAGTCTCTCAACACGATCACCACGCGCTGGCGGACGCGCTCATCCCGGTCGCCGATCATCTGGCGGATCTGGAGCAGGACGTCCGGTGCCGGCCGAGTGCCCGCGCTCATCTGGTCGTGGACGATCTCCAGGGCCGCCACGCGCTCCTGAGGCAAACCGGCGGAACGCAGCCAACGCTGCAACAGGCTGGCCCGGTCCGCATCGGTCGGCAAGGCCCCGTAATACAGCTTGCACAACGCCAGGAAGCGCTTTTCCAGAAGCTGGCGCTCCAGGTCCTTGAGCCGGGCGGTGACCAGCGGGTCATGAAAGCCGGCCAGCGCCGCCGCCGCCGACTCGCGGATCGCCGCCTCCTTGTGGTCCAGCAACGCCATCAGCGACGGGATGAAGGCCGGGTCATCGGTCTGGGTCTGGATGATCGCCTGGCAGATGGCCAGCTTGGCGGGGTCGTTGTTCTTGCTGTCCAGGATCGCCAGCAGGGCCCGGACGCTTTCCCGGGTCGGTGAACCCAGCAGTAACACCGCGGCGTCCAGACGGGCCTGCGGGTCGCTCTGGCCGGCGATGCGAACGACCAGCTCCGAAGGGGTCAGCTCCAGCGGCATGGTGGCCGGAGACGTGCTCGTGGGTGCCGCCGACGTCCGGCCGGCGGCCAGGGCGGTTGACGTCCACAACGCCAGCAGCCACGCCCACCGGATCGCGCGATCCGCCGCGCGCGGAGCGAGGCCGCCTCGCTGCCAGGCCAGGCCACCCCTCAACGAGAGTCTGCGCGGGGTCGCGGTCAAGGGCGATCGCTCCTGCATGCTGCCCCCATGATCTTGAACACCCGGAGGTGAGACGACACGGCGCAACCTGCTTTTAACCGAGCCGTTACACGTCCGCAAGCCGCGGGTTCGGAGGGGCCTGGCCCCGTGCCACAGGGGCCGGCCGACTGCCGGTCTGACACCCGTTGATGCCGATACGGCCCCCCGGACGGGGCGGGATACCCTCCCTCTGCCGTCTCTGGATACAGACCCGCAACGGGCGGTCACGTTGGCCCGATCTCGTGTTTCTGATTTTATTACGCTTCTGGACATGAAACGAGACGGGGATCGCCTGAAAAAAAGAAGCCGCCTTCCCGTGGAAGTGCGGCTCCTGTGGTCAGGGATCGGAGTATCGATCGTATCCGCGGCTGCGGATGACGCAGGGGACGACGCCGGGAGAATCATTCCTTGCGCCGACGCCGGACCAGCCCCAGGCAACCCAATCCCAGCAAGGCCATCGAGGCCGGCTCGGGAACAAGCTGTCCGCGGATTTCCCCGCCGCTATGGGCGTTGGAATGCACGTTGACGTAGGTCATGTGGTTCTTCAGATGACCGATCTGCGTCGCGGTCAACAGGCCAAACTGCGCGTCGGATCCGGAAAGGGTGCCGGACAGGACGCCACTGGTAAAGGCCAACTGCTTCAATACTCCCGCAAAGCCGTCCACGCCGGCGGGTCCGTGGATATGGGCGTTGGTGGACACGTCCTTGAGGCCCGTGAAGCTGCCCGTCAGGGACCAGGTCCCGGTGACGTCGTCGAATGTGAGGGTCGCCGCTCCGGTGGCGGGTGTAACGACCGGGGTCGGCCGCTCCGCATCGCCGGTCAGCGTGGCATGGAGAACAACGGTGGCACCCAAGCCGCTTCCCGCACAAACCAGGCACAGCCCGACGCCGAGAACAAGTGCTTTCTTCATCCTGAGTCCTCCTGGGGTCAAAAGTAATCGCCGGGCGTTGACGATGGCTCTCCCGCCGCCCGCGGCGGCGCTTGCCACGCCTGAACAGACGCCCTGACTGAACTATGTGTGCATACGGCCCGACCCGCCCGCGTTTTCGAGGGTGCGGCAGGCGCAAGCCCCTCCTTGACACCCTATGTCACGCCGGGCGAACTGGCTTGCATCAAAAAGCAAAAGGCCCGCTTAGGCCTGAATGCCCAGTCGGTCGATCCGCCGGGCGATGTCCGTGATCTGCTCCGGCTTGCTGAACCCGATCGTAAAGCCGCTCAGGTACGGCTTGGACAAGGCGAACCGCAGCGATTCCTCGATCCGCTCGCCCTTGAACTGCCCTTCGCCCAGTATCTTCATGCCGTACACGGCTTTACCGCGTTCGTGCATGGTCTTGAGCACGGCCTCGACGCGGGAGACCTCCTCGGCCTTCTTCACGTCCATCAGCGTCGCAAAGGGATTGATCCGGGCCAGGTCCACCTCCACCCAGGGTTCGTCGGCGGCGGCCTTGAGGGCCTCGAAACTGTGGCATGAACAGCCGACCGCCCGCACCCACCCCTTCTGCTTCATTTCGGAAAGGGCGTCCATCGCCGGCCGAAGCTTCGTGGGCCAAGCCGGGTCTTCCATGCAATGAAGAAGAACAATATCAATGTAATCCGTGCCCATTTCATCCCGGAACCGCTTCACGTCCTCAACGACTTTGTCGCGGGCTTCGTTGCCGGTCTTTTCACGGCACCAGGTCTTGGAGGTGATCGTCACCTGGTCGCGTTTGACCTCCTTGAGGGCCGCTTTGACGTAGGGATGGGACTTGTACATGTCGGCCACGTCCCACCAGCGGACCCCTTCATCCAGGGCTGAGCGGAAGAGCTTGACCATGCCCTCCACCCCCTGCTGCTTCTGCTCGCTTCCGCCCTTGGTGCCCGTGCCGATGGACAGGCGGGAGGTTTTGATGCCGGTCTTGGCCAGAACCACCTGGTCGGCGGCCTTGAGCGGGGCTTTGCCGGCCGATGGGCGCGTCTGGGCCGCCGGATCGGCCAAAACGCGAGCCCCCAGGGACAACCCCACCGCCGCCGTCGTCGTCCGCGTCAGGAAATCACGCCGGTTCATCGAATCCATGACCCGTTCTCCTTGTCGATCGGATGGGATCTGCTGCTCGGGCCGGGCCCTCGGCCCTTCGCCGGACGGTACCAGTCTACACGCACCCGTCAGGAAAGAGCAACAGAAAAACCGGGCGGGAAGGCCCGTGTCTTCGGCTGGCGCGTCTGCCGGAGCACGTTGTTCCGACCTTGACTTAGCGTCAAAAGGGACGATAATACAGTTAGAGTCGCCGTGAGGAGGTCGCCCGCCTCTTGATCTTCCCGTGCGGCTCGAACGTGAGAGGGCGGTTGAGCGGTCGGCCGACGGTTCAACCGTTGTCGGGCGGAGCATGGGATCATCCGTATCGGCGGCTCGCGCGTTTTTCGCGGCCGCGGATGTCCGGGTGACCGGGGGTGTCGGCGTCAGCGACACCGGGAGCCGTGCCGTGGCCAGGTATCACCACGCCAGCATTGCCGAGCTCGCCCATCAGCTCAAGCTGTCGCCGGTCCGCCTCCGGCTGCGGCAGCTTGACGCCGCCGAATACCTGATCGACCTGCTCGACGCCGAGAAGAGCTACCCCTACGACTTCGTCTGCCATCACGTCACCGGCTATCGCCCCAAGCGGGCGGTGCCGCAGAAGGCCCTGTCCGGGCGCAAGCTGATCGAGGACCTGGTTCAACTGGTCGAGGACCTCAGCGCGGCCGCGCCCGTGCCGGTCGAACTGATGCCGGTCCGCTGCCAGTCGACCGAGGAGTTGGCCGAACGGCTGAAGGTCTCGAGCAAGACCATCTGCCGCTGGCGGCGGCGCGGGCTGGCCGGGCGGAAGCTGCGCTTTCCCGACGGCACGGTCCGCATGGCGTTCACCGAGACGAGCATCCGACGGTTCGTGGC
>JABRVU010000290.1:0-17960 GCA_039961895.1 Phycisphaerae bacterium | reverse complement strand
GCGCAGCAGCGGCAGCGACTACACGTTGACCTTCGGCTTTGACTACGGGGCGGCCGGCGGATCGTCCACGTCGTTGACGCTCACGTACAGGCCGCGGGTGGTGCCCTGGGAATTGGGCGCGGGCGGGATGCCGGCCGCCCCGTAGTCAAAGCCGAAGGTCAACGTGTAGTCGCTGCCGCTGCTGCGCACGGTCCAGTTCGGGCTGCTGGATGACGCCGGCGTGTCAAAGTCGTCGGAGAACAGGACCGTTCCCCCGCAGACGGCGGCGGCCGGTACGGCCGGCCCGCTGGCGCACTGCTCGAAGACCGCCAGGTCGGCCAGGTTGATGGTCCCCGCCGGCTCGGCCCGATCCAGACACCGGCACCGGTCGGGATAGGGCTGCCCCTCGTCGTTGATGCAGAGCTGGAAGTCGCTGTAATCGGCCTGGTCCACGTCGCCGTCCGCGTCGGTATCGGCGAAGCGCAGCGGGCAGGGGCGGGCCAGGACGTTGAGCACGGCGGTGTTGCTGGTCATCACCAGGTTACAGGCCGGATCGGTGATCTCGACGAAGTACAAGGCCCCGTTGAGCGAGAGGGAAACCTCCGGGATGACCAGCGTGGCCGAATCGACGCCCACGGGAACGGTCTGGTTGCCGAGGGTCTGCTTCCACTGGTAGCTGAGCGTGCCCTTGCCGGGGGCCGCGACGGTGAACACCGCCGACTCGCCGGAGAACCGGCCCAGGGGCGCGGGGTGCTGCGCGATGCTGCCCTGGCCGATGACCGTGACGGGCATGGGGGCGCTGACGGTCGTGCCGCATCCGATGACGGTCACGGTGTACACGCCGGTGTCGGACACCTGGGCCGCAGGGACGTCCAGCGTGGGACTGTTGGTTCCGACCACGTCGTTGCCCTTCTTCCAGACGTAGGATAACGGGGTTCCGTGACCCTCGGCGCTGACGCTCAGCGAGAGCGGCTGACCGGCGCAGAAGGTCCCGCCGTCGGACTGGGCGTTGATGATCGGGACGGGCGAGTTGCAGACCTCGAGCTGCCCGTGGTAGGCGGTGGTGTAGCTGTTCGATTCGCCCGGCGGCGACCACATGCGCACGTGCTCGTCGGACTGGTTGGCGGTGTAGAGGTTCCCGGCCGCGTCGAAGTCCATGCCGCGCATGGTCCGGCTGCCGGTGGCGCTGATGCCGCTGTCGAAGCTGGCCAGGACGGCGCCGGTTTCGGTGTCGAAGATGGCGACGCGGCCGGCGCGGTTGTTGTTGGCGGAGTTGGCGCCCTCGATGCCGGCGGCGCCGCGCCCGCGGGCCTCGTCGACCGCGATGGGGCCGGTCAGCGTCCAGACCGGCGTGGTGCCGGTTTCGGCGGTCATGGTGGGGTTGTCCTTGCTCCACAGCAGGCCGTCGATCACGCCGTTGGCGTCGAGCGTGAAACAGGCGATGGCCAGCTCGCCGGCGTTGTTGAGCGAGCGCTGGCAGGAGACGTAAAGGCGCGAGGTGCCGTTGACCCGCCCGAACTTCATGTCCCGGGCGGTGAAGAAGGCCGGCCCGAACGCGGCGCTGCCGCCGTTGATGACCTCCGTGCCCGGGTCGAGGAAGTTGGAAACCGTCTCGCCGACGTCGAAGCGGATGACGTCGAACCCGCCGCTGGTCCTGGTTTCGCCGACGTCCTTGTCCTCGTCGATGACCCAGAGCTTGCGGTTGGCGCCGGTGCCGGTCAGGGCGACGGAGATGGCGTTGCCGTGGGTGTAGCCCGCGCTGCCGGTGGGGCCGGTGGTGGTCGAGTTCAGGATCCGGCTGACCGTCGAGCCGGTGGCGTTGAAGATCCAGACGTTCTCGAAGCCGTCGGAGAAATCGCCCATGACGATCTCATCGGGGTTGTGGATGTTGATGCTGATCTTGAACGGGCTGTTGCTGCTGGCGACGTTGGTGGTGAGCTGGCCGTTGGCCGCGGCCGCGGCGCCGGCGGCGCTGCCGTTGCGGAAGGTCATGTCGCTGTTGAGCAGGAACAGCCCGTCGCCGGCGGCGGTGGCGCCCGGATTGCTCGACGGCGACGGCGAGGAACTGGAGATGTAGATGCGCCCGAAGTGCGGGCTGGTCGGGTCGCGGTTGATGGCGATGCCCACCGGGGCGAAGTACTGGGCCGAGCCGATCTCGTTGCCGCCGGAGGTCGGCGTGATGTTGGTCCAGACGGCCTTGGGCACCGCGTCGGTGGCGATGACGCGGAACTTGTAGTCGGTCGCGCCGGCGACGGCCTGGCCGTTCGCGTCGGTCCCGTCCCAGACCACCTGGTTCAGGCCGTACGCGGTCGGCCCGGGAATGGACTTGATGACCGTGCCCGGGGCGGAGGCCCGATAGATTTCGACGGTGACGCTCGTGGCGGAGGTGTTGAGCCGGTAGCTGAGGGTCAGCGGGCCGCTCTGGACGAAGTTCCACGAGGTGGCGCCCGGTTCGAGGTGGGCGGCGTATACGTTGGCTTGAGCCTGCCGGGGCCCAACCGCCAGGATGGCCAGGCCGACGATACAGGGGCCGGAGAATCGGTAAGCTGTCATACGCGCTCCTTTCCAATCGGATGCAGGCGGACGAAGATCAGACGTGGACAGCAGCGTCGCCGCGGGTGCGAACCGGCCGGGCTAGGGTTCGCCCAACCGGTGCGCCGCGCGTGCTCCTTTCCAGAGATCTTGAAACGGACCAGACGACCCTCGCCAACGGGCTGACCGCCCGGTTGACGTACCAACCCGATCTGCAATACGTGGCAGCCCGATACGACCAGGCCCGATCATCGGGGGCGGTTGATGGTTATATAATCTACCGGAGGTCCCGGAGCCTGGCAACCCAAAAGTCATCGGTTTTCAGTTTGCCGGGTTCGGCCTGGCGGCGGGGCCGCTCGATGGGGGGCCCGTCAGGATCGCAGGGTCAGCGCGTTGCGAATGCGGCGCAGCGTCTTCTCCCGACCCAGCAGCACCAGCGTCTCGCCAATCGCCGGGCTGATGGTGCCGCCGGAGACTGCGACGCGCAGCGGCTGGGCGACTTTGCCCAAGCCGACCTGGCGCGTCTCGCAGAAGCCCTTGAGCAGCGCTTCCAGTCGGCCGGTCGTCCACTCTTCCACCTTCTCCAGCAGCGGCAGCAGGGATTCGAGGATCGCGTAGCCGCCGTCCTTGACCAGCACCTTGGCGACGGCCGCCGGGTCATAGGCAAGGGCGGCGTCATCCACAAAGATGAAACCGGCCTTGGCGTCGATGTCCGGAAAGGTGCGGAAACCCCGGCACACCCGGAGCAGTTCCCGCCGCGTCGCCTCGTCCGGCCGGGCCCTGGCGATGGGCGACGCCTCGGCGACGCTCAGGTAATCCTCGTACGCCGCCATCAGCCGCTCCGGCGTCGCGGCCGCGGCGTAGTCGGTATTGAACGCCAGCAGCTTCTCGCGGTCGAAACGGGCGTTGGTCCGGCCGATCCGCTCGATCCCGAACAGCTCGATCATCTCGGCCAGGGTCAGCTTCTCGCGGTCGGCCCCCGGCGACCAGCCCAGCAGGGCGATGAAATTCACCAGCGCTTCGGGCAGGTAGCCATGGGCCCGGAACGAGAAGACCTCCACGTCTCCGTCGCGCTTGGAGAGCTTGCGGCCCTTCAGGTCCATGATGAGCGGCAGGTGGGCGTAGCGCGGCGTGGGATAACCGAGGGCCCGTTGCAGGGCGATGTGCCGCGGCGTCTGGGCGAGGAACTCCTGCCCGCGCATGACCAGGTTGACCTCCATGGCCGCGTCATCGACCACGTTGGCCAGGTGATAGGTGGGGATGGAGTCGGCCTTGAGGATCACGAAGTCGTCCAGTTCGCCGGCGCCGACGGTCACGTCGCCCATGACCTCGTCGGGCACGGTGATGTCCTCGTCGGGCATGGCGAAGCGGACCACCACCGGCCGGCCCTGGGCCCGGGCTCTCTCGACGTCGCGGCGGTCGGGGAACACGGCTGGGCGGGGATAGCGGAAGGTCTGCTTGGCCGCCTCGGCTCGAGCGCGCATGGCGGCCAGCTCCTCCTGCGTGTCGAAGGCGTAATAGGCCCTGCCCGCCTCGATCAGCCGCCGCGCCGCCGCCGCGTAGAGGTCCAGCCGCCGGGTCTGGTAGTACGGCCCGTGCGGTCCTCCCACGTCGATGCCTTCATCCCAGGTCAGCCCCAGCCAGCGCAGGTCCTCCATGATCTTACGGTCCGCCCCGGGCACGTTGCGCTCGGTGTCGGTGTCCTCGATGCGCACGATGAACGTCCCGCCGGCCTTGCGGGCCAGCAGCCAGTTGAACAGCGCGGTCCGGGCCCCGCCCACGTGAAGGTGGCCGGTCGGCGAAGGGGCGAATCGGCAACGCAACGGACGAGGCTGGTTCATGGCCGATAGGATTCCGCCGAGGTGGGATGGTCGCCGGAGGCGCCGATCAACGGCCCGCCGGCGGGTGCAAGCTGCGGCCGGGCGCGACGATACAGCCACTTGAGCGGCCCGCTGAGCACGAACATCCACGCCGCCAGACACAGGGTCTGGGGGCTCCAGATCCACAGCAGCGGGAGCACCAGCAGGGCCACCACCACGTGCCCGAGCGGGCGGCGCCGCAGAAACGAACTGACCGCGTGCCCGTAGGGCACCCGGCTGACCATGAGCAGCGCCAGGATCAGCGCCATCACCGGCAGGGCGCGCATCAGCGTGCCGGCCAGTCGCGGCCAGCCCCCGGTCTGATCCAGGTGGTCATGCAAAAGGATCACGCTGATCAGCGCCCCGGCGGAACCCGGCGAAGGCAGCCCCTTGAACCCGCGGTGGGCGCTCTCGTCCAGCGTGGTCTCGACGTTGAACCGCGCCAGGCGCAGGGCCGTGCAGCAGGCGTAGATCACCCCGATGAACAGCGAAAAACGCATGAACGGATCGAACCCGAACGGCGCGTAGCGGAGCTGGGTGACCTCGCGGCGCATGAGCGTGACCATCATCAGGGCCGGGGCCACGCCGAAGCTGACCACGTCGGCCAGGGAATCGAGCTGCTCGCCGAACTTGCTGGCCCGCCGGGTCAGCCGGGCCAGCCGCCCGTCCAGGGCGTCGCAGAGCATGGCTCCGACCAGCATCCACACGGCGATGGACAGGAACGAGGGGGCCCGGGCCTCGAAAAAGTCGCTGTTGAGGGTCTTGTGGCCCGCGGGCGTAACGCCCGAGCCGATGTCGCGCATTTCCAGCCCGCACTGATACAGGGCCACGAACCCGAAGATCAGGTTGCCCAGGGTCAGCAGCGTCGGCAGCGTGGCCACCGCCGCCAGCCGCCGACGACGGTGCGTTCGGTTGGGGTCGGGCACTTCAGCGTGAGCATGCCGGATCATGGCGCTACCCCTTCTATCGGCCGGCGGCGGCCGTTGATTCCGTTCGGCCCGCCGCCGACGGCTCGCGGGCGATTCGCCGGGCCAGGACCGTCGTCGCGCCGAAGACGCGGTCGCCTACTTGCACGGCCGGTTCATAAGCGTCCGGGCCGGGCACGATCACCTCGGTGCGCGATCCGAACTTGATCAGCCCGATGCGCTGGCCGGCCTCGACGCGGTCGCCGGGATGGACGCCGCACACGATCCGCCGGGCGATCAGACCCGCCACCTGCCGGACCACCACCGGGCCGGCGTGCGGCGGATCGGGGTCGATCACGATGGTGTTGGCTTCGTTCATCGCCCCGGAGTCCGCGTGCCGGGCGTCGAGGAACCTGCCCGGCTTGTAGGTCACGCTGCGGACCGTGCCCGCGCAGGGGCTGCGGTTGACGTGCACGTCGAACACGCTCAGAAACACGCCGATCCGCAGGGCCGGCCCGCCGATCGGCTCATGATGGTCGAGGGGCGAGACCTCGGTGACTCTGCCGTCGGCGGCCGACACCAGCGAACCCGGTTCCGACGGCGTGGTCCGTTCCGGGTCGCGGAAGAAGGCCAGCCCGCCGAGCCACAGGATCGAGCAGGTAGCCGTCGCCGGCCAGGCCCAGGAGAGCCCGCTCAGCGCCGCGACCAGCAAACCGGCCGCCCCTCCGCCGAAGACGACCGTGAGGACGGCCATTTCCCGCAATCCCCCCGGGGCCAGTGGCAATCGCATGGTGCATGCTCTCCCGCCGTTCACCGGCCGACTGATCCTGGTAGAACGGCGCCGGACCGCTCTGGGCAACGACCGCCCGTGAATCCCGTTCGCTGGCTTGGGCCCGCCACGCCCCGCACTCACCACTCACCGCGGGGCGCCGCCGGCAAGCGCTTCATCCTAAGTGGTTACGCGGAACGAAGCAAACCCGTGGCATGGGTTTCCGACCCGTGCTGCACGGGTTGAAAAGCGGTGCCACGGCGATCACTGACCCCGGCATGGCTTACCCAGCGTCGGGGTAGCGAGAGCACGTGAAAAAATGGCAACCGAACCGCGTTCCCGGTATCGAAACGCGGGGTTCGGCCCCTTTTTCACGGCCGCGGAGAAGTGAGAAAACGGCGTCCCGCGCGCGTTTCTGGTTTTCACCGAAGATGAGATTCCCCGGATCCCGAACGACGTGGGAGCGGGCGGAGCCAACGCGCGATAAAGCCCGGAATCAAGGGCTGAGTCCGCGGGTGCGGTCCAGTATGAAAGGAGGGGATGACCCCAACGGGATTCGAACCCGTGTTGCCGGCGTGAAAAGCCGGTGTCCTAGGCCGCTAGACGATGGGGCCTGATCCAGCGAAAGCAGGGGAGTATAGAGGCTCCCGGCGAACAGGGCAATCGCCCCGCGCCGCGAGCGGCGGTGCATGGGTTCGTGGCACGATCGGCAGAGGGTGAAACGGATCCCATCCAGGACCGCGGCAACTCGTTGCCGCTTGACCGGCGGAAAGCGGGTTGCGGCCATGAATGCCGCGGTGCTGAGCAATACGAGTGTCTTCGCATAACTTGCCGTCCTGCCGCTCACGGCGGGCGTTTGACAGATTCCACGGCCCGCTTTCCTGCAGGCTGCTGCCATTGATGCCCCCACTCAACCTGTCACCCAGCGTGCGCCGTGAAAGAGGAAGGCCGCCGCCGTGAAGACTCGGCCCCACGCCTGGGCCACACCTGGAAACGGAGCATGGAACGGCCGGTGAGGCACCGGCAGACGAACGGAGCGGAAACAGGTCGACCGCTCCCACCACCGCGTCACGACTCGACTCGACCGGTGCCCGATGCGGTCGTTTCCGTGGCTTGTCGTTCAACGCCGGCGCCGCTATGGTTCGGCATCCGTGGCCAGGCGTCACCGACCAGGCGTGCGTCGTCAAACCCTGAAAACCGATCGGCAGGAAGCCGGTCCCAAACGGGTTTCACGGTGCGCGCCCATGGACCGGCCGGTCGGGACCGCCCGTGCGGGGGCGTGAGGATGCGCGCGTTCGTGCAATGTTCTTATGTGATGATCGCCATGGCGGCGGGCTGTCTTGCGCCGCAAAAGAGGCAGGATCCCCCCGCGCCGCCGGAGTTCCAGGCCCGGTTCCTGCGGATGTGCGACCTGGCGACGGCCGAACTCAACAAGGAGCTTTCGCCCTTCGTGGCCCGCGACGACGCCAGCCCGGCCACGCATCACATGCCCTTTTTCGAGGACGCCCACGCGGTGCGGGCCCTGGCGGCGGCGTATGACCTGACCGGCCGGGAAGCCTACCTGTCGGCCTGCAAGCACTGGTCGGACCGCATCATCGCGTATCAGCGGCGGATGATCCCGGCGGGGGCGTATTACATGAACCACTCGCGGGCACCCGGCCAGGACACCGGCCAATGGAACCTGGCCGACAGCGGCTCGATCGGCCTGGGCGTGCTGGCCACCGCGGTTCGCAGCGCCGAGCCCGCGGACAAGCAACGCTACCTCGATTCGGTCCTGGCCTTCGCCCGGCTGGTGGAGGAGAACTACCTCCGCCCCGACGGCGGGATCACCAACGGGCTCTGGCCGCAATTCGACGGGCCGTGGTGGTGCTCGACCGCCAACTTCGGGACGCTGGCCTTCTGTCTCTACGAAGAGACCCGCGATGACCGCTGGCTGAGGATCGCCACGCGGGCCCTGGACTGGATGACCCGCCGGGACTTCCGCGAGGTCTCCCCGATCACGTTCCAGCAGCGGCCGTCCGGCGTCATCTTCTACTGCTTCGAGCTGTACGCGGTCGGCCTGAAACACCTCCGCCCCGGCACGCCGGCCCATGATCGGGCCCTGCGGCAGATCGACCTGGCCGTCGCGTGGATGCTGGCGAACCAGAAGACCGGCGGCGCGCCCGAGGTGCCCGACTACACCGAGAAGAACGTGGACATGGCCGGCCTGCCTTACCTGATGTATGCTTTCGCCCGCCGGTTGCCGCGGCACCGCGGGCTGTTCGCGCCCGCCGACCGCGAACTGCGCTACATCGGCGATCTGCTGCTGGCCGGCGGCGAGCCTAACGTGTCGCGTCTGATGACCTGGGAGGTGTTGACCTGGGGAATGCTCTCCTACGCCGAGCGGCTCTGCCCCGGCTCGCTGAGTCGCGGATCGAGGTGAATCATCATGCGGGTGAGACTGGCTCTGGCACAGGCGGTGTTGTTGCTGGCTCAACCGCTCGGAGCGGAGCCGGCAGCGGGCACGCGGCCGGCCCGCCAGCGCCCCAACGTCCTGCTCCTGGTCGCCGATCAGTGGCGGGCCCAGGCCCTGGGCTTCGCCGGCGACGTGAACGCCCGCACGCCGCACCTGGATCGGCTGGCCGAGCACGGCACGGTGCTCGCCTCGGCGGTCTCGACCTGTCCGGTGTGTTCGCCGTACCGGGCGTCGCTGATGACCGGGCGCTATCCGCTGCGGCACGGGGTGTTCGTCAACGACGTACCCCTGAACACCGAGGCGGTGTCGCTGGCTCAGGCGTTCAGCGCGGCCGGCTATCGCACCGCCTTCATCGGCAAGTGGCACATCGACGGCCGCGGGCGCTCGAGCTATGTTCCGCCGGAACGCCGCCAGGGCTTCGAGTTCTGGCGCGGCTGCGAATGCACGCACGAGTACAACCGTTCGCCGTACTACGCCGATACCAGCGAAAAGAAGTACTGGCCGGGCTACGATGCCCAGGCCCAGACCGAGGAGGCCGTCGGCTACATCCGGGCCCATCAGGGTGAGCCGTTCCTGCTGGTGCTGGCCTGGGGTCCGCCGCACAACCCCTACCAGACGGCCCCGGAGCGCTACCGCCGGCTGTTCAGGCCGGAGGAAATCGTCCTGCGCCCCAACGTGCCGCCCGAGGCCGCCGCGGGGGCTCGCCGCGACCTGGCCGGTTATTACGCGCACTGTGCCGCCCTGGACGATTGCGTGGGCCGGATCGTCGGGGCCCTCGAGGAGACCGGCCTGGCCGACGACACCATCCTGGTGTTCACCTCCGATCACGGCGACATGCTCGGCTCGCACGCCCAGGAGCGCAAGCAGCGTCCATGGGATGAATCGGTGCTGGTGCCGTTCCTGGTGTTTTGGCCGGGCGGGCTGGGCCGGACGGGGCGGAAGTTGACCGCCGGCTTCGGCACGCCCGACATCATGCCCACGCTGCTGGGCCTGGCCGGCGTGGCCGTCCCCGCGACGGTGGACGGCGAAGACCGCTCGGCCTGGCTGCGCGGCCGCCAGCCGGACGACGAGCGGCCCGCGCTGATCTGCTGCATCACCCCCTTCAGCGAATGGGCCCGGACCCGCGGCGGACGCGAATATCGCGGCGTCCGCACCAGCCGGTATACCTACGTCCGGGCCCTGGACGGGCCGTGGCTGCTCTATGACAACCGGGAGGATCCGTACCAGCAGCGCAACCTGGTCGGTCGGGCCGAACACGCCGCCATGCAGGCGATCCTGGAGCGGGCCCTTCAACGCGAATTGGGCCGGATGAAGGATGAATTCCTCCCGGGCCGGGTGTACCTCGATAAATGGGGCTATCGAACCGACGCCAGCGGCGCGGTGCCGTATGACCCGTGAGCTCGGGCTTTGAGAGTGCGTATACCCGACGTTGGGGACGGTGTCGCGGTGGCAGACGCGGCTCACCAGGCGGTCCAGCCGCCGTCGATGACCAGGTTGTGGCCGGTCATGTAGCTGGAAGCGTCGCTGGCCAGGAAGACCACCGCCCCCTTGAGTTCCTCCGGGCGGCCCATGCGGCGCATGGGGCTCTTGGAACAGAGCCGCTCGACCATCCGGGGGTTGACGGTCGGCGCGGGGAACGGGCCGGGAGAGAGGCAGTTGACGCGCACGCCGTCGGCGGCCCAGTAGACGGCCAGGTGGCGGGTCATCTGCACGATGCCGCCCTTCAGGGCGTGGTAGGCCACGCTGCTGGCGTCGCAGATGCCCGCGTAGGCGTCGGGGTAGGAGCCGACCAGCCCGTACATCGAGCCGAGCATGATGATGCTGGCCCCCCCGCCGCGCTGCACGGCGTGGGCCCGCACGTGGCGGGCCAGGAGGAAGCAGCCGGTGGCGTTGGCGAGCTGACGGTTGAAGCCGTCGGCGTCGAGGTTGGTCCAGTCGCCTTTGGTCAGCAGGTAGCCGTTGTTGACCAGCACGTCGATCCGGCCGGCCAGGCCGAGCGTCTCCCGCACGCAGGCCTCGATCGAGGCCGGATCGAGATAGTCCATGGCCACGCCCCGGTGGCGGGCGGCGGCCGCGTTCGGCAGCGTGGCCGCGAAGTCGCGGGCCTTGGCGGCGTCGCGGCTGGTGGCCACCACCGTGGCGCCGGCCTCGGCTAGGGCCGCGCTCAGCGCCTTGCCGAGATATCCGGACGCACCGGTGACCAGGGCCACTTTGCCCGAAAGGTCGAACAGCTCGTGGATGGTGGGGTTGTTCATGTCCGCGCTCGCCGCCGTCATGCCGGGATCTCTCGCCAGTTGGGGTGATCGGTGAAATCGAGAATGGCCAGACTCACTTTCAGGGTATGCAGGGCCTCCTCGACCGTGCACAAGGGGGCGGCCTTGCCCTCCAGCACGTCGAGATAATGGTTGGCCTGGGCGATGTAGATGTCGTCGCGCTCGCTGGAGAAGGTCTGCTCGACGTTCCACTCGCCGCCGGGCTCGGTCATGGACAGCCAGCGGCTGCCGTTGAGGTCGAAGCGGGCCGTGCCGCGCCGACAGATGACCGTGATGCTGTTCTCATTGGGGGCCTGGTGCTGGTTGATGCTGTAGCAGGCCATGACCCCGCCGGCGTGCCGGGCGATCACGTGAACGGTGTCCTCGACCTCGACGCCTTCAAGGACTTTGTGATCGGCGTCGGCCATGATGCGCTCGGTGGGCCCGACGAAATACTCGACCGCGTTGATGGCATGGGGCAGAAGGTCCTGAATGGCGCCCCCGCCGGTGGCCCGACTGGTATAGTAGATGCTGCGGTAGGCGGGGCGATACTTGGGGAAATGCTGGCCCCAGACGCTGACCACCTGGACCGGCTCGCCGAACCGGCCGGACTGGACGGCCGACCGCATCGAGCGGACCAGGGGGTGGCTTCGATAGGTGAACGCGACGGCGGCCTGCACCCCCCGCCCGGCGGCCAGACGGATCAGCTCCCCCACGCCGTCGGTGGACGTGGACAGGGGTTTTTCGATCAGCACGTTCATGCCGGCGCGGACGACGGCCGAGGCCATCGGCACGTGCAGGTGGGCGGGCGTGGCGATGAGCACCAGGTCGAAGCGCTCAGCGGCCAGGGCGGCGTCGAGGTCCGCGTAAGCGTCCGTGCAGCCATAGCGCTGGGCCACGGTCCGCCGCAGCTCCGCGTTGTTTTCGCAGACCGCGACCCGGGCCCGGCCCGTGGCCAGAAAACAGCGCGTGTGACGCTCGCCGATGGAACCCACGCCCACGACCAGAACATGATGCGGTTTCACGATCGACTCCGGTTGCAGAGGCCCTGTTCACCACTGAGACACGGAGGCAGGGAGAAGCACGGGATTCCGCGGTCGATCATCTATCGCGCAACGTGGCCGTTGAGGCGGTTGGCGAATCGGAAGCCCAGCGGCCCGAACTGCTCCTGCATGCGCTCCAGGCCCTGCTTGACGAAGAGAATGTCGGCGCTGTAGCAGATGAAGCGGGCCCCCGCCTCGATGAGCGAACGGGCGTGCTCGAGCGAAAAGGCCGGGCAGCCCCAGTGGATGCCCGCCTTTCTGGCGGCTTGGGCGATGGTATCGCGGGCCTTGAGCACGCGCGGGTGATCGAACTGCCCGCTGATCCCGCTGAGCACCGAGAAGTCACCCGGCCCCAGGAAGATCACGTCCACGCCGGGCACGGCGGCGATCTGCTCGGCGGCCTCGACGGCCCGCTCCTCCTCGAGCTGGATCACCAGGAAGGTCTCGCGGTTGGCCTCCTGGATGTATTCCGAAATCGCCATCGAGCAATAGGGCATGTCCGGGTTGCCGCCGTCCACCCCGCGCTTGCCCAGCGGCGCGAACTTGGCCCAGTTGACGACCTCGCGGGCCTCATCGGCGGAATCGCAGCGCGGGTACATGATGCCTTGGGCGCCGGCCTCCAGCAGCCGGGCCACGCGGGGAAACTCGCCCTTGGCCGGCCGGGCCATGATGTCGGACTTGCCGACCCGAGCGGCACGCATCAGCCCGGCGGCGGTCTCCAGGCTGTAGGTGTGGTGCTCGAGGTCCATCCACAGCCCGTCGAATCCCATCAGGCTGGCCAGCTCAAATACGGACGGGTCGGTCAGATGAAGCTGAGTCAGCAGCACCGGCTCACCCCTGCTCAGCTTGCCCTTGATCACACTCTTGCGCATATCATCCTCAGATTCAGGGTCTTACAGGTGTGGTTCAACCGGTTGCGGGACTGACCGTGGGTGTGAAACGCGAAACCGGATCATCCGCCCGGGGTCCGAGACTACTTTTTTCGTCCCAGAATCTGGCCATATTCTGTTGACAGAAAGCGGCCCTCCCTGTAAACTCACCTTCTACACGCTATCATGGAAAATCAAGCATGTCAATGGAAAATGAGTCGTTGGTCGGGCAGGAAGGCGCGGTCGTTCAGGAACCCAAATCCCAGCGCGACCAGGCGTATCATCGGATCCGTCGGCTGTTGATCCTTCAGCAGATACCCGAGGGGGGGCGGTTGAGGGAGGCCGAATGGGCGGACCGTCTGGGAGTCAACCGGACGGCGTTGCGCGAGGCCTTCGCCCGGCTGGAGGCCGAGGGGCTCATCGAGAAGGGTCCGAAGACCGGTTATTTTCTTCCCATCCTGACCAAAGACTCCATCCAGGAGATCGTCGAGGTCCGGGTGATGCTGGAGGGCGGGGCGATCGAGCGGGTGGTTCAACTCGGATTGAATACGCCCGAGCACCTGCGGAACATGCGTCTGGCCTGCGACCAGTTGGAGCGGCTGGTGCGCGAAGAGTATCACCTGGGCGTGGCCGAAGCCGATCGGCGCTATCATGAGTCGCTGGTGGACGCGGCCGGCAACCGGCGGTTATCGGTGCTCTATGCCCGGGCCCCGCTGCCGATCATCCACCCCATCGTGGTCAGCGGCCGGCAGTGGAAGGAAACCGTCGAACGGACCCTGGAAGAGCACCGGATGATCCTTGATACCATCCTGGCCGGCGGCGTCGAGGAGGCCCGCCAGGCCCTGCGCATTCACTTGATGGACCGGCACCTCATTCCCCTCTGTGCGGTGTGATGATCCTGGCCACCCAGACCGGCATGACCTGGCTCGATGGGGCGGTGATCGGCCTGTACGCCGCCGGTATGCTGGTCATCGGCGGGTTCTACGCCCTGGGCAACCGCACCACCGAGGACTATCACCTCGGCGGGCGGAACATGCGTTCCTCGTCGATCGGGCTGTCGCTCTTCGCCACGTTGTTCAGCACCATCACCTACCTGGCCCTGCCCGGGGAGATGATCAACAAGGGGCCGGTGCTGCTGTGCTACCTGTTCGGGCTCCCGGTCGCGTACGCGGTGGTCGCCTACCTGCTGATCCCGCATTTCATGAAGCTCAAGACCAGCAGCGCGTACGAGATCCTGGAAACGCGGCTGGGGCTGGGCATCCGCATGATCGGCTCGTGCATTTTCCTGGTCACGCGCCTGCTGTGGATGTCGTTGATCACCTACATCACGGCGGACAAGCTCATCGTGACGGTGATGGGCTGGGATCCCGCCCGCACCCTGCCGGTGGCCGTCTGCATCGGACTGGTGACGCTGATCTATACGTCGATGGGCGGGCTTCGCGCCGTGGTGATGACCGACGTCGTCCAATCGCTGATTCTCTTCGGGGCGGCCCTCACGGCCATCGTCGTCATCACCGTCAGGCTGGGCGGCGTGGGCGCCTGGTGGCCGCGGACCTGGTCTCCCACCTGGGAGCATCAGCCGCTGTTCAGTCTGGACCCTCGCGTGCGCGTCACCGTGGTCGGCTCGCTGGTGTACATGACCCTGTGGTGGATCTGCACGTCGGGGTCGGACCAGATGGCCATTCAGCGCTACCTGGCCACGCGCGACGTGCGCGCGGCCCGTCGGGCCCTGCTGCTGACCCTGGGCGCCAACATCCTGGTCAACCTGGTGCTGGCCGGCGTGGGCCTGGCCCTGCTGGGCTTTTTCCGCGCTCACCCGCCGCCGGGCCTTTCGATCGTCCGGGACGCCGACAAGCTGTTTCCCTATTACATCGTGCATTACCTTCCGCCGGGCGTCACCGGCCTGGTCCTCGCCGGTCTGCTGGCGGCGGCCATGTCCAGCCTGTCCAGCGGGATCAACTCCGCCTGTTCGGTGATCTCGGCCGATTTCTTCGATCGTTTCAGCCGAAGGCCCGCCTCCGAGCAGGTCCGGCTGCGCCGCCAGATCTACATCTCGGCCGCCGTCGGCGTGGTCACGGTGATCGGCAGCGTGCAGATGATGAAGCTGGCCCGGGGCGTGAACATCATGGAGCTGACCACGCGGACCAACCACGTGTTCGTCGCGCCGCTCTTCGGGTTGTTCTTCATGGCCCTGTTCGTGCCCTTCGCCACGCCGCGGGGAACGGCCGCGGGAGCCCTGGCCGGATGGCTGGTGGGGGGATTCCTCTCGTTCTGGGGACTGCTGGCCCCGGGCTCGGCGCCGAGTTTCCAGTGGATCACGCTGGTCGCCCTGATCGTCCATCTGGCCGTCGGATGCGGCGTCAGCCTGCTGGAAGGCGGACCCAGGCCACGCCCGGCGGAACAACCAGGCGCCGCCGCGGTGGCCGGTGAAGTTCAAGGAGACCCGCCGTGACCGGCATCCCGGGATTCCTGTCGATGGTTCTGGCGCTGGCTCCGGCCGCGCCCCAGCGGCCGAACATCCTGTTCATCATGGCCGACGACCTGGGGCCGGAGTGGCTGAGCTGCTACGGCAGCGAGCACCAGACGCCCCACCTCGATCGGCTGGCCGCGTCGGGAATGAGATTCGAGCGCGCCTATGCCACGCCGCTGTGCACCCCCACCCGTCATGAACTGCTCACCGGGCGGTATCCGTTCCGCACCGGGTGGACCACCCATTACGACACGCCGCGCTGGGGCGGGCAATACTTCGACTGGAACCGCGAGATCACCTTCGCGCGCGTGCTGCGCGAGGCCGGTTACGCGACCGCCGTGGCCGGCAAGTGGCAGATGAACGACTTCCGCACCCACCCGGACGCGCTGGCCAGGCACGGTTTCGACGAGCACTGCGTCTGGCCCGGGGTAGAGTCGGACAACCCCCCGGCGGCGGAACGTTACTTCGATGCCTACGTCCAGACCAACGGCCGACGCGAAACGCGCCAGGGCGAGTTCGGGCCGGATGTCTTCACCGGCTTCCTGATCGACTTCATGACCCGCAAGAAGGACGGACCGTTTTTGGCCTACTACGCGATGGTGCTGACGCACACGCCGTTCACGCATACGCCGGCCAACCGCGGGAACGAGTCGCTCAAGGGAGCGGCCCTGCATCCGGGCATGGTCGATCACCTGGACGGCGAGGTGGGCCGGCTGCTGGCGGCGCTCGAGCGGCTCGGGCTGCGCGACAGGACCGTGGTGATCTTCACCACCGACAACGGGACGGTGACCGGAGTGAAGGGGATGGTCAGGGGACGGGCGGTGAACGGGGGCAAGGCCACGTTGCGCGAGGCGGGCATCCGCGTGCCGCTGATCGTGAGCTGGCCGGGACAGGTGGCCGCCGGTCGGGCCACGGCGGCGCCCGTCGATTTCAGCGACTTCTTCCCGACGCTGCTCGAGCTGGCCGGGGCCGCCCCGCCGGCGGGAGTGACCCTCGACGGGCGATCGTTCGCTCCGCTGCTGCGGGGCGATCCGGCCTACCGGCCGCGGGAGTGGGTCTTCTCGCAGCTTGGCGCCGGGCGGATCGTCTGCGACGGGCGGTTCAAGCTCTATCAGGACGGAAGGATGTTCGACGTCGAAGAAGACCCGGCCGAAACCGGCGATCTGAAGGATTCCCGCGACCCGGCGGTGGTCGCGGCCCGGGAGAAGCTCCGGCGCGTCCTCGACGCGCTGCCGGCGGACGCCCGGCTGCCATTCCCGCCCCGGTCGGCGCCGGCCGGACGAGCCGGCGAGTAATCCTGCGTCCTTCAACCCTGTAAACCGACCGGCTGGAAGCCAGTCCCACTCGGTTTTTGACGGGCTCTGGGCAAGACAACGGAAAGGTGAGAAGGTGCGAAGCTCGCGCAATTCCCTTGGTTTTCTGGTAGTCGTCTTTCTGACGGCGCCGGGGCTGGCCGCCGACCGGCCGCCGAACGTGATCGTGTTCCTGGCCGACGACCTGGGTTACGGCGACGTGGGCTGCAACGGCTGCCCCGACATCCGCACGCCCCACATCGACGCCCTGGCCCGCAAGGGGTTGCGCTTCACGAACTATCACGCGGCCTCCCCGATCTGCGCGCCCTCGCGGGCGGCCATGCTGACCGGGCGCTGCCCGCCGCGCATCGGCATGTCCTCGCAGGTGAACATCGCCTCCGGGCTGGAGGTCGAGGGCATCCCCGGTTCGGAGGTCACCTTTGCCGAGCTGGCCCAAAGCAAGGGTTACGCAACGGCCGTCTTCGGCAAGTGGCACCTGGGCTCGACGCCCGCGACCGCCCCCAATGCCCAGGGGTTCGACGAGTTCTTCGGTTTCCACGCCAGCTGCGTCGATCCCTTCTCGCACCTGTATTACGCCTCCGAGCCCTGGTACCACGACCTCTTCCACAACCGCACCGAGGTGTGGGAAGACGGCGTGCACATGACCGACCTGATCACGCGCGAGGCGCTGAAGTTCATCGAGGCCAACGCGGAGCGGCCGTTCCTGATCTACGCGGCCTACAACGTGCCGCATTACCCGATGGCCGCCCACGCGAAGTACATGGCCATGTACGCCGGCCTGCCGCCGGCCCGGCGGGTGTACGCGGCCATGGTCGCGGGGATGGACGATTCCATCGGGCGGATCATGGCGGCGTTGCAGGCCCGCGGCCTGGCCGAGAAGACCTTCGTATTCTTCGGCAGCGACAACGGAGCCCCGCACACCACCCGGCGCGGGGAGGGCGGCGGCTCCAACGCCCCCTTCCGCGAGCACAAACGCAGCCTGTTCGACGGGGGCATGCACTGCCCGGGGATCATCTCCTGGCCCGGCCGCGTCGCCGAGAACGAAACCCGCGACCAGTTGACCATCGGCATGGACGTGTTCGCCACCATCGCGGAGGTGATCGGCGCGGAGCCGCCTCCCGGCGTGGTCATCGACGGCCGGAGCTGGGCGCCGCTGTTCCGCGACGCCAAGGCCCCCGGCCACGAGCGGCTGTTCTTCGAGTGGGCCAACCAGCACGCCGTCCGCGAGGGCTGCTGGAAACTGGTCGAAAACGGTCTGATCAACATGACCGCCGAGAACCGCAACAACCGGGCCCAGGGGCCGGACGCGGTCTTCCTGTCCAACGTCGAGGCCGACCCGCAGGAGCGCGTCAACCTGGCCGCGCGCCACCCGGACGTGGTGAAGCGGCTCTCGGCGGCGCACAAGGAGTGGCTGGCCGGCTTCCCGGCGAAAAAGCAAGAAAGCGAGAAGTGAGACGTGAGAAGCGCGAAAGCGGTTGCTCGATGGGGGTGGTATCGGGTGGGGGCGGTGTGGC
>JABRVU010000289.1:0-4968 GCA_039961895.1 Phycisphaerae bacterium | reverse complement strand
GGGTTGTTGGCCGGGGCGGGAACGGCGGCGGTGGGATCGTGGCTGGCCGCCGGGGCCCGGGCCCAACAGCCCGCGGCGGCGACCACGCGCCCGGCCGTCAAACCGGTCAATGAACTCAGGGTCCATCCTGTCCTGGTCTACGAGCTTTTCCAGCGCCGGGAACAGACCAGTTGGCGACCCTGGGGCGGGCTGATGTCCGAAGAAGACGTGCGTAGCGAGACCGGCCGGATCGCCGGCGAGTTGAGCAGGATGGCCTCGGCCGCCGGCCTGCCGGTCCGTCTGCTCCCGGTGGGCACGGCCCGTACCGTCGAACAGGCCAGGGCCCTGGCCGCCCAGGCCTGCGACGTGATGGTCATTTATGCCGCCAACGGCGGGCAGGGTGTGCTCGACGCCCTGCTCTCCCCGGACCGTCCCACGATCTTCTTCCTGCGCCACAACTCCGGGCCGGTCTCGTTGTGGTACGAGATCCTGCACCCGCATTTCCTGCGCCGGGCCGGCGACGAGTACAAGCTCAAGCAGATCGACGTCCATGACGTGGTGGTGGACGAGTACGCGGACCTGGAGTGGCGGCTGCGGGCCCTCTGCGGACTTCGTCGCACGCTCGGCCAGCGCATCGTGGCCGTCGGGGGCGCCGGCGGCTGGGGCGAGGGTCTGCAACTGGCCCCGCCCATCGCCCGCGACAAGTGGCACCTCGACATCCGCGACGTTTCCTACGACGACCTCGGCAAGCGCATCGAGAAATACCGGCGGGACGCCGGAGCCCTGGCGGAGGCGAAAAAAAAGGCCGCTGACTATCTCGCCCAGCCAAAGGTGGCGCTCAAGACGGCCCGCGAGTTCGTCGAGAACGCCTTCGTGCTCTATCGCGTGTTCAAGGACCTCATGGCGGAGAACGAAGCGACGGCCATGACCATCCAGCACTGCATGGGCACGGTCATGCCGCTGTCGAGAACCACCGCCTGCCTGCCGCTGAGCCTCATCAATGACGAGGGGCTGCTGGCCTTCTGCGAGTCGGACTTCGTGGTCATCCCGGCCGGAATGCTCATGCACCACATCACCGGCCGGCCGGTGTTCCTCAACGACCCCACCTGGCCGCACCACGGCGTGGTCACCATCGCCCACTGCACCGCCCCGCGCAAGATGGACGGGAAGACCTATGAGCCCGCCGAGATCCACACGCATTTCGAGTCCGACTACGGGGCCGCGCCCAAGGTGGCCATGAAGGAGGGCACCGTGCTGACCAACGTGGTGCCCGATTTCGGCTGCCGCAGGTGGGTGGGCTTCACCGCCAAGGTCAAGGCCAACCCCTTCCTGCCCATCTGCCGGTCGCAGGTGGACATCGCCATCGACGGCGACTGGGAGAAGCTCCTGGCCGACATGCGCGGCTTCCACTGGATGACCTGCTACGGCGATTGCACCAAGGAGGTCGGCTACGCCGTCAAGAAGCTCGGCATCGAGTGGGAATGCACGTCGGCCTGAGTCGGTCCTCGCCGGGAACGGAAACAGGATCGACCTGCCGGTCCAGCGCCGCGTATGAGACGGTCCGACCGAGCCCTTCAGAGCGGCGTCCTCAGGGTAGCGGCGAGGGTCTTGAACCGCTCCCACGTGGTCGCTTTTCCGTCACGGTTCCGGCCGTATGAGGGGCGATATGCGTTCCCAATCGCGGGTCGGCGGACGGCCGAAGCCGGACTTCCAGCCACTCAAACGTGTAACTCGAAGCCGTCCAAACACTTTCAGACACCCCCGGCAGTGCTACAACGGGACATGGACGGCAATCCGCCGTCAGCACTCTTTATGGTTTCTTAATCCAGTCCGAACGCCTCCTGAAAACGTCGGTTTCAAACTGGGATTGGCGGCCTGTGGATGAGCTGGTGATGAACGGCGTCCGCCGGGGGTATATGGACAAACCCGCATGACCGCTCATTTCGTGGAGCTGCTCGACGTGCTGCGGCGCCGATCGCTTCGATTGGCCAGCGCCGTGGAGGACATGCTGGACGAGGCCTGCACGGCGGCGCTGCGGATCGATCAGGCCCTGGCTTTGCGGGTCATCGCCCGGGACGCGGAGATCGACGCGGAAGAAGTGGCCATCGAGTCCGAGGTGATCCGGCTGATCACCCTGTTCCAGCCGATGGCCTCGGATATGCGCCTGCTGACCACGGTGCTGAAGGTCAACAGCGACCTGGAGCGGGTGGCGGACTGCGCGGTGAACATCGCCCAGCGGGCCCGGCACCTGGACAACGCGGGCCTGGCCGGCACGGCGGCGGACGTGAAGGACATGATCGGCGGCGTGCAGGACATGCTGCGCAAGACCCTGCGGGCCTACGCCGCCGAAGACCCCTCCGCGGCCCGGCGGATCATCGACGAGGACGCGGCCATCGACGCGGTCTACGGGCAGTTGGTGCGCAAGCTGGTGGCCCAGGCCACCGGCAACCCGGAGCTGATCTCGGTGCACCTGGACGTGCTCTCCATCGCCAAGAACCTGGAGCGCATCGCGGATCATGCCACCAACATCGCCGAAGACGTGATTTTTCTGGGGACCGGAGAGATCGTCCGCCATCATCGGGGCTGAAACCGCCGCCGCCCGGCTGGACGTCTTCTTCCGGCCGGTGATACCAGGGAGAGGTGAATGACGCGAATAAGACGACTGCCGGCGCCGGCGATGGGACTGCTGGCCTGCACCCTGCTGGCCGCCGGATGCCGGAAGGAACAGCAGCAGACGGTGAACGTGGCCGGCTCGACCTCGGTCCATCCCTACGTGGAACTGCTGGCCGGGGAGTATCAAAAGAAACATCCCGGGCGGAAAGTGGACGTTCAGGCGGGCGGGTCGGCGGCCGGGCTCAAGGCCGCACTCAGCGGCATGGCCGACATCGGCATGTGTTCGCGCGAACTCAAGCCCGAGGAGGCCGCCCAGTTCAACCAGGTGGTCATCGCCCGTGACGGCGTGGCCGTCATCGTCCATCCCGCCAACCCGGTCAACGCCCTGACCACGGAACAGATCCGCGGCATGTTCAGCGGTCGGATCACCAACTGGAAGGAGGTCGGCGGCCACGACGTGCCCATCCGGCTGGTCACCCGCGAGGAGGGTTCGGGCACGCGCGAGGCCTTCGTCCACCTGGTGATGGGCCAGGAGGAGATCCTTCGCGGGGCCATGGCCCAGGCCAGCAACGGGGCCCTCAAGGCGATGGTCAGGACCGAGCCGGCGGCGATCGGGTACATGTCGCTCGGCCAGGTGGGCACGGACGTGAAGGCCCTGCGCGTGGACGGGCAGGAACCCACCGCCGAAGGCGTCCTGGCCGGCACCTACAAGCTGGCCCGGCCGTTTCTTTTCGTGACCAAGGGTCCGCCCGGCGCGGACGCCCAGGCCTTCATCGACTACGTGCTCTCGCCCGAGGGGCAGAAGGCCCTGGAGGCCGAAGGATTCATCCGAGCCCGATGAGACAGGATCAGCTCATCAAGACGATCCTCATGGCCGTCGCCCTGTCCGCGATTCTCGGACTGGCGCTGATGACGGTCTTCATCTTCAAGGAGGGGATGCCGCTGATCGTGCAGGTCGGCGGGCGCGATTTCTTCTGTTCCAGCGACTGGTCGCCGGGCAAGGGCCGCTTCGGCATCCTCTCCATGATCGTCGGCTCGCTGCTGGTCACGCTGGGGGCCCTGGTCATCGGGGTGGTGTTCAGTCTGGGTCTGGCGGTGGTCCTGACCCAGTTCTGCCCGCCGGCGCTGGCCAGGATCCTCAAGCCGGTGATCGAGCTGCTGGCCGGCATCCCCTCGGTCGTGTACGGCTTCATGGGCATGGTCACGATCGTTCCGCTGATCCGCGACCACCTCGGCGGGGCAGGCTATTCGGTGCTGGCCGGTTCGATCGTCCTGGGCGTCATGATCCTGCCGACGGTGACGAGCATCTCGGTGGACGCCCTGCACGCGGTTCCGCGCCCGTTCTGGGAGGGTTCGATCGCCCTGGGGGCCACCCGCTGGCAGACCACGCACATGCTCATGCTCAAGGCGGCCCGATCGGGCATACTCGCCGCCGTCATCCTGGGCATGGGGCGGGCCGTCGGCGAGACCATGGCCGTCATCATGGTCACCGGCAACTCGCTGGACATCCCCCGCCGGCTGACCGACTCGGTGCGCACGCTGACCAGCAACATCGCCCTGGAGATGAATTACGCCAGCGGTGCCCACAGCCAGGCCCTGTTCGCGACGGGCGTGACCCTGTTCGTCATCATCATGGTGCTCAACACGCTGGCCATGGCCGTCTCGCGCCGGCGGATGGCGATGGGAGGGACGCGATGAGGCTCTCTCCCGTGGTCGTCGAGCGGGGCGTGGTCGGGCTGCTCTGGGGCATGGCCGCCGTCACCGTCGGCGTCCTGGTGTTCATCATCGCCTTCGTGCTGGCGCGCGGTCTGCCGTACGTCACCTGGACCTTTCTGACCGACGCGCCGGAAAGGATGGGCAAGGAAGGCGGCGTTCTGCCGATGGTGGTGGGAACGGTGCTGGTGGCCGGCCTGGCCGTCCTGATCGCCGCCCCGATCGGCGTGGCCACCGCCGTTTACCTCACCGAGTACACCCGCGAAAGCCGCCTGACCGCCGTCATCCGCTTCGGGGCCGATTGCCTGGCCGGCATTCCCTCCATCATCTTCGGGCTGTTCGGGTTCGTGTTCTTCGGCATCACCCTGGGGCTGGGCTTTTCGGTCCTGTCCGGCGCGCTGACCCTGGCCCTGATGGTGCTGCCCACCATCATCCGCACGGCCGAGGAGGCCATCCGGGCCGTGCCCTACGCCTACCGCGAGGTCAGCTACGGCGTAGGCAGCACCCGCTGGCAGACCACCTGTCACATCGTGCTGCGCTCGGCCCTGCCGGGCATCAGCACCGGCGTGGTGCTCTCGATCGGGCGCTGCATCAGCGAGACGGCGGCGGTCATGCTGACCGCGGGCATGGCGTTGCGGATGCAGCGTTCGCCGCGCGACTCGA
>JABRVU010000288.1:0-3129 GCA_039961895.1 Phycisphaerae bacterium | reverse complement strand
TGTGGCTCCAGTCGGCCGACGAGACCGCGGTCCGCGAGGGCACCACGGTCATCGACCACTTCCCCCGCCACCAGGAAGAGCTGATGGCGTACGACTGCATCGTGCTGCTGGACCCGCAGCCGGGGGATTTCGACCCGGCCTGGACGGCGCACGTGGAGCAGCTCGTGGGCAGCTTCGGCGGGGGGCTGCTGTACGTGGCCGGCCGCATCCACGCCCCGCGCTTCGCCCACGACGCCAACACCCGCTCGCTGCTGGACCTGTTGCCGGTGGTGATCGACGCGAACGAGGCCGACCTGGTGCTCAACGAGCTGGGCCACTTCCAGCCGACCGGCTGGCCGTTCACCATCCCGCCGACGGCGATGGGCAGCCCGATCCTGGCCATGTCCGACGTGCCGGCGGAGAACCCGCAGATCTGGGCCCGCCTGCCGGGAGTGTACTGGCATTACCCGGTGCGGCGGGAGAAGCCGGTGGCGACGGTGCTGCTGCGGCACTCGAACCCACGGATGCGCAACTCGTACGGCTGGCACGTGCTGCTGGCCACGCAGTTCTTCGGCACCGGGCGCACGGGCTTCATGGCCTTTGATTCGACGTGGCGCTGGCGGCGCTACGGGGACCGCTATTTCAACCGCTATTGGATACAATTGATCCGCCACTTGGTGGAGGGCAAGCTGCTCAGCGGGCAACAGCGCGGGCTGATCCAGTTCGAGCGCGATCAGTACGCGGTGGGCGAGGCGGTGGTGGTCGAGGCCCGGCTGCTGGACGCCCGGCACCTGCCGTTGCAGCAGGACGAGGTGGCGGCCCGGCTGAGCCAGGAGGGCGCCGGCGAGCGGTCCCTGGTGTTGAAGGCCCAGCCGAACCGCCCGGGCTGGTTCCGCGGCGAGTTCGTGCCCTCCGAGCTGGGCCGGCACACGGTTCAGATCGACCTGCCGGGCGCCTCCGGGGCCGAGCCGGCGGTCATCCGCGGCGAGGTCCGCGTGGGCCGGCCCGAACTCGAATTCCAGAAGCCCGAGCTGGACCGCGATTCGCTGCAACTGCTGGCCAGCCAGTCGGCCGGCGGAAAGTACCTGGAGATCGACGAGCTGGACCAGTTGGGCACGCTGATTCCCAGCGGCACGCGGGCCTTCACGCTCAACGGGCCGTCGTCGCCGTTGTGGGACCGGTGGTGGACGCTGGCTTTGCTGGTGGCGTTGCTGGGCATCGAGTGGCTGGTGCGCAAGCGCTCGCACCTGCTCTGAGCCCGGGCTTCAACCCCTGGGGATCGGCTTCCAGCCGGTCGGCTTTTCATGGTTTTCGGACCCCCGCGGAGCGCCGCGGGCATTGAGCCCGCGCGGCGCCGGGCCTAACCAGGGCCGTGGGCGACAACAGAGAACGGCATGACCGATCAGGCGACGGGACAGTTCAGGCACCAGGTTCTACCCCGGCTGCGGGCGCTGGGCCGGCGGCTGCGGCTCTATGCGCTGCTCGACGGGCTGTCGGTACTGTGCCCGGCCGTGCTGGCGGCCATGTTCATCACCCTGCTGGTGGACCGGGCCTTCCGGCTGGATTGGGACATGCGTCTCACGCAGCTCGCCACGTTGCTGCTGGCGTTGGCGGCGGTGGCCTGGCGTTGGGTGTGGACGCCCTTGCGCGTGCCGGTCAGCGACGTCGAGCTGGCGCTGCTGGTCGAGCGCCGGTTCCCGGAGTTGTCCAGCCGGCTGGTCAGCGCGGTCGAGTTCGCCGGCGCCGGGGCGGCAGCCTCCTCCGCCAGGCGCTCGGAAGCCCTGATGAGCGCGGTCATCGCTGAGGCCCAGGTCCAGGCCCGCGGGCTGCGCTTTCAGAACGCCCTGGCCCACGCCCGGGCCTGCCGGCGCGGAGCGGTGACGCTGGGCTGCATCGCCCTGGTGGCGACCGCCGCTCTGGCCGCCGGCGACGTGATGAGCCTGTGGTTCCAGCGCAACGTGCTGCTGCGCAACCTGGACTGGCCGCAACGCAACAAACTGGTCGTGCGCGACCTGAAGGACGGCCGGCTGGTCGTGGCCCGCGATGACGACGTGACCGTGACCGCCGACGTGGTGGAAGGCTATGAGCCGCCCCGCCAGGCCTTCATCGCGTATCGCGGGGAGAGCGGCGTCGCCGAGCGGGTCCAGATGCCGGCGGTGCTGTCGCAGGCCGACGGGTCGGGCGCGCGCCAGGCCGTCGGCTTCACCCACACCTTCAACCGGATCGAGGAGACGCTGCGCTGCCGGGTCGAGGGCGGCGACGCGCGCAGCGACTGGTTCCTGATCGAGGTGGTGGACCGGCCGCGCATCGACGAGGTGGGCATCGCCATCCTTCCGCCGGCCTACACCCGGATGGCGCGTTACGAACTGCGCGCCGGTCAGACCGTGGCCGAGGCCCTCAAGGGCAGCCGGCTGACGTTCCACATCAGGACCAACAAGCCGGTGACCAGGGCCGTACTGATCCGCGACACCACCGGCGACCCGCAGGAGCTGGGCCCGGCCCGGCGGGTGGGGGAGCGCGAGTTCACGGCCGAGGACGCTCCGCCCGGCACCGCCGCCTATTACTTCGAAATGGAGGACGAATTGGGCTTCGGCAGCGTCAGCGAGCGCTCGCCGCCGTTGCGGCTGTCGGTGCGGCTGCTGGCCGACAAGCCGCCGACCGTCAAGATGCGCGTCCGCGGCGCCGGGGAGATGATCACGCCCGAGGCCGTCCTGCCCGTGGAGATGGATTTCGCCGATCCTTACGGGCTGGCCTCCGCCGGTCTGGTCCACGACCTGGGCAAGCCCGGTTCCAGCGCGAAAGAAGAGCCGATCGAGGGCTTCGAGCCGGGCACTAAGACCTTCACCCGGACGGTGGAGTGGGCCGCGGGCCGACACGGCGCCGCCGAGGGCGACCGCCTGACGCTGTACGCCCAGGCCAAGGATTTCGACGACGTTTCCGGCCCGAACGCGGGCGAGTCGGCCAAGGTGACGCTGCGGGTGGTCAGCCGGGAGGAGCTGCTGGCCGAGCTGAACCGCCGCGAGCAGGAGTACCGGCAGGACTTCGAGCGGCTGCTCCGTCACCAGGAGGAGCTTTACTCCGAGTTGCTGTCCTTGTTCCGGTCGCTCGGCGCTGCGGAGCCCAGCCGCGATCGGCTCCGTTCGCTCGGGC
>JABRVU010000287.1:0-1888 GCA_039961895.1 Phycisphaerae bacterium | reverse complement strand
CGCCCCACTCGTGGGCGGGGCGGGGGGCCTCGCCGCCGGCCAGCAGCCGGGCCCCGTGCGTCACCGCGTCCTGCACGTGGGCCTGGACCTTGTCGAAGGCCTCGCGGTTGATGAGCGGCCCGAGATCGGTGTCGGGCTCCAGCCCGTTGCCGACTTTCAGGGCCCGCACGCGCGGCAGGAGCGCGTCCACGAAAACCTCGTGAACGCGGGCATGCACGTAGACGCGGTTGGCGCAGACGCAGGTCTGGCCGCCGGCGCGGAACTTGTTCGCGACCAGCCCTTCGACGGCCGCGGGCAGGTCGGCGTCGTCGAACACGATGAAGGGGGCGTTCCCGCCCAGCTCCAGGGCCAGCCGTTTCATTCCCGGCACGACGGCCTGCATGAGCTGCCGGCCCACTTCGGTCGAACCGGTGAAGCTGATGAGCCGCACCGCCGGGTGCTCGCAGAGCGTCCGGCCGATCGGCCCCGACGGACCGACGACCACGTTCAACATGCCCGCCGGCACGCCGGCCTGCGCGGCCACGGCGGCCAGGGCCATCGCCGACAGCGGCGTGAGCGACGCGGGCTTGGCCACGATTCCGCAGCCGGCCCCGATGGCCGCCGAGAGCTTCTTGGCCAGCATGGCCAGCGGAAAATTCCACGGGGTAATCAGCCCGACGACGCCGGCCGGACGGCGATGCACCGTCCAGCGGCACCTGCGCATCATCCCCGGCAGCACGTGCGGGCGAAGATGATCCAGGTGATCCGCACAGACCCGGAAGAAACCGGCCGCGTATTCGACTTCCGCGAGCGACTCTTTCAACGGCTTGCCGTGCTCGAGGGTGATGACGCGGGCCAGCTCCGATTGATGGGCCATCAGCCGGTCGGCCACGCCCGCCAGCCAGGCGCGGCGCTGTTGAAGCGTCGAGCCGCCGCGCAGGAAGCGCTCGGCGGCGGCGATGGCCGCATCGGTCTGTTCCGCGCCCATCGCCTGAAGCTCGGCCAGCACGTCGCCGGTCGCGGGATTGATAACCCGCAGCCGGTCCCTGTCCGACGCAACGGCCCCTTCACCACCCAGCAGCGACCGAGCCTGGTCAAGCAGCGGAGATTGCAGCATGGACGAAGACTCCTTATGCGCGGGCCGGTGGTGGATTATACACTTGTTGGGGGCGGACAATGCAGCATCGGAGCGGACCTTTCCCCCGGGAGAAGCCTTCATGAACCGTTTCGATCCTACGGCGGTACCCGGTGGCGGGAGCAGGCTCATTGCCTGGTTCTGCCCCCTGCTGATCGGCGCGCTGTCGTGCAACGCCGCGCCCGCGGACCTCGACCGCGACGGGGACGTCGACCAGACCGACTTCGGTCTGTTGCAGCAGTGCCTCACCGGTCCGAACGTCGCCCAGACCGATCCGGCGTGCGTGGACGCGCTGCTGGACGACGACGCCGACGTGGACCAGGACGATCTGGCCGGTTTTCAGGATTGCGCCGGCGGGTCGGACGTGCCGGCGGATCCCGCCTGTACCCCCCAGGGCCGCCCTTACTTCCC
The DNA here is from genome assembly GCA_039961895.1 of Phycisphaerae bacterium. Lineage (GTDB taxonomy): Bacteria > Planctomycetota > Phycisphaerae > UBA1845 > PWPN01 > JAAXZI01. The sequence continues at coordinate 363 of JABRVU010000287.1, read as the reverse complement.
GCGATCCTCCATCTGGTATCAGGACGTTTCGCGGGCCCCGGTGGACGTCGAGTCCGACCAGGTCATCGCCTGGCTGCAAAGCGCCGGGGGGTGGGGCTTCGGGCGGATGCAGATCGACTTCTCGATCGAAGTGCTCGAGGCCGATGCCTCCACTCCCCTGCGCGGCTTCATCAGGACCGGCGATTTCTATTCGCCGGATTGCGACTTCGAGCCGGTGCCCGTTCCGCCCGGCGGGGCCCTGGAGGGCGAAAGCGGCTATGCCTGCGAAAGCGACGGCGACTGCCACCTGATCGTCGTGGACCGAACGCGGATGAAGCTCTTCGAGATGTGGCGGGCCAACATCGTGGGCGAGAGCTTCTACGG
>JABRVU010000286.1:0-3040 GCA_039961895.1 Phycisphaerae bacterium | reverse complement strand
GGATGATGGCCACGCCGCCGGTCAGCTTGGCCAGCCGTTCCTGGAGCTTCTCGCGGTCGTAGTCGCTGGTGGTCTTCTCGATCATCGAGCGGAGCTGGTCGCAGCGGGCCTTGATCTCCGACTTCTTGCCCCCGCCCTCGATGATGGTGGTCGAGTCCTTGTCGATCACGATCTTCTTGGCCCGGCCCAGGTCCTCGAGCTGCACGTTCTCGAGCTTGATGCCCAGGTCTTCGCTGATGAGCTTGCCGCCCGTCAGGATGGCGATGTCGCCCAGCAGGGCCTTGCGGCGGTCGCCGAAGCCGGGGGCCTTCACCGCCGCCACGTTCAGCACCCCGCGCAGCTTGTTGACCACCAGCGCCGCCAGCCCTTCGCCCTCCACGTCCTCGGCGATGATCAGCAGCGGCTTGCCCGTGGTCATCTGCTTCTCCAGCAGCGGCACCAGGTCGCGCACGCTGGAGATCTTCTTCTCATAGATCAGGATGTAGGCGTCCTCCAGCACGCATTCGAGCGTGTTGGGGTTGGTCATGAAGTAGGGCGAGATGTAGCCCTTGTCGAACTGCATGCCCTCGACCACTTCCTTCTCGGTCTTGAGGCTCTTGCCCTCCTCGATCTCGACGATGCCCTCGGCGCCGACCTGTTCGAGGGCCTCGGCCAGCAGCTTGCCCACCTCCTCGTCGCCGTTGGCGCTGATCGTTCCGACCTTGGCGATGTCGTCGCCCTTGACCTTGACGGCCTGCCCGCGGATGTGCTCCACCGCCGCGGCCACCGCCCCGTCGATCCCCCGCTTGAGGGCCATGGGATTGGCCCCCGCGGTCACGTTCTTGAGCCCCTCCCGGTAGATGGCCTCGGCCAGCAGCGTCGCCTGCGTGGTCCCGTCGCCGGCCACGTCGTTGGTCTTGCTGGCCACCTCGTTGACCATCTTGGCCCCCATGTTCTGGAACGGCTCGGGCAGCTCGATCTCTTTGCTGACCGTCACCCCGTCCTTGGTGATCCGCGGCGAGCCGAACGACTTGTGCAGGATCACGTTCCGCCCGGTCGGCCCCAGCGTCACCTTGACCGCGGCGGCCAGTTTCGTGACCCCCTCCAGGATCTGCTGGCGGGCGACCTCTTCAAACATCAGTTGCTTGGCCATAATCCTTATCGCTCCTCTGACTTCGCCGCTTCGCGCGGCGAAGCTTTCCAGTTTCCAGTTCCCGGTCTCCAGTCGGGGCTCCCGGCCGCCGGCTCCGGCGGGCGTCCCGCCGGAACGGGTTGCTGGAAACGGGCAACTGGAAACGCTTCCTTTACTTCTCGATCACCGCCAGAACGTCGCTCTCGCGCAGGATGACGTACTTGTCGCCGTTGACTTCCACGTCCGAGCCGGCGTACTTGGCGTAGAACACCTCGTCGCCGACCTTGACGCTCAAGGCCCCGCGGTTGCCGCTGTCCAGCAGCTTGCCGGGGCCGACGGCCACCACGCTGCCGCGCTGCGGCTTCTCCTTGGCGGTGTCGGGCAGCACGATGCCCCCCGCCGTCCGCTCCTCCGCCTCGCCCTGCTTGACCACCACCCGATCATCCAACGGTCTGAGATTCACTTTTGCCATGTTCGATATCTCCTCGACAGAAATGCTCTCTGTTTTTTTTGCGCCCGGCGGGCTTCAGACCCGCGGCTCTCCTGAACCCGGGAACCCTCGGCTCACCCGCCATCCGAAGTCCGCAATCCGCGATCAGTAGTCTTCGCCCATGCCCTCATCGCCGCCCGGCGGGCCGGCTTCCTCGTCCTTGGCCTTGGGCTTCTCGCTCACCAGGCAGTCCGTGCTCAGCAGGATGCGGGCCACGCTGCTGCCGTTCTGAAGGGCAGTGCGGACCACCTTGGTCGGGTCGATCACCCCGTCCTTGACCAGATCGCCGTACGTGTCCGTCTCCGCGTTATAGCCGAAGTTGGCGGACTTGTTGGCCAGGACCTTGGCCAGGACCACGCCCGGCTCCTGCCCGGCGTTGGCCGCGATCTGCTTGAGCGGGGCGGCCAGCGCATGCCGCACGATCTCCACCCCGGTCTTCTCGTCGCCTTCGGCCTGCACCTTGTCCAGGGCGCTCATGCAGCGGACCAGGGCCACGCCCCCGCCCGGCACGATGCCCTCTTCGATCGCCGCCCGCGTCGCGTGCAGGGCGTCTTCGATGCGGGCCTTCTTCTCCTTCATCTCCGTCTCGGTAGCCGCCCCGACGTTGATCTGGGCCACCCCGCCGGAGAGCTTGGCCAGCCGCTCCTGGAGCTTCTCCCGGTCATAGTCGCTGGTCGTGATCTCGATCTCGCGCTTGATCTGCTCGGCCCGGGCCTGGATCTCCTTGGTGTTGCCCGCCCCCTCGATGATGATGGTGTTGTCGTTGTCGACGTGAACCTTCTTGGCCTGGCCCAGGTCGGCGATCGTGACCTTGTCCAGCTCGATCCCCAGGTCCTTCATGATGTTCTTGCCGCCGGTCAGGATGGCGATGTCCTGGAGCATGGCCTTGCGCCGGTCGCCGTAGCCGGGAGCCTTGACCGCGCACACGTTGACGATGCCGCGCAGCTTGTTGACCACCAGCGTGGCCAGGGCCTCGCCCTCCACGTCCTCGGCGATGATCAGCAGCGGCCGCTTGGCCTTGGCCACTTTCTCCAGCAGCGGCACCAGCTTGGTCACGCTGGAGATCTTCTCTTCGTGGATCAGGATCAGGGGCTTCTCCAGCACGGCCTCCATGCTCTCCTGGTCGGTCACGAAGTGCGGGCTCAGGTAGCCGCGGTCGAACTGCATGCCCTCGACCAGGTCGTAGCTGGTCTCGGCGCTCTTGCCCTCCTCGACGGTGATCACCCCGTCCTTGCCGACCTTCTCGAAGCACTCGGCCAGCAGCTCTCCGATGGCCCGGTCATTGTTGGCCGAGATCGAGGCCACGCTGATGAGGTCCTCACGGTCGCTGACCTTCACCGGGCGCGAGAGCTTCTTGAGGGCCTCGACGACGGCATCCACCCCCTTGGCGATCCCGCGGGTCAAGGCCATGGCGTCGGCGCCGGCGGTCACGTTCTTGA
>JABRVU010000285.1:0-1200 GCA_039961895.1 Phycisphaerae bacterium | reverse complement strand
GCGGCCCGGCTGAGCCAGGAGGGCGCCGGCGAGCGGTCCCTGGTGTTGAACGTCGCGTCGCGCTCCAGCAGCCGGCTCAGGAACTGATACTCCCAGGTCGGCCCGCCGGAGATCAGCAGCACGCGGATCTTGTTCTCCAGGGCCCGCACGGTCACTTCCTGCTGGTTGTCGTCGGTGAGGGTCTCGGCCTCGACCGGCGGCACGCGGACGATCAGGTTGACCTCGCGGGCCTCCCCGATCCGCCGATCGAACGTGACCGGCTCGATCCGCCCGCCGGGGCCGACGGCGGCCTCCTTCGAGTCCGCCGGCACCGCAGCGGACGCGTCCCGGGGCTTCTCCAGCAGCTCGACGCGCACGCGGGCGTTGTCCAGCCCCGCGGCCCGCAGGTGGGCCGTCACCTTGAACGGGTCCTTGACGAAGACGTTGGGCGGAGCCTCGACCGCCGCCACCGTGACGTTGCGCGGCGGAGAGGGGTCGCCCACGCCCACCGCGATGATCGGGATCTTCTTGTTCCGCGCGTAACGGGCCACCACCTCGGCCGGCTCGCCGTGGTTGAACCGCCCGTCGGAGATCACCACCACGCCCGCGATCGGGGCCCCGCCCTGCGATTCGACCGCCTGCCGGATCGCCCGCCCGACGTCGGTCGCGTTCCCGAACGCCGCGTGGGGAATCCGGAACGCGGCCGGCCGCGACGCCGGGTTCTCCCCTTCACCCGCCGCCCTCTCCCCCTCTTTTCCGCTTTGCGGCTTCTCGACGACCGTTCCCGTGGCGGTCACCTGCCCCACCGGCACCAGCTTGTCGGCGAAACGGAAGACGTGCACGGCGTTCCGTTCGGCCAGTTCGCGGATGACGCGGGCCTCGTCGCGGTTGAGCACCGCCTCAGCCAACTGTTCACGGGTCAGTTCCGCCGGCTGGGCCCCCGGCGTCCCGGCCAGGGCCCGCTCGACCCGCCGGGCGTCCTCGGCGTTCGGGTAGCGGTCGCGCAGACCCATGCTCGCCGAGCCGTCCACCAGCAGCAGCGTGAACGACTCGACCGTCCGGTGAATGTCGGTGGCCAGCACCGGCTCCAGCCAGATGACCACCAGGACCAGCAGCACCAGGGCCCGCATCGACGCCAGGACCATCCGCCTCCGCAGCGACGCCCCCGCGCGCTGCTCGCGCACGTAGAGAAAATAGATCGCGTAGATCAGCGCGAACAAC
>JABRVU010000284.1:0-14722 GCA_039961895.1 Phycisphaerae bacterium | reverse complement strand
ATCCACAGCCCGAAGGGCTCATCCCCGGCGCCCGGTTCGAATTCAGCCTGACCCGCGATCGACGGCGGGGTGAAGTGGAGGCTCTTCTGCTGGTCGGCCGGCTGCTTGTAGGCGTAGGACCACAGCTCGTGCTTGAGGATCGGCGGGTCCTGGCCTGGGCGCGGGTTGCGCGCGTACCACCCGCCGCGGGTCTTCGTCTCCAGCCCCAGGGCGATGACCGGCGTGAACGTCGCCGGCTTGTTGCGGTCGGCGCGCACGAACCGGACGGCAGGAAGCGCGTCGCCGAGGACGGGGTTGCGCAGGTCGCGGTCCAGGTCCAGCCCCCAGAGCTTGTCGAGCAGGACGCTCCAGTCGGGCTCGCCGCCCGGGCCGGGGGCCACCCTGGGCTGGCGAAGCTGGGCCGCCGCCGGAACGGACCATGCCGCGAATACCATCATAAAGGCGAACGCCAAGAGACGTTTGGACATGTCGGAACTCCCTTCCCCGGCGTCGCGGCGGGCAACGCCGGATTCAAGCCCCCCAGACCCGTGCGGGACCGGCTTCCAGCCGGTCGGTCATCCGAGTTGCCGGCCGGGCTTCGAGGCCGCACCATCGCCGGCCACTTCGATGGTGAAACTCACCGGGTGGCCGTCGATTTCGCCGTTGTGTCCGGCGACCGACGGCGCGGAGTCGAGGATCAGGTCGCCGGCCAGCGTTTCGCTGCTGATGTACGCGCGGTGCGCGGCGAGGGCCTCGGCCACCGGCCCGTCGGCCGAAACGCGCAGCCGGATGCGGGCCTGATAGTCGAGCCGTTCTTCCTTGCGGGCGGACTGCACCAGGTGGATGAACTCGCGGGCCAGCCCCTCGGCCTTGAGTTCCGGCGTCAGGGCGGTGCTCAGCACCACCACGACCGACCGGCCCTGGGCGGCGGTCCAGCCCTCGCGGGGCTTGAGGGCCACCTGCACGTCGTCGGGCGTCAGCTCGATCTGCCGGCCGTCCACCGCCACCACCGCCTTGCCGTCGCGGTCGAGCCGGCGGCGAAGATCGGCCGCGTCGGCCGAGGCCAGCACGCTCTTGAGCCGCGGCGCCAGCGGCCCGAACCGGGGGCCCAGGCTCTTGAAATTCGGTCTGACCTCGTAGCTGACGTAGCGGTCGGCGTCGGCCGCGAACTCCACGCGCTTCACGTTCAGCTCGTCGGCGATGAGCGGCAGGTGGCCCTCCAGCCATTGCCGGTGCGACGGGTCGGCCAGCACCAGCTCGACGACGGCCAGCGGCTGGCGGACCTTGAGCTTCGCTTCCATGCGCGCCGACCGGCCCAACGAAGCGATCTCGCGGACGACGGCCATCTCGGAAAGCAGCTTCTGCTCCTCCGCGGACAACGGCCGGGCCTGCGGATAGCTCCGCAAGTGGACGCTCTCCTCGACGGCCGGGATCTGGGACCGCATCAGGTTCTGATACAGCGTCTCGGCGAAGAAGGGCGTGAACGGGGCGATCAGCTCGGCCGTCCGGGTCAGGCAGTTCCACAGGGTCAGATAGGCCGCCTTCTTGTCCGGGTCCATGCCGCCGCGCCAGAAGCGGTCGCGCGAGCGGCGGACGTACCAGTTGCTGAGGGCGTCGACGAACTCCACCAGCCGCCGGCAGGCCGGGTAGTTCTCGAAGCGGTCCATGGCCGCCCGCACGTCGTTGACCGTGCCCTGAAGCTCGGCCCCGATCCACAGGTCCAGCTCGCCGGGCCGGCACTCCTGGACCCCGGGATCCGCGGGCGTCCACCCGTCGATGTTGGCATAGATGGTGAAGAAGCTGTAGACGTTGTAGAGCTTGATGAGGAACTCGCGCTGGTCGGTGGCGATGGCCTCTTCGCTGAAGCGCACGCCGGTCCAGGGGGCCTGGGCACTGAGCATCGACCAGCGCATGGCGTCGGCGCCCTCGCGGTCGAAGATGTGGCCCGGCTCCTTGTAGTTGCGCTTGCTCTTGGAGAGCTTCCTGCCGTCCTCGCCGGACATCAGCCCCAGCACGATGCAGTTGCGGAAGGGATGGGGGAAAGCCTTCTGAAAAGTACCGTCGCGCCCCGCGTTCCCGCCGGCATCACCGAACAGCATGGTGCTGATGGCCAGCAGGGTGTAGAACCACCCGCGGGTCTGGTCGATGGCCTCGCTGATGAAGTCGGCGGGGAAGCGGGCCAGGAACGTCTCGGCGCTGCCGGGCTCGTGCGGATAGCCCCACTGGGCGAAGGGCATGCACCCGCTGTCGAACCAGACGTCGATGACCTCGGGCACGCGGCGCATCCGCGCGCCGGGAGCGAACGGCGAGTCATACGTCACCGCGTCGATGTAGGGCTTGTGCACGCGCAGGTCGTCGGGCAGTTCGGGATCGGCCCGTTTGGCGTGCTCCCACGCTTCCGTTCCGGCGACGCCCGGCTTGGCCAGGAGTTGAGCGTAGGAGGTGATCGCTTCCTGCCGGCCGGTCTGCTCGCACTCCCAGATGGGCAGCGGCGTGCCCCAGAACCGCTCGCGCGACAGGGCCCAATCCACGTTGCCGGCCAGGAAGTTGCCGAAGCGCCCGTCGCGGATGTGCTCGGGCAGCCAGTGGATCTTGGCGTTGTTGGCCAGGAACGCCTCGCGGAAAGCGGTCGTGCGGATGAACCAGCTCTTGCGCGCGTATTGAATCAGCGGATCGTTCTCCGCCCGCCAGCAGAAGGGGTATTCGTGGCGGTACTGCTCGCGCTTCAGCAGCAGGCCGCGCTCCTTGAGGTCGCGGATGATGTCCGCGTCGGCCTCCTTGCAGAACCGCCCGGCGAAGTCGGTCGCCTCGGGCACGAACGTGCCGTCCGGGGCGACGAGTTGCAGAAAGCCCAGGCCTTTCTCCCGGGCAACGCGGTAATCGTCCTCGCCGAACGCCGGGGCGACGTGGACGATGCCCGTGCCGGTGTCGAGGGTCACGAAATCGGCGGCGATGACTTCGTGGGCCCGTCCGCCCGCCGGCGGGGCATAGTTGAACAGCGGCTCATACTTCAGGCCGACCAGCTCCGACCCCTTGACCCGCCGGACCACGTGGATCTGCTCGGGCTTGACCGGCAGACCCTTGAAGACGGCCGGGATCCGCTCCTCGGCCAGGATGAACTCCTCGTCCTCCACCCGGACGTGGGCGTAGGTGAACTCGGGATGGACGGCCAGGGCCACGTTGCTCGGCAGGGTCCACGGCGTGGTGGTCCAGGCGAGAAAACTCAGATCGGGCCTGCCCGCCGCCCGGAAGCGGACGTAGACGCTGGGGTCGTCCACTTCCCGATAGCCTTGCCCGACTTCGCCGGCGGACAGGGCGGTGCCGCCCTGCGGCCACCACCAGACGATCTTGTGCCCCTGGTAGAGCAGCCCGCGCTCGAACAGCGTGGCCAGGGCCCACCAGATGCTCTCGACGTAGGACTGACGGCAGGTGACGTAGGCGTCCTTGAGGTCCATCCAGAAGCCGATCCGCCGGGTCAGCTCCTCCCACTCCTTCATGTAGCGGAAGACGCTCTGCTGGCAGAGCTGGATGAAGCGCTCGACGCCGAAGCGTTCGATCTCCTGCTTGGTGTGGATGCCCAGCTCCTTGCACACCTCGGTCTCGACGGGCAGGCCGTGGGTGTCCCACCCGCCCTTGCGCGGGCAGTAATGGCCGGTCATGGTCTTGTAGCGCGGCCAGACGTCCTTGATCGTGCGCGTCAGGCAGTGGCCGGGGTGAGGCATGCCGTTGGCCGTCGGGGGACCTTCATAGAACACGAACACCGGGGCCCCCTCGCGCTGCCGGAGCGACTTCTCGAAGATGTGCCGCTCTTCCCAGAAGCGCAACACCTCGCGCTCGGCGGCCGGAAAGTCGAACTGCGCGGGTATTTCCTTGAACATCTTGCCTGTCCAGAAACGGATACACCCCGCGGGCACGCAGAGCGCGTCCCACAATCCCGGCCACCGACCGGCTGGAAGCCGGTCGCCCACGGGTCGGGGGACGCACTCCACGACTCCACTCCGTGTCCGCGGGCCTCCGTGGTGACGTAATATTATGTTGAGCGGGTCTGACTTCCAATCACCGGCGGGTCGGCGGAGATGGCCTCGCGGCCGACCAGCGGGTCGAGGGAGCGGGCCTGCTCCTCGGCGGGCGGGTGGGCCCGGCCGATCACGTCCAGGCTCGCCCATCTCCCCCGCCGCCAGCGGATCCAGAGGACCAGGCTGATGACCACGACGTAGACGGCGGCGACGCCCCAGGGCCCCAGCAGGCCCCACGCGCGGCGATACTCGGCCACGTAGAGGCTCCCGCCGACCATGAGGCCCCAGGCCAGCACGGCCCCGGCCACCGCCGGAAACAGCGTATCGCCCGCCCCGCGCAGGGCCAGGCTGTAGGAGATGGCCGCCGCGTCGAAAAGCTGATAGAGCCCGGCCAGGACCAGCACCCGGGCGCCCAGTGCGATCACCTCCGGCTCATCGGTGAAAACGGCCATGAGGTGACGGCCCAGGAACATGAAGACCAACGCCATGAGCCCCATGTACGCCATGTTGAGCAGCGTTCCCAGACGGGCCCTCCGGCGGGCCATGCCGGGCCGACCCTGGCCGACGGCCTCGCCCACCAGCGTGCTGAGCGCATAACCGATGCCGATGGCCGGCATGAAGGCCAGCTCGGTCAGCCGGGCGCAGGTATGCGAGGCCGCCAGGTGCAGCGTGCCGAACTTCCCGATCACCCAGGCCAGGAACGCCGTCCAGGCGCCGATCTCGAGGACGAACTGCACGCCCGCGGGCCAGCCGACCTTCACCAGCCTGCGCATCTTGGCCGGGTCCGGGCGCCAGGTGCGGCGGGCCTGGTAATGCGACGCCGACTGCCCCGTGCACAGGGCCCCCAGCAGCCAGGCCGACCGCACCAGCGTGGCGATGACCGTGCCGACGGCGATGCCGATGAACCCCATCCGCGGCAGACCCAGCAGTCCGAAGGCCAGGCCGCAACTGAGCACGGCATTGATCAGGTTGGCGCCGATCACCGACACGGTATTGACGCGCGGTCGCTGGATGCCGTTGAAATACTCGGCCAGGGCCATGTTGGCGCCGGCGGCCCCGAGGATCAGCAGCCGGATGCGCGTATAGCCGACCTCCAGGACCTGCACGTCGGGTTCGTGGCCGATCAGCCGATACAGGCCGGGAATCGCCGGCCAGAGGGCCAGGCTCGCCGTCCCGACCAGCAGCGAGATCCAGATGCCCTGCCAGGCGTAGGCGGAGCAGTCGCGCGGGCGTCCGGCTCCATAGGACTGGCTCGCCACCGTGCAGACGCAGGCCATGGTCCCCATCAGCACGCCGAAGATGCTCATGAACACCAGGATGGCGGTCAGCACGGCGGCGGCGGCGGCCGGCCCCAGGCGCGAGGCGATCCAGAAGTCCACCATGTTGAGCAGGCTCTCGGCCACCATGGTGGCGACGTTGGGCCCGGCCAGAATCAGCAGCCGGCGCAGATCGCCCGCCCAGCCCGGATCGACGCCGGAGCTGGCCCGTGCCCCGGCCGGCAACGCGGCGGGCAGGTCGGTTGTGGTTGCGTGGTCGGACATCAACGGCTCAAAAAAAATCCCCGGAAAGCCCTCAAGCTCCCGGGGACGGTCGGTTGGCGAAAAAGGGAGCTAGCCGATGGTTTCTCCGCTCATGACAGGCGGCGGGTCGAAGATGATGCGCATGGGCCCTGACCCCTGGGGCGACAGACTCCGCCCTCATGGACCCTTACTCTAGCCGCCGCCGGTACAAAAGCAAGCCCCCGCCCGCGAGCCGCGACGGGGTGAGCGGAGCTCGGCTAACGCGAATCCAGCGGCTCCAGTTCGTTCCCGGGGATCTCGGAGACGACGCAGGCGTGTTTGCCGGAGGCGCCGGGTGCGATGGCTTCCCGCCGGAACAGGCGGACGGCCACCTGCGGCCCGAGCCGTTCGCGCAGGCCGCGAATGATGCAGGCCTCGACGTCGGAGGTGTAACCTTTCCCGGGCACGATCTCGACGTCGACGGCCGACACCGAGCGCTGCGTCACCCGAAACTGCCTCACGCCCTCCGCTTCGCGCAGCACGTAGATCAGCGCCAGCGCGTGCATGTGTTTGAGTCCGCCGTCGGCCGGGCACACGATCTGGTCGGTCTTGCGTCCGAGCACGTCGAGCAGCGTCAGGGACGCCCGCCCGCAGGGACAGGCCCGGTCGCCCAGAACGGCCAGGTCGCCGGTGCGATAGCGGATCATGAGCGTGGCGTGACATTCGAGCTGGGTGACGACGACCTCGCCGGCGCCTCCCGGTTCGACGGGCCGTCCGTCCGGATCGAGCACCTCGACGATGGCGTTCTCCTCGGCCACGTGCAAGCGCCCGCACGGACACTGGCAGGCCAGCAGCCCCCCGTCGCGACAGCCGTATTCGATCACCACCGGCGCGGCGAAGGCCCGTTCGATGGCCGTGCGGTCGGCTTCCGCGAGCACCTCGCCGGTCACGAAGACGGCCTTCAACGCCGTCGAACCCAGCCCGCCGGGTTCCAGCCCGCGCCGTTCGGCGTGCCGGGCCAGCAGGGCCAGGCTGCTGGGATAGCCGTACAGGCACGCCGGCGGCAGATCCGAGTCCCTGAGCACCGCGAGGTACGCATCCATCGCGTCGACGGTCATGTGAAAGGCGTTGAGCATCCGCTGGTTGAGCAGGGCGTCGCGCAGGCGCCGCAGCAGGTCTTGAGCCTTCAGTTCGACGGGCGCCCCCCACAGCAGTACCTCATGGTCGCCCGGCCGCAGCCCCCACCAGCCGCGAGCCCGCCAGCGCGTGGCCTGGTCGGCGGCCTGGCGACGGCGGTCGAAATAGAACTTCAACGGCTCTCCGCTCGATCCGCCCGTCGAATAAGGCCGGGCCCCGCCGGGACAGTCGCGCCACGTAACCTCGTCAAGATGCTCCCGGACGTCCTCGCGCGTCAGCGCCGGCAGAAGCCTGAGCACGTCCACGCCCGCCGCCGGAGCGTGGGGGTCGATCCGGGCCGCGCGGATGCGACGGGCATGGAATGGGGCGTGTTCGACGGCGATCCGAAGCAGCGCGCGGAGCTTGCGCGTCTGGATCGCGCGGAGGGCCTCGGCGGCGAGCCGGTCCGTCGCTTGCAGACCGCGCAGGCGGCGCATCGTATCCCGCCCGCAGAGCCGCTCGGTAAACGGCCAGAACACGCGACCGGCCAGCCATCGGTCCATCGTGCACTCCCCTGTGGGACCGGCACCCTGCCGGTCATTGCCCTACCCATCATCCCTGTGGGACCGGCATCCTGTCGGTCAGAGGCTGGGCCCGCTCCGTCCGCTTCCCGGCATGGCCGACGATCCGCTCGAACACCTGCGTGGCTTCGGTGGCCGCCTGACCCCAGCTTCGCGCGGAGCCGCCGGCGGCGATGGCCGCGCGGTCCCATGCACGAGCCAGGGCGGCGACGATCCCGGCGGCCAGCGCGTCCGAATCGCCGTCGGGCACCAGCAGGCCCGTCTGTCCGCTGCGAATCTGTTCGGCGTTCCCTCCTACGCCGGTGGCCACGACGGGAGTCCCGGCGGCCAGCGATTCAGCGATCGCGTTGCACCAGCCCTCGCTGCGCGAGGCGTTCACGCACAGGTCCGCGGCGTTGTACATGAGGTTGAGGGTTTCGGGTCCGACGGTGTCGCGGAAGGCCACCGCGTCGGCGGTGCCGTTGGCCCGCGCCAAGCGACGGAGCCAGGGAAGAAATCCGCGTTCACCGCGTCGGCTGCCCACCAGCACAAGGCGGACGTCGCCTGCCGCCCGCCGGACCGACGGCCAGATCGAGATCAGCCGATCGAAGCCCTTGAGTCGCTGATAGTGCCCCACCGACAGAACGTAACGACCACAAGCGTCCCAGCCCAGGGCGGCTCGGGCGGCGGCGCGATCCAGGGGATGGAAAACGGCCGTATCCACCCCATTGGGGATGACGGCCACGTCCAGGTCGCGCCCGGCCACCTGGCACGCCAGCCGGGCCAGGCTCGCGCACACGGCGATCAAACCGTCGGCGCCGCGGAGCATGGCCGCGATCTGGGTCCGCCGGCCGGGCCTTCTCGCAAGCGACGCCAGCTTGCCCCGGAGCGTCACCACCACCGGCAACCCGAGCTTGCGGGCCGCCAGGTAGGCGCCCACGCCGTCGGGATACTCGAAATGGGCGTCGATCAGGTCGAACGCGGGATGCCCGGCGCGGTACAGCCGCCGTACCTCTTTCTGGAGGCACGCGCCGAAGGCGGCGCCGTCCGTCGCCCAGCCCAGCACCGGAATACTGAGCATCCGGGGGTAGGTCGTGGGCAGACACGATGCCGAGGGGTCGTCCGCGGCGGAAGGGCGCGGCATGGCCGGGCTCCAGAACCCGCCCGGGCTGAAGCCCGCGGCGCTTTCAGGCGGCGCCGGCGTCAGCATCAAGCCCGCCCCCGGACCGGCCTTTGCCTTCGCCTCGGCCCTGCGCAGCAGCGGACACCAGGGTTGCGGGGCCACCACGTGGACCTCGTGTCGCCGGGCCAGGGCCGCGGCGCGGCGCTGCACGAACACGCCCTGGTCGGGGCGGGACGGCGTCGGGTAACACATCGTCGTGGTCAGGATTCTCATGGGCATCCCGCGTGCTCGAGTCTCCGCCGGGGTTCAGGTCCGCGATGCGGCGCCGCCCCGCCGCGGTCGGACGGACGCAGATACGCACGGGCCCAGTGTTCGAGCATCATCAGCGCCCAGATGACCGCGCCGTTCGACCTCAGGCCGCGGTCGTGGTCGCGCAGGAGTCGGCGGACGACCCGCGGGTCGAGCCACTCGGCGGTCCCGGCCGCCGCCCCCGTCAGCAGGTCGTGGCTCATCTCGCGCAGCGGACCGCGGCACCAGTCGTCCAGCGGCACGTCGAAGCCTTTCTTGGGCCGCCGGGCCAGTTCGAGACCGGCCCACCCGGCCAGGGTGGCGCGCAACACCCGCTTGCCCAGGCGCAGCCCCGGCGGCAGCGAGGCCGCATATTCCACCAGCCGGTAGTCGAGCATCGGTTCGCGGACCTCGAGCCCCACGGCCATGCTCGCCCGGTCCACCTTGGTCAGCATGTCATCGGGCAGAAGCGTTTTCATGTCGAGGTAGAGCAGCCTGCCCAGCAGGTGCGGCGACGGGTAGCGATCGAACAGTTCGCGCCCGCGCTGGAAGGGGTCGTACCCGCCCAGCAGCCGGTCCGTCTCGGGCCGCAGCACGGTCCGCGGCAACGCCCCGCCGCGCAGGGACACGCTGCGCAGGTGGGCGGTCACGTCATCGAGGGCCAGGTTGGTCAGCGTGACCTTGGCTCGCAGCGGGCGGGGCAGCCAGTCGGCCTTGGGATAGAGACGCCCGGCCGGGCCCAGCAGCGACCGCCGCAGCCATCGCGGACAGCCGGCCCGGACGCGGGCTTCGGCCAGGTCGAAGCGATAGCGCCGGTACCCGCCGAGCGTCTCGTCGGCCCCGTCGCCGGACAGGGCCACCGTGAGGCCCTCTCTTGCCACTTTTGAGAGGTAATAGGTGGGCACGGCGGAGGAATCGGCGAAGGGCTCGTCGAAATGGCGGGCCAGCCGCTCGGCCGCCGCCGCCGCGTCCGCCTCGACCAGGGCTTCGCGGTGGCGGGTCCCCAGCAGGGCGGCGGTGGCGGCGGCGGCGGCGCGCTCGTCGTGATCGGCGCGGTCGAAACCAACGGTCTGGGTAATGACCCGACCGCCGGCCTTGCGGCACATGGCCGTCACCACCGCGCCGGAATCCACTCCGCCGCTCAGGAACGCGCCCAGCGGCACGTCGGCCTCCAGGCGCAGCCCGACCGAATCCTCCAGCAGGGCGGCGAACTGCTCGAAATGGCGCGGCTCGATGGGGACGTCCTCACCGGCCGGCGGAATGTCCCAGTAACGCCGGACCACGGCCCCTTCCGACGTGATGACCGCCAAAAAGCCCGGTTCGAGCTTGCGGACTGCATCAAAGATGGTGAGCGGGGCGGGGACGTGGCCGAAGGTCAGGTAGTCGGCCAGGGCGCGGCAGTCCACGCGCCGCTCCACCCCGCCGGCGGCCAGGACGGCCTTGAGTTCCGATCCGAATGCCACCCGCCGTCCGTCGTCGTGCCAATACAGCGGCTTGACGCCCAGACGGTCGCGGACCAGCACCAGCCGCCGCCGCCGCGCGTCCCACAGGCCGATGGCGAACATCCCGTTGAGGGCGTGCACGAAGTCGTCGCCGTCGTCCTCGTACAGATGGGCGATGACCTCGGCGTCGCAGCGCGTGTGCAGAACGTGCCCGCGGGCCCGCAGCCGCCGGGCGATCTCGCGGTGGTTGTAGATTTCGCCGTTGAAAACCACCTGGATCGAGCCGTCTTCGTTGCCCAGGGGCTGCCGGCCGGTCTTGAGGTCGATGATCGACAGTCGGGCGTGGCCCAGCGTGGCGAAGCGGTCGGCGTAGGTGCCGAGGTCATCCGGCCCGCGATGGCGCAAGGTGGCGGCCATCGCGCCGCCCAGCCCGATCTCGCCCGGCTCGAGTCCGGCGAACCGAATCAGTCCGGCTATTCCGCACACGCGGGGCCCTCCCGCCGCCCACGCGGCCCCGGGGACTTCCCGGCCAGAGAACGGTACAGGCGGACGTACCGGGCCGCCCACGCCGACAGCCCGAACGATTCGACCGCGGTCCGGCGGGCCTGGGCGCCCATGCGCCGGCGGGCCGGGTCGTCGAGCAGGGCGCAGGTCAGCACGTCGGCAAGCCGGGCGGGCGAATCCGGCTCGACGAGCCACCCGGTCGAGCGCGGCACGATCAGCTCGCGGTTGCCGCCCACGTCGCAGGCGATGGCCGGCAGGCCGGTGGCCAGGGCCTCGAGAATCGCATTGCTGCACGCCTCATAGCGGCTGGGCAGGACGGACAGATCGGCGGTCCGCAACAGTTCGGGCACGTCCTCGCGGGCCCCCAGGAAGCGCACGCTGGAGGCGATGCCCGTCGCGCGGGCGAAATCTTCCAGGCTCGGGCGCAGCGGACCGTCGCCGATCAACAGCAGGCGGGCCCCCGGATCGCCGGCGCTGACCTGGGACCAGGCCCGCAAGAGGACGTCGACGGCCTTGATCGGCAGCAGGTTGGCCACGCAGGCCACCACCCGATCGCGCGGACCCAGCCCGAGACGGGCGCGGATGCGGCGGGCTTCGTCCTTCTCGGGCGGTCGGAAGCGCTCGGTGTCCACGCCGTTGTGCAGTACGGCAACCTTGTCGGCGGGCAGCCTGTAATCTCGGCGGAGCTGCCCGGCCGACTCGCGGGAGACGGTCAGGAGGGCGTCGGCCCGGCTCGCGGCCCAGCGGTTGATCCACTGTCGGCGGCGCCCCGGCGGGCCGAGCCGCTCTTTCCCGTGGAAGCTCAGGACCAGACGCGTCCCCGGGAGGGTCCGCCCGGCCATGACCGCGTCGAACCACGCGCCCGTGCCGCGGGCGTGCACCACCTCCGGCCGGAACCGGCGAAACACCTTCCGCAGCCTCCACCAGCACAGCCAGGCGGGCACCCGGCCGTGCCGGCCGGCCTCGAAGACCCACACGCGGGCATGGGCGGCGCACTGCTCGAGCAAGGCCGGCTCGGCGCCCTTCAGCACGCACACGCCGTGGATGAGGCTCGGGGCCCGCCGACCGGCCGAGCGGGTCGTGCACTGGATCAGCCGGATCAGGGCCCGCTCCATGCCGCCGCCGGCCAGCGCCGGCACCACGTGCAAGACGCGGATCGGACGGCGGGCGTCGCGGCGGCGCGGTCTGGACCGCGGCGCGGAGGCCGGACGGGCCTCCAGCACGCCGACGCCTCCTTCGTCCGTCCAGGACTCGAAGCCGCATCCCGCATCTCGCGGTCCGCCATCGACGGGACGAAGTGTCCGCGACGCCTCCGTGCGAGCCCGGCGTTGGACGTGTCGGGTGGGATGGCTCATAGGGCCGGCACTCCCGCGCTGGGTATCGCGTATTCCGGATCCTGAACGAGCAGCATCGGCTCGCGCAGGGCGCGCAGCTCATTCTCGACCACCCGGGCCGTGCAGACGGTCAGCGCGATCAGGATCCACTGCCCTTCCATGTAAAAGCGGCTGGAGAACAGCCCGCCGACCATGTACACCAGCAGGGCCATGCGATTGGCAAAGACGATGAGTTCGAGCCGGTCGTCGCCCAGCAGATCGCGGCGGGTCTGGCGGGCCAGGTGGGTGAGCGTGCGCCAGGCCATGAACAGCGTGGCCAGATAAGCGGCCAGGCCCAGCCAGCCGGTCTCGGCGGCGCACAGCAGGAAGGAGTTGTGGGCGTCGCGGCGGTCCAGCCCGGCGACGCGGGCGTACCGCCCGATCTCCGCCGAGAAGTGCCCCACGCCCACGCCCAGCGGGTTGGCCCGGATCATCTCCCAGGCCGCCGACCAGATGACCAGGCGCGTATCCGCCGACTGGTCGCGGCCCTCCGACGGGCGGACGATGGTGGCCATGCGCTCCCAGAACCACGCGTCGCCGAGGATGACCACCCCGACGACGCCCAGCCCCAGCATCGCTCCCAGCCAGCGGCGATGATGCCGCGGCGCATAGATCAGCGAGAGCAGGCCGGCGACGGCGGCGGCGACGGTAGCCGACCGCGTCCGGCACAGCAGCACCGCGTTGACCGAGAACCCCGCCGCCAGGAACGCCACCCCCTTCCACAGCCACGACCGCTGCCGGAACAGCACCAGCACGAACGGCAGCAGGGCGCACAGGTGAATGGCCAGGCCCGAAGACTCCTGGAAGTCCGGCCCGCCGATGCCGTTCAGGCGGTTGCCCTCGAACGCCCCGCGCGGCGCGACGTAGGCCTCATGCCCGAGGTACAGCGCCGCCAGGTTCAGCACCACCACCACCTGCCAGAGCTGCTGCCGCGTGACCACCACGTGCGAGAACAGGAAGGCGAACAGGAACACCTTCATCATCTTGTCGAGGAAGGTCTCGGTGCGTTCGTCCCATACCGTCCCGGTGGCCGTCGAGAGGATGATGGCCAGCAGCGTCACCAGCATGCCCACCTCGACGGGATGCAGAAAACGCCGCCCGAACCGGAGGCGGTTGAGGTTGAGGGCCGTGCCGATCAGCAGGCAGGTGCCGCAGATGAACGACCAGCGGGCCCCCAGAAAGGCCAGCGGCTTGCCCCACCAGGTGGTCTGGGGATAGACGTGGTAGAGGGCCAGGTATCCGACCACGCCGGCCATGGGGTGCACCAGCGACACCGCCGAACTGACGGTGAAGAACAGCAGGAAGGCGATGCTACGTAGCGGCATGGATCGCCTCCTGTGGCCGGTGTTCCGCCGCGAGCCGCTCGACCGGCCGATTCGCGCGCGCGTCCTCGGGGCTCCCGCCGGCGACGTCCCGGCAGAGACGTTCGAAGGCCTCGGCGGCACGATCCCACGAGCAATGCCGCAGGGCGGTCTGGCGACCGGCCCAACCCAGCCGCCGGCGCAGTTCGCGGTCGGCCAGCAGGGTCAGCAGACCGTCGGCCAGCTCCCGCGGCCGGCGGGCCAGCCACACGTTGTGCCCGTGAACGCCCGGCAGGTCGCCCAGCGCCGTCGGCGTGCACAGCACCGGTCTGGCCAGGGCCCAGGCCTCCATGATCTTGTTCTTGATGCCCGCGCCGCTGACCATGGGCACGACCGCGACGGCGGCCCCGGCCGCGTGAGGACGCAGATCATCGACGTAACCGAGATAATCCACGCCCTTCATCCGCCGGACCGGCGTCAGCAGCGGCGAGTCGCCCCGCCCGATGATCGTCCAGCGGGCCTGAGGCCGGGCCTTGAGGACCAGCGGCCAGACCTTCTCGGCGAACATGAGGATCGCCGCGATGTTCGGCCCGAACGTCAGGCTTCCCCAGAAGATCACGCGGTTCTCATCCTCGGGCACCGCCATCGGGCGGTAGTGGTCGCAATCCACGCCGTGCGGGATGCACTCGACGCGCCGATGGCGCGTGTGCCGGCGGCAGAACCGGGCGTCGATCTCGGAGAGGACGGTGACAGCGGTGACTTTCGGGATCAGCCGGCGCTGGTAAGCCCAAGCGGCCAGGAGACACTTGAGGTCGGCCCACTTGCTGGTGGCCCGGCCGCCCAGCAGCTCGCGCAGCCGATGCAGCGTCTCGTCGTCCAGGAGATCGCAGATCGTGGGGACGCCGCGGATGCGCGAGAGGTAGGCCAGCGACCGGTAGTTCATCCCGATGACCACGTCCGGCCGCCATTGGCCGGCGAAGCGGACCACTTCGCGGGTGAAATCGGGGTCGATGCCGAAGAAGCGCTCGACGCGGCTGAGGGGCGGATCGGGCGGACTCTCGCCGTCAGGATCGCGGCCAGCCGTGATCGCTGACGCGCAACCCACCTGGTACGGGAACGGCAAGGGCGGATCATCGACTTCGCAGGACCGCTCGGCCACCAGCAGCAACTCGTGGGCCCGGGCCAGTCGGCGGCACAGCTCGTAGCCATGCAGCCGCCCGCCGTAGCACAACGGCCACGGCGGTTCGTTACCGATCACCAGGATACGCATCTTGCCGGTTTTATCGGAGCGACCCCAGGGCTGGTGAAGCTATATCAGGACCTGGCCGCTCCGGCTCTGGACTCTCCTACGCCGATGACTATAACCATTGGGACGTTCCGGGCGACGCCGGAGGGATGGTGGCTGTTTGTTTGGACGATCCCCCCTGTCCACCACGGATGGTTGGCTTCATGGCAAAGAAACTTAAGTCTATCGGGAAAGAACAGTTATCGCTCAATTTCGAGTCGGGCGGTCCGGTGGTC
>JABRVU010000283.1:0-2384 GCA_039961895.1 Phycisphaerae bacterium | reverse complement strand
CCTTTATAATCCCGCCGGTCGCCTGAACACGATGGATCCACTCCGAGGACCGCACGAACATGCCCGCCGACGAGTCGAAGTCCACCCCGACCCACTTCATCGAGGACATCATCGACGAGGAGCTGGCCTCCGGCGTCCGCGGGGGGCGGGTGGTCACGCGCTTCCCCCCCGAGCCCAACGGCTATCTGCACATCGGTCACGTCAAGAGCATCTGCCTGAACTTCGGCCTGGCCCTCAAGTACGGCGGGCGCTGCCACCTGCGTTTCGACGACACCAACCCCACCAAGGAGGAGCAGGAGTACGTCGATTCCATCATGGAGGACGTCCGCTGGCTGGGCTTCGACTGGGGCGAGCACCTGTACTACGCCTCGGACTACTTCGATCAGCTCTACGAGTGGGCCGTCCTGCTCATCAAGGGCGGCAAGGCCTACGTCTGCGACCAGACGCCCGAACAGATGCGCGTCTTCCGCGGCACGCTGACCAGGCCCGGCCACGCCAGCCCGTTCCGCAACCGCGGCGTCGAGGAGAACCTCGATCTGTTCGAGCGGATGAAGAACGGCGAGTTTCCCGACGGCTCGCGCACCCTGCGGGCCAAGATCGACATGGCCTCGCCCAATCTCAACATGCGCGACCCGGTGCTGTACCGTATCCTGCGGGCCACCCATCACCGCACCGGCGACAAGTGGTGCATCTACCCCATGTACGACTGGGCCCACGGCCAGAGCGACTGGATCGAGGGCGTCACCCACTCGATCTGCACGCTGGAATTCGAGAACCACCGCCCGCTGTACGACTGGTTCATCGAGACCATCCGCTCGCTGGGCGGCAAGGTCGAGGGCGTGCCCTACCGGCCGCGACAGATCGAGTTCGCCAAGCTGAACCTGACCTACACCGTGCTCAGCAAGCGGCGGCTGATCTACCTGGTCAGGCAGGGCTACGTCCGCGGGTGGGACGACCCGCGCATGCCGACCATCTGCGGCCTGCGCCGGCGCGGCTACACGCCCGAGAGCCTGCGCGAGCTGGCCCGGCGGGTGGGCGTGGCCAAGTTCAACTCCACCGTGGACGTCACCGTGCTCGAGAACTGCCTGCGCGACGACCTGAACAAGCGGGCCCCGCGGGTCATGGGAGTGCTGCGGCCGCTCAAGCTCGTCATCGACAACTACCCGGAAGGCCGGGTCGAGGAGCTGGACGCCGTCAACAACCCGGAGGACCCCTCGGCCGGCGTCCGCAAGGTTCCCTTCTCGCGCGTGCTGTACATCGAGCAGGACGATTTCCGCGAGGTGCCGCCGCCCAGGTACTTCCGGCTCTTCCCCGGCCAGGAGGTTCGGCTGCGATACGCCTATTTCGTGAGGTGCACCGGCGTGGAGAAGGACCCGGTCAGCGGGGCGGTGACGGCCGTTCACTGCACCTATGACCCGGCCACGCGCGGCGGCGATTCGCCCGACGGGCGCAAAGTCAAGGGTACCATCCACTGGGTCAGCGCCGCTCATGCCGTGGATTGCGAGATCCGCCTGTACGATCACCTTTTCAACCGACCCGACCCGAGCGTCGTGGATGATCCCCCCACCGGCGTCTTGCCGGCGGCGGGAAGGGAGGAGAGGAGGGGGGACAAGCAGACAAAGGGGCAAGAGGACAAGGGGATCGAAGACCCAAGAGCCGCGGGCTCCGGTCCGCGCGCCGCCGCCGATGCCGACCCCGCCGCGATGGAAGATGAACTGGATGAATATGGCGGCCCCCCGGCCGGTCCTGGGACCGACCAGCCCTGGCTGCGCAATCTCAACCCGCACTCGCTGGAAATCATCCCCAACGCCAAGCTGGAGCCCGGCGTCCTCGGCGCCCCGCCCGGCACGCGCTACCAGTTCGAGCGCCACGGCTATTTCTGCGTGGACCCGGACTCGACGCCGGCCCGGCTGGTCTTCAACCGCACGGTCACGCTCAAGGACACCTGGGCAAAGATCGAGAAGAAGCAGTGACCCCCCGTACCCCCGTCGCGGTGGCGCGCAACGCGGGGTACCGGAACATCGGGCCGTTAGGGCGAGAAGGCGACCTTGATGGCCGAGCCATCGGCGGCGGTCCTGAAGGCCGCCTCGTGATCCGCCAGGGCGAAACGGTGCGTGACCAGCGGGTCGAGGCGGATGCGGCCGGCGGACAACAGGGCCAGCCCTTCCGCGTAATCCCGCCGGCGAGACTCCGACGCCCCCGTCACCGTCAACTGCCGATAGTGGATCGCGTTGGGGTCGATGGCCGCGACCGCCCCGGCGTCGAAACCGGCGAACAGGTTGAGTCGGCCACCCTTGCGAAGGGCCCGCAGCGCCGTGGGGACCAGTTCGGTCACGCCCACCGCGATGACGGCGGCGTCGAATTCGCCTTCGGCGTTGAAATCC
>JABRVU010000282.1:0-1776 GCA_039961895.1 Phycisphaerae bacterium | reverse complement strand
GGGCGGCGAGGCCTCGATGAAGTTCCTCGACGCGGCCATCGCGGCGGGCAGGAACGCCCTGGTCGAGGCCATCGTGACCGGCCCGATCTGCAAGGAGAGCTGGTTTCTGGCCGGCTACCGCTACCCCGGCCACACCGAGAAGCTGGCCCGGGCCTTCGGCGCCGACCGCGTCGCCATGATGTTCGTCGGCGGGCCGCTGCGCGTCGGGCTGGCCAGCATCCATGAGCCGCTCTTCGCCCTGCGCGACAGCTTCACCATCGGGCGGGTCTTTCACCCCCTGGACCTGATGGCCGAGGCCCTGCGCGACGGCTTCGGCATCGAGCGCCCCCGCATCGGCGTGTGCGGGCTCAACCCCCACGCGGGCGAGAACGGGCTGTTCGGCGACGAGGAGAGCCGCATCATCGAGCCGGCCATCGTCATGGCCCGGGAGGCGGGCCACCACGTCGAGGGCCCGTTGCCGGCCGACACTCTCTTCTGGCGCGCCGCCCACGGCCAGTTCGACGCCGTCCTGGCCATGTATCACGATCAGGGGCTCATCCCCGTCAAGCTGCTGGCGTTCGAGAGCGCCTGCCAGACCACGCTGGGTCTGCCCATCGTCCGCACCAGCGTCGATCACGGCACGGCCTTCGACCTGGTCGGTCAGAACCGGGCCAACCCGGAAAGTATGAAGTCGGCCATCCGGCTGGCTTGCGAGCTGGCCGTCCGCAGACGCACCGCCGCGCTGCCCCGGCCGACCGCGGACCGCGACCTTTCCGACGAGCCGCTTGCGGCTCCGACCCCCAGCGCCGAGGAGGTCGGCGAGGGATAGCGGTTCCGGGTTTTCATTCTCTCCGACCCGCGGCCGCGCGGGCGCGGTCTTATCGGCCCGCTCACGCGCTCAGCCGCTCCATCGCAGGTCCCGTCCGCCTCAGCCCGTCGCGCTGGCCAGCAGATCGCTGAAGAACCGTTCGCGCTGGGGCTCGAACTCGAGGGTATGATGGGCACGGGGATATTCGATGATCATCCGGCCGGGCCATGACAGCCGCCGGACGAACTCCCGCGTCGCGTCGTTGTCGATGATGCGGTCCAGGCCGGCCAGGAAGACGGTGAGCGGGCAGCCCGTCCGATCGCGGGCGGCGCCCAGCGCGTAACGGTCCAACCGCCGCGAGCACATCAGGAACGAGGCCGTCACCTTCCGCAGCCGCAGCGGGTCCTTGGCGATAAAGAACTGCCGATCGGGCGAGGAGGTGAACAGCTCCGGATCGTTCAAGGGAATGTCGAAGAGCCCTTTGCCTCCCGCGATGACCGACAGGCCCACGCGCACTTTCTCGCCGAAGGGCAGGTCCACGCGCGGGAACAGTCCGGGCGCGATCAGCGACAACCCCGCGATGCGATCGGGGGCGAACCGATAAAGACCCAGGGCCAGCTTCCCGCCCCAGCTCACGCCGACGACGTGAAACCGGCTCAGGCCGGTGCGGACATGCAACTCATCGAGCCCCTCGAAGGCGTCGAGCAGCCACCGCCGAACGGAGGCCGCGTGTCCGCGTTCGGCCTCGTTGCGTCCGCTGCCGCGGCGGTCGGGAAGGAGCACGGCCAAGCCCCCCTCCGCCAGGAACCGCGCCGAATCCTCGAACCAGCCGCCGTGCGATTGAATCCCATGCAGGTATAACACCGCGCCCCGCGGCCGATCCGGTACCCACAGCCGGGCGTGGGCCCCGTAACCATCGGAATACCGCAAACGAATCGGCTCACAGCACAACATGGCCGACATGGTAAAGCGGCGAGGGGTTGGGGGGG
>JABRVU010000281.1:0-1443 GCA_039961895.1 Phycisphaerae bacterium | reverse complement strand
GCGGGTGGGGCTGGTCCTGGGTCTGGCCGCGCTGGCCGGGGCCGGCGCTTACCTGATCCGCTGGGTCGGTACCGGCTTCGAGGGCCGGGCGTTCTTCGTCTTCTTCGCCGTCCTGGGCGTGCTGGCCGCCGCCCGGGTGGTGACGCATCCCAAGCCGGTGTACAGCGCGATGTATTTCGTGGTGGTGGTGCTGGCCTCGGCCGGGCTGTGCTTCCTGGCGGCGGCGGAGTTCCTGGGCGTGGCCCTGGTCATCATCTACGGCGGCGCCATCCTGGTCACGTACGTGTTCGTCATCATGCTGGCCCAGCAGACCGGGCAGGCCTCTTATGACCGCCAGGCCCGCGAGCCGGCGGCGGCGGTGCTGGTGGGTTTCCTGCTGGTGTCGGCCACGGCCCAGGCGCTGGCGGTTCGTGATCCGATCGTCGTCCAGGCCAACGAACGGCGGGGGCCCTACGGCCATGCACTGGGCGGACCGGACACGGCCCGCAAAGCCGCCGACGGGCTCAACCCCGCCCCGGGCGGTCCCGGCGCGGCGGATGAATCGGCCGCGGCCCCGGTGGGCAACACGCGGTCCGTCGGCGAGGTGCTGCTGACCACGCACGTGATGGCCCTCGAGGTGGCCGGCGCGCTGCTCCTGGTGGCCGTGGTCGGAGCCATCGCCATCGCCAGGAAACGCATCGAGCCCGAGGCCCTGACCGACGAGGAACGCCAGCAGCTTGCCGGCCGGGCGGACCTGCACGCGCGCGGGCGCGAGGCCAAACCGTTTTGATTGCGGATTTCGGGTTGCGGATTGCGGATTGCGGTTGTCGGGTTGCGGATTGTTGCGACGCGTTGAATCCGCGGGAAGACGCACATGCCATTGGACGTGACTCATGCCTATGTGCTGGTCGGGGCGATGCTCTTCGCCATCGGCGTGGCCGGTTTTCTGGCCCGACGGAACCTGATCATCATGTTCCTGTCCACCGAGATCATGTTCCAGGGGGTGGTGCTCAACCTGGTGGGTTTCGGGCTGCGGCACGGCGAGTTGAGCGGGCAGGTCTTCGCGCTGTTTCTGCTGGTGATCGCGGCGGTCGAGGCCGGCGTGGCCCTGGGGCTGGTCGTGCTGCTCTATCGGCGGAAGGGCACGCTGGACGCCCAGGCCTGGCGGATGATGAACGGATGATCTGATTTCGGATCTCGGGGATTTTGGATCTATGAGCGCGTTGGCCGTGTCGGATGGCGGGATGTTGCGGGTGGCGCCGCTGGTGCCGTTGCTGCCGCTGGCGGGAGCGGTGCTGGTCGGAGTGCTCGGACCGCGCCTGCTCAAGGGGGCCAGTCACTGGCCGGTGATCCTGGGCATCGCCGGGGCCCTGGCGGCCAGCGGCGTGCTCTTGGGCACCGTGGCCACGATGCCGCACGATCGGCGGGACGTCTTCGAGCGAAGCTATCATCTCTATTCCTGGA
>JABRVU010000280.1:0-14522 GCA_039961895.1 Phycisphaerae bacterium | reverse complement strand
CCCCGTGCGGGTCGTGGGGCGCGGCTTCTTCCCTTCGCTCCGTCCGGGAGCAGGCCGTTGCCGCCCAGCAGCGCGTTGCCGACCACCACGTGCTTGGCGAGCCGCTTGAGATCGGATATCCCGGCCCCCCCGCCGGCTCCTTCCAACCACAGCAGCATCCGGCACAGCTCGACGGCCCCCGCGTCCACGTCCAGACCATAAATGCAGCGCCCAATGATCGCCCCGAGCGCTGCTCGATACGCATCCGCCCGGGGGCCGCTCCGCGCGGCACGCACCCGTGCCAGTCGATCCGCCATCCGCCGCGCCGCCGCCAGCAGAAACCGCCCCGTCCCGCAGGCCGGATCGCACACCCGCAATCCCAGGATCGCCGCCTCCGGCTCCGGGCCGCGTCCGGCGGCCCCCAGCACCGGCCGCAACGCCGAGTCCAGCACCGCGTCGATCAACTCCATCGGCGTGTAATAACAGCCCCCGGCCTGGCGCGATGGCGACGAAACGCGGACCGAGGATTCGCCGGCTCTCGAAAGCGTGAATCGCCAGGTACGCACGTCAACGTGCGGCTCCCGATCAAGCAGCGATTCATAGCCGCCGGCCCACACGTCAAAGCCGATACGGTCGCCGGGGGCGTGGTTCTCGCCGCGGCCGGGCGATAGGTCGCGGCCCTTCTGACGGCGAATGACCGCGTCGGCCGAAGCACGCGTCTCTCTGTCGTTGCGGCATGGCCCAGGGTCATGGAGCCGCCCGAGCGCATGAACCAGCGCGTCTGACGACAACCGGCAGCCCGCCAGGTCCGGCGTCGCCCCGCCCACCAGCAGCCACGGTCCGGGCGGGCGAAGGCCGCGCGCATCCACCTCCGCCAGAAAGGCCAGCCGATGCGCCGCGACCAGTATCTGCCGGTAGAACCCGCCCGCCGACAAGGTCCCACTCGCCAGCCGCCGGCGAAGCCGACGGTTCTCCGGCCGGTCCAGGAAACCCTGGCCGATGATCTCGACGACCTCCCGCAGCGGTTCGAGCCTTACGAGCTTGCCGCGATCCATTCCGCTGCCCAGCGATGGGTTGGCCAGCGTCCTCATGCCTTCCTCCGAGTCAAAGAGTCAAACGCCCATCCTCGACGGCAGTTGACACGTCCCGGCGGGCGCGTAGAGTGTTGCAGACCCCTCGCCGGGCCGACGTTGCCGGCGGCGGGGGTCGCCGTCGGTCGATGCGGGCCGGCGGTCCGCCCGTGGTTCCACAGCAAAGGAGTCCACTCGTGTTCAGGGTCGCTCAGCACCGGGGTGCCGGGACATTCCGCCTACACGTTTCCCTGGGAGTCGCCTGGCTGGCCGGCGGCGTCCTGCTGGCCGGCGGGGGCTGCGGGCAGGAAACCTGGACCACGTCGTCGGCCTGGCGCGAGTCCGGCTATTCCGACCAGGGCAAGACCCAGGTTCTCTTTCACGCCCCGCCCGGCGCCTCAGTGACGGTCCGCGACCCGCGCCGCAGCCACGAGATCGCCCCGGCCAACGCCTTCGCCAACCGCCTCGAGCGGGCTCCCGAGGAAGAGTGCATCTTCAACCTGGCCCCCGGCGTCTATGAGTTCAAGTACACCTCCGCCGACGGTCTGCCCGGCGTGAGCGTCTACGGCGAGCTGGACGTCAAGAACGCCAACACCGCCATGGCCCGAATCTACCAGCGGCGGGCCTACGTGCCCATCGCGCTGCCCTCCGAACATTACCGCCGGACCGAGGTGATCGGCAACGAGACCTTCCCCTATCGCGGCGAGAACTACCGGACGGCCATCGACGAAAACGACCTGGCCCGGCTGCGGGCCGGCGACGTGGTCGAGAAGGTCTTCGTGGTCGCCGATCTGCGCAAGGCCGAGAAGGCCCGCCGATACCTCGAACAGGAGATCGCGGTCACCGAACGCAAGCTCGAATACGCCGACGCCCGCTTCAAGAACGCCTACCTGGACTTCAGCTCGGACATGGACGACCCCGCGGCCCGCTTCTGGGGCACCGACCGCGCCTTCATCAAGTGGCAGGAGCGCCAGGTCGAACTTCAGCAGCGGCTCGAGAAGCTCGAAGACCGCATGAAGCGCGTGCAGGCCATCCTCAAGGCCGACACCGTGCTCACCCGCGAGGGCCTGCTGCTGGTGGCCACCGACGAAGTGGTCATGCCGCACAAGGACGCGGAGGACGCCTCCGAGGACATCGGCGAGGTGCTGATGGTCATGCGCCTGGGCGGGCGGCACATGCGCTGGGGCGAGCCCGGCCGGGAACTGGCCGGCTACCAGCCCGCCGGGCAGTAAAAGTGCGGCCTGATCCCCGTGTGGGACCGGCTTCCAGCGGGTCGGTTTTCAGGGCTTCAGGACGCGCTCCAAGGTGATCGGTTCAACGGACTCGTCATGGCGCCACGCCGTGGAGGATTCAGAATGGCTTGCAGGCTTGGTCATTGGGCGGCTCTGGCCGCGGTGGGAACGTGCGTCGCGGCTTTGTCGCTGGGTTGTTCGCAGGGCAAACCCGCTGCGGCCATGAACGATGACGGCGACGAGAGCCCCTCGGTCGAACTTCCGCCGGGCTTCTATCCCCTGCGCGGGCACTTTGAATCCGACAACCCCGACGATCACTACAACGGCTGGCCGAGGTTCATCGCCAGCGCCAGAGATCACATGATCATGGTCTACGTGCCGACCCAGACCTTCATGATGGGCGGGGGCACCGGCCCCAATGAGGGCCCGGCCCGCACCGTGACCGTCAACCATTTCTACGTGGACCTGCACGAGGTGACCAACCACCAGTTCGCGCGGTTCTTCAAGGCCACGGGCGGCGATTACCCCGGGCGGCCGTCGGCCTGCCCGATCTGCGCGCTGTTCGCCGACGACGACGACGAAGAAGAGGAACTGGCCGTCTCGCGCGCCCGGCACAGCTTTCCGCGGCTGGCCAGCTTCGTGGCCAACCGTTCGTTCAGGGCGTATTGGGTTCCCTCGGTGAACGACGCCCACCCGGTCCGCAACGTCAACTGGTACGAGGCCTGGGCCTACGCCCAGTGGGCCCGCAAGGCCCTGCCCACTGAAGCCCAGTGGGAGGCCGCCGCCCGCGGTTCCGACCGGCGCATCTATCCCTGGGGCAACGACGCCCAGAGCGATCAGACGCCCTACCTGGCCAACACGGCCACGTCGCGGGCCAATTTCGACGGCTATGAGACCACCGCCCCGGCGCTCAGCTATGCCTCGGGCGTGAGCCCCTTCGGCGCCTACAACATGGCCGGCAACGTCTGGGAATGGACCGCCGACTGGTACGATCTGGCCCGCTATGCCTACCCCAGCGCCGAAGACCCGCCCACCAGCGTCGAGCGCGGAGCCAAGCCCTTCGGCGACCGCAACTACCCCAATCCCGGTCCCAAGGATATCCGCGAGGCCCGCGTCGGGCCGGTCAGCGGCAGCCGCCGGGTCATCCGCGGCGGATCGTTCACCAACCCCATCGAGCAGTGCCGCGTGGACACCCGGGCCAGCCTCGATCCCCACGTGCACCAGGCCAACGTCGGCTTCCGCTGCGTCCTCCCGCTTCCGCCGGAGGAGGACGGCGAGACCAGGTGAACCACGACCCACGGCCGGCCAGCGCACGGACGGCAAGCCCCGGGTCTTCCCAAGGGTCGTTTCGCGCCCTCTCTGCCGATTTGTCATGCACTCGTGTGAGGCCCTTGCGGCGATGCCGGCCTACGGCGCGTCCAGCCCCAGGCGGTTCTCGCTGCCCAAAGGAACGATCGTCCAGGTGAGGTGAGCGCCGGCGGCGGCCAGCTCGCGCAGTTGATCCGCGGTCCACGTCTCGCCGGCGCCGTCCGCCTGAAACACCCCGCTGCCGCGATACGCGAACCCGCGGGCCTGGCCGTCCGGCCCCCCGTGCACGACCAGCCCGACGTCGCCTGAATCCGCGATGTGGATCATCTCCGCGACGGCGGCGGCGGTCGCGGGGTCGGCCGCGCCGTCAGGCCCCAGCGTGACCTGCATCCCCACGCCCGCGTGCGTGTCGGTACTGAAGGATTGCAGGAACGCCAGCACGTCGGCGAGACGCCGGGCCCCCTCCTCGCCCGCCCCGAAATCGAACACTGTGATCCCGAAGAACTCCGCCAGCGACGCGAACGATCCGTCGTGCGTGAAGCCGAAGCCGCGCCCGTTCTCCATCGAGTTGCGATCGAAGGCCGTCCGCTGATAGATGTTCCGCAATTGCGGGACCTTGATGCTCTGGGTCATGGTCAGATCGGTCGCGGTGGTGATGCGCCGGTTGGTGCCGAGCGGCAGTTGATGGCACCGATTGCATGACAACACCGGCCCCAGCCCCATGAACACGAGCTGCACCAGCGGCGCGGAGGCGTGAACCCGGCCGTTGGCCGTATCGATCTCCTCGCGCAGATAGATTTCCTGCCCGCGCCGCGGGTTGGCCCCGGCCAGGTCCTCCTTCAGCGAGTTGTCGCGGTTGCGATGGGGGTTGGGCGGGAAGGCGACCTCGGCCAGAAAGGCCTGCATCGCCGCCATCTCCTCCTGCGTGAGCTGGCGGTCGTTGCCGTTGAGCCCCACGAACGCGGGGTTGAAGGCGGCCAGGTCCTCGCGGTCGCCGCGCCAGTGAAACGGCTCGACGCCGATGATGCCCTGAAGCGTCTGGGTCAGCAGCGGGCCCTTGAGCGGATGGAAATCCTCGCAGACCGCCCTGGCCATGAAGGGCAGCTCGCCCAGGTCGTCGCAGCTCTGGTTGAAGGGTTTGGGCGGATCGCCGGGCGAACCCAGGTCCCATGAAAGCTGGTCCATGCGGGCATCGACGTGACAGGCGGCGCAGGCGGTGACGCCCAGGCCGCTGGTCCGTCGGGCGTCGTACAGGAACGGCCGGCCCGCGCGGATGGCCTCGGGCGTGGGGTCCTCGAAGGCCGCCGCCGACAGCGCGGTCAGCGAAGCGGTGTCGACGACCGTGATCGTGGCGTCGAAGCGGTTGAGCACGTAGAGCCGCCCGCGGGCCTCGTCGAGGGCCAGGCCGGTGGGCCCCTGCCCCACGTCGAAGGTGGCCAGGCGCGTGCCGGCCGCGTCGATGACCGCCACGTTGTTGCTGCCCAGCCCCGCGACGTAGCCGCGCGAGCCGTCGCCCGACCACGCGATGGCCCGCGGGTCGGCGATGGATGCGGCCCGCTGCTCGGGGGGCAACGTCGTGATCGGCGAATCATAGACGGCCAGAAGATGCGGGTTGATCTCGAGGATCGAAGGCGAATCCGGCGCCGCCGGCGACACCACCGCCAGCCGCCCGCGAACGAACTTGGCGGTCAGGTTCGGCTCGAAGCGGACGTGATTGAAGGCCTCCGTGCCGACCACGGTCAGCGCGCCGTCCGGGCGCACGGCCAAGGCCATGTTCAGGTTCATCAGGCGGCGGATGTAGCTGACCGCCAGCGTCTGCGTGTCGATGACCGCCACGTCGTGATCGTGAAGGCCCCAGGTCACGAACGCGCTCCAATCGGCGCCCTGTTCGTCGAGCCATCGTCCGCTGGCCGGGTCCTGCCGGACGATCAGCCCGTTGGGCGGCGCCGGCGGCGAATCCGGGGCCGGCGGCGGCCATATGCCGTCGGGCCGGTTCGGCGGCGGATTCTGCCCGCCGTACGGCCCGAAGGGGTCTGAAACCGCCTGGTGGTTGAGGATGGTCGTGCCGTTGCCCGACTCGAAGATGGCCACGTAGAGTCGGCCGCCGTCGGGGCTCAGCGCCGCGGCCCGCGGACGCTCGCCCGCGATCGGAATGACCAGCGGAGGCGCCGACGGGTCGTTGAGGTCGAACACCTGCACCAGGTCGCGCTGCCCGCAGGTCACGAAGGCCCGCCCGGCGGCGAAGATCAGATCATGCGGTTCATCGTCGGTGGACAGGGTACGCTTCACCAGGCCGGCGGGAACGTCCACGACGCTCACGCTGTCGGAAATATGATTGACGACCCAGGCTTCATCTTCGCTGCGGGCACGGACCGACACCGGATCGAGCCCGACGGGGATCGACTTCGCGTGGACCGGCCCGGCGTCGGTCACGTCGAAGACCTCCAGGCGGGCGGCGGCCGTATTGACCGCGAAAAGCCGCGTGCCGCCCGGCGAGAGGGCCAGCGGGCTGACGTGCGGCGACTCCCAGTTGACGAAACTCCTGGCCGTGTAGACCGGCGGACCGGGATCGATCCCGAAGCGGTCCTTCTCCGGCTGGCTGTCCTTGAGCAAGCCGCCCAGAAACGAGTCGCTGAACAGACCGCAGGCCGCGGCCCCCGTCAGCGGAACGATCAGCAACCACTTGATCCAATGCAACGGCCGGCGCAGAGCAGAGAATTGTTCGCGCATCCGCATTCAATCCTTGAATGGAAGACGGGCCAGATGTCCGACCTCTTGCCGAACCAGGCGGAAAGCGTACCGTTGCCCGCCGGCCGGTGCAACCGCCGGAAAACGAAAGGCGGACGGGTCTGCAAGACGCGA
Source organism: Phycisphaerae bacterium (assembly GCA_039961895.1). Lineage (GTDB taxonomy): Bacteria > Planctomycetota > Phycisphaerae > UBA1845 > PWPN01 > JAAXZI01. Next base: position 8,071 of record JABRVU010000280.1, on the reverse strand, counting down.
ATAGAAAAGAACTCTATACCGCGAGGGCGGCGACGATGCGGTTGCGCAGTTCTTCGCCCCTGCCGGGTGGATAGCTCCCGGCGGGCCAGCGATAGCCCAGGGCGTCGCCTTCCTGCCGCGGGATGACGTGGAAATGGACGTGGCCGACCGACTGTTGGGCGGCCGGACCGTTGTTTTGCAGCACGTTGTAAGCGTTCCGCCCGGTCGCGGACATGACCGCCCGCGCCAACGCCGGCAAATGCCGCGCGACGGCGGCGACTTCGTCGGGGCTCATCTGATCGAGCCGCTCATAGTGCTTCTTCGGGACGATGAGCAGGTGTCCATCGGCCAGCGGCCCGATGTCCAGGAAGGCCAGCATCGCGTCGTCCTCGTGGACCTTCAGGCACGGAATCTCGCCCCGGATGATCCGACAGAAGACGCAGGCAGGATCGGTCATGGGCCTTCACTCCTCCCGCCGGGCCGGGTGGGACAGTCCAATCAATCCACAAACCGACGTCCGCGTTCGGCCATTTGAGCCGTCAGGCGCCGGCCTCGCCGGTCTGAGCCTCGGGAGCGGGCTCGGCCGCCGGCGCCGGGGCCTCGGCCTCCCGGCTTTTGCGTCGGATGGCCTTGGCCGCGGCGGCGTAGCGACGCTCGGCGCGGCGCTGACGGGCGGTTTTCTCCGGCCGGGTCACCGTGCCCGGCGATTCCTCCTGCCCGACCAACTGCAAGACCGCCCGCGGGGCCGCGTCGTTCTTGCCGTAACGACCGAGCTTGATGACCCGCGTGTAGCCGCCCGGGCGCCCCTCGAACTCGCCGGCCACGTTGTTGATCAGATGGTTGATGATCGAGAGGGTGGTCCACTTCTGGCCGGCCCGGGCCTGCCCCAGGCGATACCGCCGCCCGCTGCGCGAGCGGCTGACCTTCCGCCGCTCGGCGTCGGACATCATGTCGTAGTCCTTCTGGTAATCGGGCGGAATGACCGCCCGGTCGCCCATGATCGCCTCCAGACGCTGGCGGGCGGCCAGACTCCCGCCGCGGGCCTTGCGGGCCAGGGTGATCAGCCGCTCGACCCAGGGGCGCATCTGCTTGGCCTTGACCAGGGTGGTCTCGATCTGGCCGTGCTCGAACAGGCTCTGGGCCATGTTCCGCCGCAAAGCCAGACGGTGCTCCATGGTACGGCTGAGTTGTTTGCCTGAAACCCGATGCCTCATCTGAACACCCACTCACAAGAACGACGCCGACCGGTCCTAACCGCCGGTCGAGGACTTTCAGAAACCACGGCCGGGACCGGAGCCTCCCGCCACCGGCCCGGCTTCGGGGCGCTTAACCCATCGCCCCGGCGGTGACGGCGCTGCTTCCGCCGTCGGGCGAACCCGGTTCGTCGCCGGGGTCGAAATCGGCCCCGCCGGCCGGATCGTGCCCCCCGCCCATGCCCAGGCTCAGGCCCAGGTCGGCCAGCTTGCGCTTCACTTCGCGCAGCGACGTCCGCCCGAAACTGCGGACCTTGAGCAGGTCGCTCTCGGTCATGCGGGCCAACTCGCCCACCGTGGTCACCTTGGCCGACGCCAGGCAGTTGCTGGCCCGGACGGAGAGGTCCAACTGCGAAATCGGCATGGACAGCCGCTCCTGAAGGGCCTTGTCGGTCACGCTCGCGGCGGCCTCGCCGGCCCGCGGCTCGGCTGAAACCGTCTCCGCCCCCGGCTCCCGGTAAGCCAGGAACGGGTTGAGGTGCTTGCGCATGATCTTGGCCGCCTCGACCAATGCATCCTCCGGGCGGATCGTGCCCTTGGTCCAGATCTCCATGATCAGCCGGTCGTAGTTCGTGCGCTGCCCCACGCGGGTGTCCTCGGTCTTGTAGCGCACCCGCGTCACCGGCGAAAACACCGAATCCACCGCGATGACGCCCAGCTCCTCGGTGTCCTGATTCTCCTCGGCGGTCCGATAGCCGCGCCCGCTGTTGACCCAGAAGTCGATCACCAGCTCGACCGGCTGGGTCAGCGTGGCGATCAACTGCCCGGGATTCTGAATGACCACCGCAGGGTCGGCCTGGATGTCGCGGGCGTAGACCTCGCCGGGGCCCTTGCGGACCAGGCGCATGGTCCGCTCGCCCTCGCCGTCGAGCCGGATGACCAGCCGCTTGATGTTCAGAATGATGTCGGTGACGTCCTCCATCACGCCGGGCAGGCTCATGAACTCGTGGCTGGCCCCGGCGATCCGCACCTTGGTGACCGCCGCGCCTTCCAGGCTGGACAGGAGGATTCGCCGAAGGCTGTTGCCCACCGTGGTCCCGAAGCCGCGTTCGAAGGGTTCGATGATCACACGGGCGTAGGTATCCGTGCTGATCTGCTCATCGCGAATCACCTGCGTCGGCAGCTCGAGTCCACGCCATCTGATTCTCATTCTAGGTTCCTCCAAAGACCGCGCTCGGGCGTATCGGACCGCGCCCTGGATGCCGGGCCGCGCCGGTGTCCGGCCGGCGGGTTCCGGGGGGTTCAGGCCGCGCGCTTAGCGGCTGCACATTTCGACGATCAACTGCTCCTCGACCGGAATCTGCACGTCATCGCGGGACGGCAGCGCGACCATGACCGCCTCCAGCCGGTCGGTGTCGCGCTGAAGCCAGGGCTGCGGCGGACGGTCCCCGACCAGCTCCAGGTGCCGCTTGGCCAGAGCCTTGCTCCGGTCCGCCGGTTTGATGGTCACGCGATCGCCCACGCTGACCTGGAAGCCCGGGCGGTCCACCCTCCGACCGTTCACGTAGATGTGTCCCTGCGTCACCATCACCCGCCCCGCCTTGCGCGAGGGAGCGAAGCCGGCCTTCCACACCACGTTGTCCAGCCGGCGCTCGAGCAGTTGCAGCAGGGCCGTGCCGGTGTTCTCCCGGGAGCGCTCCGCCTCGCGGAAGTAGAGCAGGAACTGCTTCTCCCACACGCCGTAGAACCGCTTGACTTTCTGCTTCTCGCGCAGACGCAGGGCGTAGCCGCTGCCCTTGCCCCGCCGCCAGGCGTGCATGCCCGGCGGGTTGGACCGCCACTGCTTCTCCATCGGGCACTTGGCCGTCTCGCAGCGCGAGCCCTTGAGCATGAGTTTGATGCCTTCGCGCCGGCAATGCCGGCACACCGGACCGATGTAACGTGACATGCCTACATCCCTTCGGAGGTCCGAATCCTGGACTGCAACCTGAACCGGACCCGACCCTGAACCCTGAACCCTGACGACTACACCCTGCGTTTCTTCGCCGGCCGGCAGCCGTTGTGGGGCAGGGGGGTGACGTCCTCGATGGACTGGATCCGCAGCCCGGCGGCCTGCAAGGCGGTGATGGCCGGCTCGCGCCCGGCGCCCGGCCCCTTCACGCGCACCTCGACCTCCGAGAGCCCGAACTTCTTGGCCGCCGACGCCGCCGTCTCCGCCGCCCGCTGGGCGGCGAAGGGCGTGCTCTTGCGCGTGCCCTTGAAGCCCACCGTCCCCGCCGAGGCCCAGCAGAGCACCTCGCCGGCCGAATCGGTGATGGTGATCTGCGTGTTGTTGAAGGTCGCCTTGATGAAGGCGATCCCCCGGGCCACGCTTCTGCGGGCCTTCTTCTTGCCGCCGCCTGTCGCCTTAGCCACGATGCATCTCCTTCACGCCCTTCTTGCCGGCCACGGTTTTGCGCGGGCCCTTGCGCGTACGGGCATTCGACCGGGTGCGCTGGCCGCGGCAGGGCAGCCCGCGGCGATGGCGCATCCCCCGGTAGCAGCCGATGTCCTTGAGCCGGGCGATGTTCTGCTGAACCTGACGCCGCAACTGCCCCTCGACCACCACGCTGCGGTCGATCACCGCCGCGATCCGGGCGACCTCGTCCTCGGTCAGGTTCTTGGCCCGGGTGTCGGGGTTGATCCCGGCGTCCTTCAGGACGACCTTGGCCAGGTGCGGCCCGATGCCGTATATGTACTGAAGCCCGATCTCGATGCGCTTTTCGTTGGGCACATCCACGCCTGCGATACGCGGCACGATTCACTCCTTGCGCAATAGACGCCCTTACCCCTGCCTCTGCTTGTGCCGGGGATTGGTGCAGATCACCCGCACCACGCCCCGCCGGCGGACGATCTTGCAGTTCTCACAGATGCGCCGGACGCTGCTTCGCACTTTCATGGCACCACCTCGTCTCGCGGAAAACCGGCTCCCGCACGCCTCCCCGGAACGACCGTCCTTCATGCGACGGTCAAGACACCCTGGCGACGATGCTCCCCTTGTCGGAGCGACCGCGACCTGGAAACCCGAAGCAGCGGCCTTCTGCCGCCGCCGCGGCCCTCACCGTCCGTCGGTCAGCACCTCGCAACCGCGGGCGGTCACCGCGATGGTGTGCTCAAAATGGGCGGCGTAACTGCCGTCCTTGCTGACCACCGGCCAGTGGGTCTGGTCCTCATACTCCACCTCCGGCGAACCCATCGTCACCATGGGCTCGATCGCCAGGGTCATGCCGGGGCGCAACAGGAAGTCCTCCTTGCGCTCCTTGGGATCGCAATAGTTCGGGACCTTCGGCTCTTCGTGCATCTCCCGCCCGATGCCGTGGCCCACGAACTCGCGGACCACCGAGAAGCCGGCCTGCTCCACGTGGGCCTGAATGGCCTTGGCCACGTCGCTCCACCAGACGTTCGGCCGGATGCGGGCGATGGCCAGGTCCAGGGCCTCGCGGGTGACGACCAACAGCCGGGCGACCCCCTCCGACACGTGGCCAACGGGTATTGTAGTCGCACTGTCGCCGCAAAACCCGTCCAGCCGGACCCCGCAGTCCACGCTGACGATGTCGCCTTCCACCAGCACCCGTCCCGACGGAATTCCGTGCACCACCTGACTGTTCACGCTGGTGCACAGCGCCGCCGGAAACGGCAGCGGGGCCTGGCGGTTCTTCACGCCGCGGAAGAGGGCGACGCCCCCCGCCCGGCGGATGATCTCCTCGGCGGCGGCGTTGAGCTCCTGCGTGGTCGTCCCCGGCCGTACCATCTCCCGCACGCGGGTGAGGACGGCGTGAACCACCGCGCCGGCCCGGCGCATCCGCTCGATCTGCTCGGGCGTCTTGAGTCCCTTGCCGGTTCGTCTCAACAGGCTTCTCACGACCGCTCCTCGAGGAGTCCGCGGCCGATCTCGTTCAACCGGGCCTCCACTTCCTCGATCGACCGGCCGCCGTCCACTTCGACCAGCACCCCCCGGCCCTGGTAATAGGCCTTGAGCGGCTCGGTCTCAAGGTGAAAGGCGTCCAGACGCTGTCTGACCACGTCAGGCGTATCGTCCCGTCGAACCACCAGCGCGGAGGCATCCACGTCGCACAGCCCCGGCGTCCGCGGAGGGCGGTAGAGGCGATGATAAACCGCCCCGCACCGTGGACAGCTTGACCGCCCGCAGATGCGCTCGATGACCAGCTCATCGGGCACGTTCAGCGAGATGACGGCGGTCACCCGCTGACCGGCCCGGCCCAGGGCCTCGTCCAGCCGCCGGGCCTGGCCCAGCGTCCGGGGGAACCCGTCCAGCACTACGCCCCGGTATTCGCCCGGGGCCAGCACTCTGGCCAGCATCACCTCCAGAACCACCGAGTCGGGCACCAGTTGCCCGCCGTCCATGATCGCCGCCACCTGACGGCCCAGCGGGCTGCCGCTGGCCCGTTCCGCACGCAGCACGTCGCCGCTGGACAGGTGTTGCAGGGCGAACATCTCGCTCAGCCGCCTGGCCTGAGTCCCCTTACCGGCTCCGGGTGGCCCCAGCAAGATCAGGTTCATCATGCTGCCCTGTCCTGGTATACGGCCCCCCTGACCGGCGCCGCCGGAATCCTCCGCCGCCGTCAATCCTCGCTCAAAAAGCCCTTGTAGTTGCGCATCACCAGGTTGGCCTCGATCCGCTGGACCACGTCCAGACACACGCTGACCACGATGAGCAGGCCCGTCCCGCCCAGGAAGGACGAGACCACCGGCGGAATCTCGAACCGATGGGCCACCACCTGCGGGATGATGGCGATCAGGGCCAGGAACGAGGCCCCCACGTACGTGATCCGGCCCATCACCCTTTCGAGATAATCCGCCGTCCGCTTGCCGGGGCGCAGCCCGGGGATGAAGCTGCCGTAATCGCGCAGGTTGTTGGCCATCTCCTTGGGCTGGAACTGCACCGCCGTCCAGAAATAGGAGAAGAAGTAGACCATGCCGATGTAGCAGAGCACGTACAGAAAACTGTCCTGGTCGAAAGCCGTGGCCAGCCGGTTCAGGAACCGGCTGTTGAAGGTCTTGTCCAGGTAGCGGGTGATCATGGTCGGGAAGATCATCAGCGAGCTGGCGAAGATGATGGGCATGACCCCGCCGTGGTTGACCCGCAGGGGCAGATACTGGCGCTGGCCGCCCAGGACGCGCCGCCCGCGGGTGTGCTTGGCCTGCTGAATGGGGATGCGCCGCTGGGCCTGGGTGATGAGAATGGTGGCGGCCACCACCACCACGAACGAACCGATCACGAACAGGATCTTGGGCGGGTTGATCGAGCCGCCCGCCGCCGACCCGGTTCCGGTCAGGTCCACCGCCTGCCACATCATCAGCACCGCGTCGGGCATGCGGGCCACGATGCCGGCCATGATGATCAGGCTGATCCCGTTGCCGATCCCGTACTCGTCGATCTGCTCGCCCAGCCACATGAGGAAGATCGTCCCCGCGGTCAGGCCCAGGACGCCCATCATCATGAACATGATCGAGCCGGAAAAATCGGAATACACGAAGCCGGAGCTGCGCGTGTAGTTCACCCAGAAGAACGCCTGGATCAGGCACAGCCCGACCGTCGCGTAGCGGGTGTACTCGTTGATCTTCTTGCGGCCGGTCTCCCCTTCCTTCTGGAGCTTTTCGATGGCCGGCACCACCGTGGCCAGAAGCTGGAAGATGATGCTGGCGGTGATATAGGGCATGATGCCCAGGCCGAAGATGGTGCTCTGGTGCAGGGCCCCGCCGGTGAACATGGCGAAGGCGGCGGCCAACTGCCCGATGGTGCTGTCCTGGCTCTGGTGCTTCATGGTCTCGACCATGTAGTTCTGATCCATGCCCGGCAGGGGCACCCAGTAGCCCAGCCGGTAGATCACCAGCAGCATCAGCGTGAAGGCCAGTTTGCGCCGCAGCTCGGGGATGCGGAAGATGTTGGCCAGGGTCTGGAACATCAGGCGCTCTCCTGGTCGGCCCGCGGCGTCTTCTTCTCAGCCTGGGCGGGCTTGGGACCCTTGGGGGCCTTGTCCGCCCGGGCCGGCGAACCGACGGGCCTGGGCGCGGGGCGCGGCTTGGGGGGCTTCTTCTCCACCAGCCGGTGGATCTGCCCGCCGGCCTTGACGATCTTCTCCTCCGCCGATCCGCTGAAAGCCGTCGCCTCGACCTCGAGCTTCTTGGTCAGCTCGCCGGTCCCCAGGATTTTGACCGGCCGGGCGGCGTCGTGGATCAACCCCCGGTCGACGAGGGCCTGGGCGTTCACCTTCGTCCCGGCCTCAAAAACGTCCTGGAGCGTCCCGACGTTGACCACCTGGTAGGCCACGCGGAAGAAGGCGTTGCTGAACCCGCGCTTGGGGATCCGCCGGAACAGCGGCATCTGCCCGCCTTCGCTCATGCGGTGGGGGCGATCCGAGGAGTGCGCGCCCATGCCCTTGGTGCCCCGCCCGGCGGTCTTCCCGTGACCCGACCCGATGCCGCGGCCGATCCGCTTGCGCTTCTTGTTGCGCGGGACACCCGCCAGTACGTCCGAAATCATCATGACCATGCCACCCTGCGATCATCCGATCGCCTGCTGATTCCTCGCCTTCACGGCCTGCGGCCATCAGCGACCGCGACGCGACCCGTCAAGCCATCTGCACTTCCCGAAGCCGGCACACGTCTTCCTTGGAGCGCAGGCTGGTCAGGGCATTGAAAGCCGCCTTGACCAGGTTCTTGGGGCTGGTCGAGCCATAGCACTTGGTCAGCACGTCCTTGACGCCGGCCAGCTCCATCACCGCCCGCACGCTGGCCCCGGCGATGACGCCGGTGCCTTCGCCGGCGGGAATGAGTACCACCTTGCTGGCCCCGTACTTGCCGATGACCTGGTGGGGAATGGTGGTGCCGTTCAGCTT
>JABRVU010000279.1:0-6935 GCA_039961895.1 Phycisphaerae bacterium | reverse complement strand
CCTGCCGGCAGGCCAGGCGGACCAGGCGTCGGACGGACTCAGCCCCCTCTTTTCGGTAGGTCAGCGCCGCCGGCGAAGCCGACTCGCGGATGACCGCGCCCTTGTCGACCCGCACGAGCCCCACCGCGTCCTTCTCGATGCCCAGGGTCTCGAAGAGATGCTGCCGGGGCGTCCGGAACCGGTGCGGAGGCGAATTCCACCACTCGCGCACGGCCAGGTAGGGATCGGCGTCGTCGTCCACCACGATCAGCGCCCCGCCGGCGCGGACCCAAACGTTGAGAGCCTCGTGGAGTCGCGGCGTGGGGGGCTTCTGCCCCTCGTAGGTCAGCAGCAGCACTTTGTAGCGTTTCAGGAGGCCTTCGGCCGTCGCGCTTTCGATCTGCACGGGCTCGACCGGACAGCCCCTCTTCAGCAGCGGGAGGGCCAGGCCATAGAACGATCCCAGGTGCGGGTCGGAAGGATGAGGATCGGCCCGCTGGAACATCATGGTGTCGGAGACCAGCACGCCGATGGCCGGCGTGCCGCTTTCGATCCGCCGGGCCCGGTCGGGCGGATGCTTCATCTCGCCTAAGGCCCGGATGACGGCCTGAAGCTCGGTCGCGTAATCGGCGGGGATGCCGACGCGCTGCGAACCGGCCGTCTTCTGGCTTTTGCCGGGCGGGAACCTGCCGTTGAACACGCGGTCGGGCCAGGGCATGATCTCGTAGTGCCACACCTCGGGCTGGAACAGCGAGGCCGTCAGCGTGTTCTCCCAGTTGGCGCGATAGTCGTCCCAGTCGTGGTCGGGGTTGTCCTCGACCGGGTCGTTGAGATACCAGACCCGCCGTCCGGCGGCCCGCACGATGGACTGCATGGCGCCGTATTCGAGGAAGGCCGTCTCGAACGTGCGTTCCCGGGTCCGGCCTTCGTAGACGTTGGGCGTGCGGGCGGTGCCGGTCCAGACCTGGGCGATGTAGCCGTCGGCGCCGACGTTGATCAGCGACGACTCGGGGCTGACGATCCGCCAATGGGCGTAGTTGATGAGCGAATGCGTCGGCACGTAACAGGGGATGGTCCGCCCGTGGGTCCGGCCGTACTCCCTGACGAAGTCGAACACCTGGGCCAGGGCCCGCTGGTAGAGATGGTACTTGAGTTTCGAGGCCCGATACTGGGCGTCGGGCGACGCATTCGGCGGTTGCCAGTCCTCCTTGTAATACGCCTTCCATTCGCGTTTGAAGTTCTCTTCCCAGCCGGCCCGGGCCCAGAACTCGGGTTCCTCGAGGTGAATGGCCGCCGCTCCGGCGTCGAGGGCCCGCTTCACGCCGACGGTCAGATACCGTCCGTAGTTCTCGCCCGGCGAGATGTAGGGCACGTCGCGGCTTCCGCCGTGCAGGATGCGGTTGCCGGCCGCGTCGGTCTGGGCCTGGTCCCAGTGGTCCTGCCCGTCGAACCGGCCGTTGAGATAGTCCTGGTAGTCGCCCCAGGCCACGCCGGTCATCACGTGGATGAGGTAGCCCCGCCGGCGCCAGGTCTCGATGACCGCGGGCAGCCGCTCGCCGATGCCGTAGACCATGGCCACGTCGGCGTTGAGGTTCACGCGCGGCGACCAGGGCCCGGCGGTCTGAAAACTTAAACGCTCGTCGGCGGCCCGCTCGTCGAGGGCGGCCCCGTCGGCGGCCCCGGCCGATCGGGCGATCGACGCCACCCAGAACAGCACGATCAGTCGGCGGCGCGCGCATGTCATGACGTTGTGCATCTCCAGAAGCTGGAACCGCATCCCGCCGGTCGCCGCGGCATTGCACACCGGCCTCGCGTGGCGGCAGTCAGCCCCGGGACCCTGCTCGCGGATGGGTCCGGCAAGGCGGGCGCGAGCGGCCGGCCGTCATGCGCGCTGAGGCAAGGGCACCCGTCGCAAGCGCCGGGTTCGGGGCGCCGCGCCCGGGCGGCAAGAGCTCACCACGGAATCCCGCCCTTGCGCGTTCCGCAGAGGCACACGGTCATGCCCAGGGCGTCGGCCATGGCCGCCTTGGCCATGAGGGCCCGGTCGGCCGAATCGGCGTCCCTGGCGTAAACCACCTGGACGTGGTTGGCCTTGTGCCGGGCCATGAACTGATCGCGCGACACGCCGTAGGTGACGGCATGCATGATCGGCCAGGCGGGGGTGGTGGCCTGCCAGCGGCGCTGGGTCTCTTCCTCGGGCAGCTTGACCACGCCGGCCCGGCCAACGTCCATGTTGAGCCGCCCGTCGGCCACAAAAATCCGCGACCAGACGATCTCCCCGGGCTTGGACACGCCCTTGAGCGTCCCGCCGCCCAGCGGAAAGTACATGGCCGGCTGCCGCTCGCTGGAGGCGTACTTCCAGCCCCCGAAATGGGCCGGCGGAGCCGAGCCGCTGATCAGGAACACCCACACGTATTCGTTCGTCGTGCCGCTGCGGTCCACGTCGCCCCAGCGCACGTCGTGCAAAGTCGTCTCCGGCGGCAGGCCCATGGCCCGGTGGATGCGATAGGTCATCAGCGCGTCCAGCCCGGCGCACTCGTCCACCTCGTTGAAGTGCGGCAGCGGCTCGCCCCGATAGAGCACGCGCTTGCCGTCGCGGCTGCGTACCGGCGGGCGGTCGGCGTTGTTCAACATGCCCTCGACCAGGTCCGAGGCCGGCAGCACGTCCTTGAGCCCCTGCTGATACTGGATGCCGATGCAGTCGCAGCCGAAGTCGTCGGCGATGCGGGCGGCGGCCGCGTACATCTTGCACTGGGTCAGAAGCTGGCGGCGGGTGAGCTGGGTCTTCTCGTCCCTGCCGGTGCGGAGCCTGAGCCCCTTGTCCGTCATCCACTTCAAGATCGCTTTGGCTTCTTTGTCCGGGACCCGCAGCGTCTCGGCGTAGAGGGCCGACTGGCTGAGCCGCTCCTTGAAGACCCCGCAGGCGTGCAGCAGGTCGTCGGGGACGATGGCGTTGTACATGCCCATGCAGCCCTCGTCGAAGACCCCCATGATGGCCTTCTCGCGGGTGAGCTGCTCGGCCAGGCGCGCGCCCAGCTCGCGTTCTTCTTGGCCCAAGGCCACCTCGCGGATCGGCCGGACCTGGGGCGTGGGGTGGGCCACTTCACCGGTCTGAAGCCAGCGGCGAAGCCCGGACCGGAAAAACGCGTCGGTGAAATCCTCGCTCCAGAGCGTGGAGTATTTCACCCCCGCCTTGGTAAGCGACCCGTTGAGGTTCAACATGCCGACCAGCCCCGGCCACTGGCCCGACCAGTTGGCCACGGTCAGGATCGGCCCGCGGTGGGAGATCAGCCCGGCCAGCACGTGATGCGAATACTGCCAGACGGCCTCGGCCACGATCAGCGGCGCGTCCGGGTCGATGGTCTTGAACACCTCGAGGCCTTCGCGCTGCGAGGCCAGAAAGCCGTGTTTGTCCCGGGCCTTGTAGGGATGGGCGCGCTTGAGCGTGTAGCCCTCGGCCTGGACCGCCCTGGCCAGGGCCTTTTCCATGGCCTGCTGGGCCGGCCAGCACACCTGGTTGGCCGACGGCCGCAGGTCCCCGCTGGCCACCATCAGAACCTCTTTGTCTTTCGCCTTCGGGGGTGTCAGGGCCTTCGGAAGCTTGTACTGGGACATGAGTGCCGTGAGTCCTTCTTCTGAGCAGATCTCTCCGCCGCGTCGGGGCGGCGCAGGAGTGCAAAGCTACCCTTAACCCGCGCGTCCTGCAAGCAGCCGGGGTTGGATCGCACGCCCAGGCGAAGTTGCATTGCGTGGCGGCCGTTCCTAGAATGACCCGGCGGTCGAGGTGCTCGGGCGGGGGTGTCGGCGCGAACGAACGGGTCTTCCGGTCCGCGGACGGGGGCGGCCCCCGCTCCGCGGGCGGTCAACCGATGACGAGGCACGGACATGGATGAGGCCAGAAACCTGCCGCGGCGGGAATTCCTCAAGCGGGTCGGGTCGGCGGCGGCCGGCACCGCCCTCGCCGGGTCCGCCGCGCGCGGAGCGGATAATCTCAAAACTACGAATCAAGAAGGAGATCGAAAAATGCCCTTTACGCTTCCCCCCTTGCCTTACGACTTCAACGCCCTGGAGCCGCACATCGACGAGATGACCATGCGGATCCACCACGGCAAGCATCACCAGGCCTACGTGGACAACCTCAACAAGGCCCTGGAGAAATACCCCGACTGGGCCGGCCGGAGCATCGAGGACATCCTCAAGAACATCGCCCAGGTGCCCGAGGACGTGCGCACGGCGGTGAACAACAACGGCGGAGGGCACTCCAACCACTCGATTTTCTGGAGCATCATGGCCGCCCCCGGCAAGGGCGGCGGCGGAGCCCCCAGCGGCGAGCTGGCCGCCGCGATCAACGCCGCTTTCGGCGACTTCGAGAAGTTCAAGGCCGCGATCAACGACGCGGGCATGAAGCGCTTCGGCTCCGGATGGTCGTGGCTGTGCCTGGACAGGAGCGGCAAGCTCCTCGTCGAGTCCTTCGCCAACCAGGACAGCCCCTTCTGCAAGGGCTATTACCCGGTCATGGGCGTGGACGTGTGGGAGCACGCCTACTACCTCAAGTACCAGAACAAGCGGGCCGACTACCTGGCGGCCTGGTGGAACGTCGTCAACTGGGCCGAAGTGGCCCGGCGATTCGCCCGGAAGGGCTGATCGCCCGGCTCAGGGATTCTTGGGCGCGTATCTTCCGGTCCAGAACCGGTCCGGCTTCCCTGCGGCCGGCTTCGACGCGTTGCACAGGCGCAGGGGCTCCGAAGAGGCTCCGTTCATTCGCGCCCGTGATGCGAGCCGCGGCCACCTTCAGCGCCGTGCCCGTCCGGCAGCGGCGAGCGGCTCGAGGCTTCCCCACGGGTACGGCTCTGAGCGCGTCGTCAGGCGCCGCTTGCGATGGGCAGGTTCCGCGCGCTCCCGAAGCGGCCAGGAGTGCGCCGCCGCGTTTCCCCGGAGGGCTTCCCATGGCTTGCCGGTTGATCCATGCCTCGGTCCTTGCCTTGCTGGGCGGGTTCATCGTGCCTCCGGTCGCCGGCCAGGTCCGCGCGGTCCCCGACGTGGTCAAACCCGCGGTCGAGGACCGCCAGCGCCCGCTTGAACCCTACCAGGTCAGGATGGCCGGGCTGCTGGGCGAGCGCACCGCCCTGGGCGAGCGGAACCGACTGCTGACCATCGACGAAGACCTGCTGCTGGACGGCTTCCGCAAGCGCCCGGGCGAGCATCCCTGGATCGGCGAGCACGCGGGCAAGTGGCTGCACGCGGCCACGCTGACCTGGGCCGCCACCGGTAACGCCACGCTCCGCGAGAAGCTGGATCGCGTGGCCGGCGGACTCATCGCCGCCCAGTCGCCCGACGGATACCTGGGCACCTACCTGGACAAGGACCGCTGGACGAGCTGGGACGTCTGGTCGCACAAGTACGACCTGATCGGCCTGCTCACCTACCACCGTTACACCGGCCACGAGCCGTCGCTGGCGGCCTGCCGGAAGATCGGCGATCTGCTCTGCGCGACCTTCGGGCGGGAGAAACGCGACCTCGTCAAGGCCGGCACCCACGTGGGCATGGCCGCCACCAGCGTGCTCGAGCCGATGGTCCTGCTCTATCGCGCCACCGGCGACAAGAAGTACCTCGATTTCTGCGGCTACATCCTCTGGTCGTGGGACCAGCCGCACGGCCCGAAGATTCTCTCGACGCTGCGCGAGGGCAAGGGCGTCCACCAGGTGGCCAACGGCAAGGCCTACGAGATGCTCTCCAATCTGGTCGGGGTCTGCGAACTCTATCGCACCACCGGCGACCGCGATCTGCTGCCGCCGGTGATTCACGCCTGGGAGGACGTGGTCGCCAAGCGCCTCTACATCAGCGGGTCGGCCAGTCAGGGCGAGCACTTCAAGGAAGACCACTTCCTGCCCAACGACGACAAGCCGCACATCATGGAGACCTGCGTCACGACCACGTGGATCCAGCTTTGCGCCCAGCTTTTACGGCTGACCGGCGAGCCCCGCTTCGCCGACGAGTTGGAGCGGACGATGTACAACCAGCAGCTTTTCGCCCAGCGGCCCGACGGCGGCGACTTCGCCTATTTCAACCCGCTGGAGGGCCGGCGGGCCTGGAAGCCGTTCGGCCAGCGCGAGATTCACTGCTGCCGCTCCAGCGGCCCGCGCGGGCTGGCTCTGGCTCCGACGTTCCTCTACGGCACCGACCCCGACGGGGCGGTGGTCAACTCCTACGAGCCCGGCGAAGCCCGGCTGGACCTCGCCGGCGGCGGACACCTCCGCCTCGAGGTCCAGACCCGCTATCCCGTCGAGGCCGCCGTCAGGCTCATCGTCCACCCCGACCGGCCGCGGTCGTTCGCGCTGAAGCTGCGCGTCCCGCCCTGGTCGCGGCGCACCGAGGTCCAGATCAACGGCGAGGCGATTCCGGAGCAACCCGACGCCGGCGCGTATCTCCTGCTGCGCCGCGAATGGAAGGAGGGCGACTGGATCGCCCTTCATCTGGACACCCGGATTCGCCTGGTCAAGGGCGAGCCCGCCAACCCGGGCAAGGCGGCGCTGATGAAAGGTCCGCTGGTGCTGGCCCTCGACGACGCCCCGGCGGTGCTCACGCTGAACGGGTCGCTGCCGGCGGAGACGCGCCCGATCAGCTCGGTTTCGATCGACCCCGCGGCCCTCAACGCCGGCGAGGGGGCCACGCTGGATACGCGGCCGTTCGTTCGGGAATGGTCGTCTATCTACGAGGTCTTCGCCTGCTGGCCGGGGGGGCCGAGCCAGCCCGACGCGAAGACCCGCACGAGCAAAGTTCGACTCGTGCCCCTGGCGGTGGCGGGCGCCGACAATTCCCAATACCGCGTCTGGATTCCGCTGGCGAAACCGGACTGCGGCGGTTGACCTGCTCCTCCCGAGGTATTAGCCTGCATTCCCGCGCGGTTCGCGCGTCGCGAGCCGATGGACGATGGAGATGGTCTTGAGGTCGTTGCC
>JABRVU010000278.1:0-15081 GCA_039961895.1 Phycisphaerae bacterium | reverse complement strand
CTAACCGTGTTCCCGGCCCGTCGCCATCGAACACCCTTGGACCTGCTCTATTTGCCGGCGGCGGTCAGGAGCGTCTCGGCCTCTCTGAGGATCGACCGCGTATAGGGCGGGTTATGCGTGCCCAGACTGCCGTCTGCGACGACGTAGGCCCACAGCCAGCGGGCCTTGCGGATCTGGACGGGGATGGCCGACTGGGCGGAGGCGGCCGGGCCGCCTTCCGCACTGAACTGCCAGGTGCTGGGCGGGCCCATGCGGGCGGCGATCGCGTCCAGCCGGCCCTGCACCTCGGCTTTGAGCGCGATCAGGTCGGCCTCCGCCGCCTGTTCGGTCGGGTGGCATCCGCTGGCGACGCAGCCCGCGAAGCTGTCCACCGAGAAGGTGTGGGTCAGTTGCAGGTTGCCGGCCTCGGCGGGCACGTCGTTGATCGGCTCCTGGCGCTGCATGTGACAGGTCACGCACTGCTTCTGGACGAACCGGTGCGTGGTGTTCTGGTTGGCGACCAGCGGGGACTGCCCCGCGGGCGTGACCATCTCGCCCACGAACATGTTGGCCTGCACGCTGTGGTGCGGACCGCGGCTGTTGGTGGTCCAGTCGCGCCCGCGGTCGTGATGGCACTGTCCGCAGAGGTTGAACCGGTTCGGGTCGGTGGTCTGGGCGGCGAGGTTGGCCGGCTCGGGGTACGTCACCTGCGGGTATCGCAACTGCCGGTCATGAGCGGCCGGCGGGTTCAGGGCGTTACCGGTGGTCGCGTGCGGGTCGTGGCAGACCGCGCAGGTGACGGCGTTCTGATGATCGGGCTCCACGCCGGAGAGGAAAGCGTCGGTGATGGTGAGGTTCTCGACGAAGCGGGCCTGGCGCACGTCGCCCGAGTGGCAGATGCCGCAACTGGTCGCCACCGTCCCCTCGGCCAGTTCCTCGGCCACGGTTTCGGTGACCGTCGCGTGGCGCGAGGACTTCCACTGGGAATAGGTGTCGTGGTGGAAGCCGTTGTGACAGGCCGAGCACCAGTCGGCCGATATGCTGACCGGCGGGCGCAGGGCGCGGTTGGTCACGTCGCGGACGTGCGGGCCGGCGGCGCCGTGGCAGGCCTCGCACCCCACGTTGGCCAGGTCCAGCGTGGTCGCGGTGCTCTGGAAACCGCCGGGCTTGCCGTAGCCCGTGCTGTGGCAGGTCAGACAGACGCCGTTGGTCTCCTGCCCGAGCTGAACCAGGTCGTTGTAGGCCTGGTTATGCCGGGTCAGCATCCACTCGTCATGCGTGCGGCTGTGGCAGGTGAAGCAGCGTTCCGCCCCCACGTAGTCGCCGGTCAGCCCCGAATTGGGGTTGGGCGCCGGGCTCAGCGAAGGGCAGCCCTGGCCGATGATCGCCGCACAGACCGCCACCAGCCCCATCAGCGCGACGGCCTTCGTCCTTCGGTTCACGAATCCTGATTCCCACTGCTTGCTCATTGAGGTTTCTCCATTCATCGAACCGACCGGTGCCGGACCCGCCCGACGCCGTGGCGACGAGCCCAGGAAGTTCTCATGAAGCTCGATCTCAGCCACGCGGACGAAGCCGACCGCTTGAAGAAGCACGACGACTGAACCAACCGACGTGACACGCTCCCGTTCAGAAGCACGAATGCGAGACCGCGTTCGACGCGTGCAACAGCGGCATCATACCACGGCCACTCACGGCGCCAATTGGTAAACCCGACTTTTTCCGCATAATGTGTCCATAGAGCCGTCAGCGCGAAGGAATCAGGTAATCACCGCCCGTGGTCATCCCGCTTGTGCCGGGGCGGCGCGCGGTCAGATTCCACCGGGATAACGATCCATGCAAGTCCCATACCATGACCGATGAGGCGGCTGAAGCGGGGGGCCTGGCGGGCATTTGTTGCCGAATGAATGCATGAATAGCATCTTGTCGGCAATAAGCCCGGTCCTTCGCCGATCTCCCGCTCCGCCCGACAGGGGTAAACCGCCCACCCCTGTGTGATTTCCCACAGCGGACGGCCGTCCGCCGACGCTTGGGACCCGGTTGGCGGGTTACTACGGGTCGAGCTCCCCGGTACGCGACTTGCTTTGTCTATTGGGGGATACATCGCCTCGGGCTGATCTACGGAACGTCAGGATGGTCGCCTTGAAACCTGTTTTGTCCGAACCCGTTCAGGCCTTTGATTTCAGCCAGCGGCCCCTGGTGGTCGTCTGGGAGATGACCCAGGCCTGCGACCTGGTCTGCAAGCATTGCCGGGCCAGCGCCCAGCCTCTGCCGCATCCCGATGAGTTGTCCACCGCCGAGGGCCGCGCCCTCATCGACCAGGTGGCGCAGATGGGGGCGGGGGTGCTGGTCCTTTCAGGCGGCGACCCCATGAAGCGGCCGGACGTCTTCGACCTGGTGCGTTACGGCAGCGATCGGGGCGTGCGCATGGCCATGACTCCCTCGGTGACCCCGCTGCTGACCGACGACGCGATCCGCCGACTCGCCGCCGGGGGGCTCAGCCAGTTCGCGGTCAGCCTGGACGGCTCCTGCCCGGCCATACACGATGACTTCCGCGGCGTGGCCGGGGCCTTCGACCGGACGCTCGAGGTGATCCGCGTGGCCCGGGCCGCCGGTCTGCCCATCCAGATCAACACCACCGTCTCGCGCCACAACTTCGCCGATCTGCCGGCCATGGCTGAGCTGCTCGCCGGGCTGGACATCGTCTTGTGGAGCGTGTTCTTCCTGGTGCCCGTGGGGCGCGGGCAGGCCGATCAGCGCATCCGCCCCGAGGAGTATGAGCAGGTCTTCGAGTTGCTCTGGTCCCTGAGGCAGCGCGTGCCATTCCACGTCAAGAGCACCGAGGCCCCGCATTACCGGCGTTTCGTGTTACGTAAGCTCAAAGAGGCCGGCGCCCGCCGCGGCGAAGGCCGCCCGGCCGACGCGATTGAGGCCGCCCGCTCGCCGGGCTATTCCTCCATGAACGTCAACGACGGGCGCGGATTCGTGTTCATCTCCCACACCGGAGAGGTGTATCCCAGCGGGTTTCTGGCCCTGTCGGTGGGCAACGTCCGCCGGGAGGGCCTGGCCGATCTGTACCGCAACGCGCCGCTGATGCGCGACCTGCGCAACAGCGACCTGCTGGGAGGCAAGTGCGGGCAGTGCGAGTTCCGCAACGCCTGCGGCGGCTCACGGGCCCGGAGCTGGGCCCTGACCGGCGACCCCCTGGCCCCCGAGCCCGACTGCACCTATCAGCCGGCCCGCTCCTCTCGATCGTGAAACGGCCCTGGTTTTACCCATTTTCAGTCGTTTCATCCGAGTCGGGGTTGTCTGACAAGCCCTCAGCTCGGAGGGCGTGTAGACGCTTCGTTTTCCGATCAGTCATGGGATTCGGGTGTGGGCGATCTGACAGACGGACAGCGAGAAGGAGGCTCGGAAGCTGGCGGCGGCCGTGATCCACGATCTGCGGGAGGCGGGGTATGACCGGGCGGCCGACTGTCTGGGGGGATGATCTGGATCGCGCTGTGACGTTTCATCGGTTTCCGGAGGCCCACTGGTCGCACCTGCGGACCACCCATCCTATCGACTCGGTGTTCGCCACCGTGCGGCTGCGGACCAACGCGGCCAAGCGGTTCAAGAAAACCAAGATCGGAGCCAATTACACAGAAGTTGACACTATCTCTCTCCGTCCCCCATGTTCTCCGGAATTCGGGTACATCCACCCCTTTCCGGATGCTCGCCAGATGAGGATTGACAGGCCGTTACGTCATCAGCCCGCATGCTTGAAGGGTATGTACTTGAAAGAGTGTGCAGGTTCGGCCCCCGTCCCGGGCAATCCCGTGCCGGCCGGTGGACGGCGGACGTTTCGCGTCTTTCCTTTTACTTTATTCGGTTCGTGGTCGTGCCGCCATTGAGAGGTCGGTCCATCCCCGGCGACCTGAGGATCTCACAACCCGGCTGATCCGGCGGAAAGTCCGCGATTTGACCGTCGCCCGCCCGTGGCTTACTCATCAGCGCGTGGTCGCTTCATCCGCCATTGCCGAAATCAGCGCCGCCGCGTTGCGCGGCAACCTTCGGGCCATTCGCCGGCGGTTGCCCGCGGGGACGCCCCTGTGCGCGGCGGTGAAGGCCGACGCCTACGGTCACGGGCTCGGACCGGTACTCGAGGTCTTCGGCCAGGAGCACGTCGAGCGCGTGGCGGTGGCCAACCTGATCGAGGCCCTGGAGGTCCGCCGGCACGGCTGGCCCCGGCCGGTGCTGGTGCTGGGTTCGCCCTTGTCCGCGGCGTCAGAAGCCCGGCGTGTCGATCGCGCCCGGGCGATCCTCGAAGCCGACCTGCATTGTACGGTTACCACTCTGGATGAAGCCCGGCTCTTGTCGCAACAGGCCCAGCGGCTCTCCCGTCGGGCGCGCATCGAGGCGAAGGTCGATACGGGAATGGGCCGGGCCGGCGCGGTGCTGGACGGCGCCGTCGAATGGATCGCCCAGGCGGCCGGTCTGCCCGGTGTGGTGATGGAAGGCGTCTACACGCACTTCGCCACCGCCGATGAGGCCGATCCGTCTTTCGCCCACGAGCAACTCGGCCGTTTCATCGGTCTGCGCGATGCTCTGCGCGCCGCCGGCGTGCGCGTCGGCCGCTATCACGCGGCCAACTCCGCCGCGATCTTCCGCCTGCCGGCGTCGCACCTGGACCTGGTCCGGCCGGGTCTGGCGCTGTACGGCTACTGGGCCGGGCCGGAAGATGAGCGGCCCGCCGACCTGATGCCGGCGATGCGCGTGCTGGCTGAGCTCCAGGCGGTGCGGAGACTGCCCGCGGGCCATTCGGTCGGTTATGGCCGGGCGTTTCGGACCGTCCGGTCCTCCACCCTCGGCGTGGTGCCCGTCGGATATGCCGACGGCTACCGCCGGGGGCTGGGCAATCACGCGGTCATGGTGCTCGAACCCGCCCGCGGCCGGCCGAGAACCCCCGTGCCGGTCGTCGGCCGGGTCAGCATGGACCAGACCACCGTGGACCTGACCGACGCCGGCGACGCGCGGGTCGGCGATCGCGTCATCGTCATCGACGACGATCCGGCCGCGCCCAACAGCGTCGAATCGCTGGCCCGGACGCTGGGGACGATCCCCTACGAGATCACCTGCGGCCTCGGGCGGCGCATCCCGCGCGTGCCGCGGTAATGCCGACATAACCGGGATGAAAGAAGGAAACCGGCGAAACGTTTGGACGGTATCCCACGGGACAATGAGAGCTACTTACCATTGGCCTTTCCCAGGAGCATCGGAATGAAGAAACGACGCAGGACACCCGAACCGCCCGGTCCCGTGTCGCCGCTGGTCGGCGACGGCATTCATCACCTGGATTGCCTGGAGGGGCTGTCCCGGCTCGCGCCGGGCAGCGTGGACCTGGCCTTCGCCGATCCGCCCTTCAACATCGGCTATACCTACGACGTCTATGACGACCGCAAGGACGATGAGAAGTACCTCGACTGGTGCCGCAAGTGGATGTCCGGCGTGATGAAGACGCTCAAACCCGCGGGCACGTTCTGGCTGGCCATCGGCGACGAGTACGCCGCCGAGCTGAAGCTGATTGCCACGCGAGAGCTGGGCCTGACCTGCCGGAACTGGGTGGTGTGGTACTACACCTTCGGCGTGCACTGCAAGAACAAGTTCGCCCGCAGCCACGCCCACCTGTTCTACTTCGTCAAGGACGCCAGGCACTTCACGTTCAACGATTCGGCGGTGCGCGTTCCGTCGGCGCGGCAGTTGGTCTACGCCGACACGCGCGCCGACCCGAAGGGCCGCCTGCCCGACGACACCTGGATTCTGCGGCCCCAGGACCTGCCCGAGGGCTTCCAGCCCGACCAGGACACCTGGTATTTCCCGCGCGTCTGTGGCACGTTCCGGGAGCGTTTGGGCGGGCACGGCTGCCAGATGCCCGAGCAGCTTCTCGGGCGGATCATCCGGGCCTGCTCGAACGAGGGCGATCTGGTGTTGGATCCCTTCGGTGGGACGGGGACCACGCTGGCCGTCGCCAAGAAGCTGGCGCGGCGGTTCGTGGGCTTCGAGCTGTCCGCCGACTACACGGCCAAGATCGAGGCCCGGCTGGCCGGCGCCCGGCCCGGCGACCCGCTCGACGGCGCCCAGGACCCGATTGTCAGTGCGCCGCCAACCCCCGAGCTTGCCCGCGTGCGGGGGGCGCGCACAAGCAGGCGTCCCAAGGAAAGAAAGCGACGCCCCCCGCCTCCGCCCGAGGCCATGCCCCTCTTTCTGCGGGCGTCACCTGCCGCGTCGCCGGGATAGATCCGGGACGGCGGGAGGGGGGGCTTACAGCAGCCGCCGCAGCTCGGCCAGCAGGGCGTCGATCATGGTATCGCTGTGTCCGGCGCAGACCGCGATGCGCAGCACGCCCTCGGGGCCCACGCCGCAGTAGCTGCGCACGTAGGGCACGAGAATGCCGCGCGCTTTGAGCTCCTCG
Source organism: Phycisphaerae bacterium (assembly GCA_039961895.1). GTDB lineage: Bacteria > Planctomycetota > Phycisphaerae > UBA1845 > PWPN01 > JAAXZI01. The sequence goes on along the minus strand of JABRVU010000278.1, from coordinate 8,651 downwards.
TGCAGTCGCTCCATGTATTCGGCCGGTCCGCAGCTTGCCGCGACGATGGGGGCCGGGCCGTCCTCGATCGAGAGGCCCAGGTCGCGCAGGCCCTGGCGCACGCGGCGGACGTTGTGCGCCAGCCGGTCGCGCAGATCGGGCCGGGCCCTGACCAGCTCGAGGGCCCGGGCGCTGGCGGCGGCGGCGGCCGTCGGCGGCGCGCTGGCCGCGTCGAAATAATGCGACGCCGACCGCGCGCGAGCCATGAATCGCCCGCTTCCCGTCACGATCCCGCCGAATCCGCCCAGGGCCTTGCTCAGCGTCGCGCACAGGCACAGTCGAGTCGCCCCCGGCGAACATTCATCCGCCTCGGCGTTGATCGAAGCGGACCAGAGTCCGAGATGTTCGAGCGTTCCGCGGCCCTGGTGGCCGATCGTGCCCACGCCGTGGGCGTCATCCACCAGCAGGATCGCGCCCGCCCGGTCGGCCAGGACACCCATGTACGCGCCGAGCGGCGCGATGCCGCCGGATGATGGGAACACGCCGTCGGTCAGCACCAGCGGCCGGGCAGGCGGCGGTGCATGGACGCGAAGCGAATCGGCCAGACCGGCCGGATCGCGGTGGCGAAAAGAGTGGATCGGCCGGCCGGGCAGCCGGGCCGCCTCCATCATGCTGAAGTGGCAATGCTCGTCGGCCAGGATGACGTCGAAATCGCCTTCCAGTGCGTGGATCAGGACGGCCGTGCCCAGATATCCCGAAACAAAGTAAAAGGCATCCGCCGTTCCGAAGAACGCCGCCGCCAGCCGCTCGACCTCCAGCGTGGGTGGGTTGTTGCCGAAGCCCCGCCGCGAGGTCGCGGTATGGATGCCATATCGCCGCATGGCCGCGCAGGCCGCTTCGATGATGCTCGGCTCGCCGTGAAGCCCCAGGTAGCTCGTGCCCCCGAAGTACAGGTACGTTCGACCATCGATGACCGTTTCCGGCCCCGGCGGAGCCTGCATCACCGGTCGCGGAGGCGGGGAACTGTTCAAGTGGTTTCCTCGATTGGGATGAAAACCATGATTATAGTGTGCAGGCGGCGGTCTGATCCAACGTGTCCGAACGGTGGGGGCACATGGGGTGCGGCTAATCAGTCGGGCTACAGCGGTCTCGAACACTGATCGCCCTCGTTTTCGGCCTGGATCGTGGCTTGGACGGCGCGGGCCAGCCGTTTGCCTGGAATTCACGCCACCCGTCAGGAAGCGGACGGCGCCCTCAAACCGTCCCCTCGCGGTCGCGGCGCTGACGACGGGCGATATCGGCTGGTCCATGGCGGGTCGGTCTGCTCAGAATCGCGTACAGGATTCACGTTGATGCCGGAAGAACCGACGCCGACTTCCCTCCCACCCGTTCGAGCCGGACGTCCGCCGCAACAGGCGGCCATCGTCGGGGTCATGCTGTTGGTCTGCACGGCGGGGCTGGGGCTGCGTCTCTGGCTGGGCTGGTGGCTGGGATACCTGGGTGATATTCAATGCTGGCAGCTCTGGGGGCTGGACCCCGGCGAGTACGTACCCGGCTCCGACGATCCATCGTACCTGCCCCTGCCCAAGAACTACCCCCCGATGTACATGTGCGTGGTGCGCATTCAGCGCTGGGTGCATCGCGGGCTGGGTCTGCCGGGCGACTACACCCGGCCGCTGGAGCTGCGCTTCCATGATAACCCGGGCGCGTGGCGGCCGCTGATCCTCTACCTGAAACTGCCCTGCATGATCGCCGACGTGGCCACGGCCTGGTTCCTGCTGGGGATCGGCCGGCAATTGGGGCAAGCCTGGAGGGGAGTCGCGGCGGCGGCGTTCTACCTGTTCAGCCCGGCCATTCTCTACGACGGGGCCTATTACGGCCAGACCGACACCATCCTGGTGATGTTCCTGGTCGGGGCGGCGTGGGCGTGGCTGGGCCGGAAGCCGGTGTGGTGGGGGGCGATGATGATGGGCGCGCCGCTGATGAAGGTGCAGGCCCTCTTCGCGCTGCCGGTGCTGGGCCTGGCCGTCCTGGGCCGGTGGGGCATCTGGCGGCCGATGTTCGCCCGGGTGGCGGCCGGGGCAGCGGGGATGCTGGCGGCCGTCGTCGCTCTCTCCTGGTGGACCGGGATGCTGGGACAGTTCTACCACGGCTACTTCCGGTTGAGCCTGTTTTATCCGCTGGTCACGGTGCGGGCCTTCAACTTCTGGTGGCTGCTGCTGCGGCCCTGGGACAAGGTCCCGCGGATGTTCGACTTCCCGCGCGACGACGTAAAGCTGCTGGGGCTGGTGAGTCTGAGGTGGATCGGGATCATCCTGTTCTTCAGCGTGCTGGGGCTGATCCTCTGGCGGCTGCATCGGGCCCGGTATTCGCCGCGGGCGTTGGCGTTGGCTTTGGCGGCCGCGGGCTGGGCCTTTTTCAACCTGCCCACCCAGATGCATGAGCGCTATTCCGTGCCGGCCGTGGGGCTGATGACCCTGCTGATCTTCTGGGAACGGCGGTGGTTCTGGATCACGCTGCTGGTCTCGTGTACAGCGGCGCTCAACATCGCCGAGGTCTGCTATCTCTTCGTGCCGTACAGGTGGATGCGCGACGCCGTCAATTACTTCATCGTGGGCGAGATGCACCCGGCCTGGACGTTGTTCGCCGTGATCCACGTGTTGATGATCCCTTTCCTGATCGAGCGGCTGTGGCGGGAGGGAGGCGTGACCAGGCCGTTCCCCGTCGCGGAGGCTCCCGCGCCCGCGGCCCAGTCGCCGACCCGGACTTGACGCGGCGCGGACCGGCCCCGATAGTTGCCGGTGTAGGTCCACGTCGGGCCATGCGTCTTGAATAGCAACCACAGGGAGGCCAATCATGCTGCGGAAGTACGTGTTGCGAAATCGGAGCCTGCGGGAGTGGGCTCGCGGGACCACTCTGTTGACCACCAACGGATGCGACCTGGCCGCGGGGATCCTGAGCGTTATCGCGGCGGGGCTGAGCGCCTTCGCCTGACCGTCATCTTGAAGAGTAACGCGAGACGGCCTTCCCGGCTCGGCCAGCTCGGCCGGTGCGGGCGGCCGTGCCGCGGTGCCGTTCACACGGATTGCATGGTCGCCCAGGCCCGCTCGACGCGGTCGGCGACGGCGGCCGGCGCGTCGTCGTCGGCGACTTCCACGCGGGCGATGCCGGTCATCCGCCGCATCCACGTGCGCTGATGCTTGCCCAGCCGGCGGGTGTTGATCTTGATCCGCTCGACGGCCTCTGCCAGCGTGTATCGCCCCTTCAGGTGGGCGATGATCTCGGCGTAACCGACGGCCTGGGCGGCCTGCGGGCTCAGGCCCTTCGGTTCGGCCAGCAGCCGCTTCACTTCGTCCACCAGCCCGGCGTCGATCATGCGTCTGACGCGGGCGTTGATGGCCCGGTTGGCGGCCTCGCGCGGGCGGACCAGGGCGGCGATTCGGCAGTCATAACGGGCGGGCGGCGACTCCCACTGGGTCTGCATGGCGCTGATGGGCCGGCCGGTCAGGTGGTAGACCTCCAGTGCCCTCTCGATGCGCTTGAAGTCGTTGGGATGGATGCGCCCGGCTGACACCGGATCGACTCCGGCCAGTTCGGCGTGCAACGCCGGCACGCCCTCGGCGGCGGCCCGGCGGCGGAGTTCGGCGCGGAACGTGGCGTCGTGGCCGGGCCCCTCGAAGACCCCCCAGGCCAGTCCGCGGACGTACATCATGGTCCCGCCCACCGCCAGGATCGGCCGGCCACGGGCCGCGATCTCCCGGATGGCACGGTCCGCATCCGCGACGAACCGGCCAAGGCTGTAGGATTCGCTGGGCTCGACGACGTCGATCAGATGGTGGGGGACTTCCCGGCGAACCTCGAGGCTGGGCTTGTTGGTGCCGATGTCCATCCGGCGGTAGATCTTCATCGAGTCCACCGAGACGATCTCGGCGTTCATCCGCCGGGCCAGCTCCAGGGCCACCTGCCCCTTGCCCGCCGCCGTACAACCGATGAGTAAGTGAACCCGGATGGACATGGGGCGTTCATTAAACCGCCGGGGCCCCAGGACGCCAAGACGGCCCCGATCCCTCGTCTTATTTGAGGCACATGGCGGGGTCGGGGCTTTGCCATTCCTGAAGCGGACGCGGTTTCATCCTGGCGCTGATCCCTCGGCGGGGCCAAGCCTGGCGAATTCGAGCACGCGGTCGAAGGGGTCGTCGCGGTTGCGGTGAGCGGCCGAGAAACTCCAGCCCCCCGCGGCCCGGAAGACGTCCTTGACCGCGGACGGCTGGTCGTGGGCGACCTCTACCAGCAGCCGGCCGGTCTGGGCGATGACCCCAGGCGCCTCGACGGCCAGCCGGCGGAACAGGGCCAGCCCGTCGCCACCGGGCGGGACCAGCGCCTGTCGCGGCTCGTGATCGCGCACGTTCGGCGGCAGCGTCGCAAATACCTGCTCGCTGATGTACGGCGGATTCGAGACGACGCAATCGAAGCCGTTCGCGGGCCGGGACGATTCGGGCAGAGCCACCAGGTCGGCGTGCACCAGCCGGACGCGCGGAGCGACGCCGTGAGCGGCCGCGTTCTCGGCGGCGACCTCCAGGGCCTCGGGCGAGACATCGGTGGCCACCACCTGTGCGTTCGGAGCGAACCGGGCGACCGCGACGGCGATGCAACCGCTGCCCGTGCCCACGTCGAGGATGCGCCACTCCCGTTTCGGCTCACGCCGGCACAGCCCGATGACCCGCTCGACCAGGGCCTCGGTCTCCGGCCGGGGGATCAGCACGGCAGGCGTGACCTTGAATTCGAGCGAAAAAAACTCGCGCGTGCCCAGCAGGTAGGCGATCGGCGTATGCTCCCCGGCCCGGCGGACCAGCTCGCGGAAGGCGCCGCGCTGCTGTTCGGTGGGCTCCTGTTCATAGCGGGTGTAGAGTTCGATTTTCTTGCAGCCTAAGACCCTGGCCAGGAGCAGCTCCGCGGCCAGCCGGCCGCCCTCGACCTGCCGGTCGGAGAACCACTGCGTGGTCCACGCGAGCAATCGGCCGATCGTCCAGGGAGCTTGTTGCGGGTTCGGGCTGAGGGTGGACATCGAAATCACTATAGACGAGCGATTCCGGGGGTTGCAAGCGAGTCCGCGCGTGTACCGGCTACAAGGGTGCGTGACAGGTTCCGCGGGACGCGGATTCCGTAGCGACCGGCCCCTGTGCCGGTCGCAGAACGGTTTTTGGTCCTATACGGCCCGCGCGGGGGCGGGCCGCTACGTGTCTGACCCCCGGCCGAATGTGTCACGGACCCCGGCTACAATACTCCTGACTCGCGGGAGGCCGTAGGCGATCATGACGGCAATCGACGTCCATCTTCCGGTCTATCAGAACTTCGACTGCCACGGCTGCGGGAACTGCTGCCGGAACATGGTCGTCAACGTGACCGACGAAGAGCGACGCAGAATCCTCGACGCCGGCTGGGCGGAGCGTCTCGGCGGCCGGGAGCTGTTCGTAGCCTATCGTTTCCGCGGCCGTCAACTGTGCCGGCTCACTCACCAGCCCGACGGAGCCTGCGTGTTCCTCGGCGAGGATGGCCGATGCCGGCTGCACGCCGAAACCGGTCTTCACGTCAAGCCGCTGACCTGCCGGTTGTATCCGTTCGTGCTCGGCCCCGGAGCGGGAATCGTGGGCCTGGACCTGCGGGCCGACTGTCCCTCAGTGGCGGGCAACCGGGGCCGGTCGATGAGCCTGCATCGCGCCGAGATCGCCGCCCTGGTCCGCGAGACCCGGACCCGCCCGATGCGTTCGCCCCCGGAATGGGCCGGCGGCCGCGGGCTGACCGACGACGAGTTCAAGGCCCTGGCGGCGGCCTTCACCGGCCTGCTCGCTCACCAGCGGCTGGGACTGCGCGATCGGCTGCGGGCCGGCGCCAGGCTGCTCGACCTGCTCTACGTCGCCCGGCTCCACAAGGTACGCGGGGAGCGCTTCGTCGAGCTGCTGCACATGCTGACTCAAGCGGTAGTCGCCGAAACCTTCGAGGCACCGAGCCCGCCGGCGGTTCCGGCACGGGCCGGGAAGTTGTTCCGGCAATGGCTGTTTCTGCACGCCATCGCCGACGATCCGGCGGACCTGGCCTTGAGAGGCTTTCAGAGGTACCGGCGGTCGTGGGCCCGCTATCGGCAGTCCCGTGCGTTCGCGGCCGGCGTCGGGCCGGTGCCGGCGGTCCGCCCGCACTGGCCGGCGGTCACCTTCGAGGCCCTGAGCCGCATCGAGCCGGCCGACGACGCCCTCCTCGAGCCGCTTCTGCGCTCCATGCGCGTCAAGCTCGATGCGCACGCCTTCTGCGGGCCGGGTTATTATGGCCGGGACGCGCTCCGCGGACTGACCGCGCTGTGGCTGCTGCCGGCGGTCAGCGGGTGGCTGGGCCGGCTGGCGGCAGCCAAGGCCGGCCGCGAGCGACTGGCCCGGGAGGACGTGCTCGACGGGCTGCGCCAGGCCCATCACACCTTCGGGGTTTCGCCGGTCTTCTCCCGGCTCAGCGAACGGCTCCGGCTTCATGCCTTCGCCCGTCCCGGCGTGCCGGGGGCCCTGCTGGCGGCCTATGGGCCGTAAGGCCCGTGCGCCGGTCGCGATCTTGTGGTACACTCATCCGCCGGTTTCTCTCTCGGTTTCAAAGGAACGCCATATGACCAGGTCTTATCCGGTTTCCGCGCGCGGCATTCTGTATGCGTCGATCCTGCTGGCGACCGTGCCGGGGCCGGCCCTGGCCGAGCCGATGACGGGGCTGGTCTACCAGACCGTCACGCTCGACAACGGCCTGCAAGTCATCACTCTCGAGGACTTCACCGCTCCGGTGGTCAACGTCCAGCTCTGGTACCACGTGGGCTCCAAGGATGAGGATCCGCAGCGCCAGGGGTTCGCCCACATGTTCGAGCACATGATGTTCCGCGGCACCGACCGGCTGGGGCCGACCGATCACTTCGATCTGCTGCGCAAGACCGGCGGCTATACCAACGCTTACACCGCCTTCGACCAGACCGTCTATCACGAGACCGTGCCGGCCAACCAGCTCGACCTGGCCTTGTGGCTGGAGGCCGAGCGCATGGCCTTTCTCAAGATCGACCAGGCCGCCTTCGACACCGAACGGCAGGTGGTCGAGGAAGAACGCCGCATGCGCGTCAGCCAGCCCTACGGCATGTTGCCGGAGAAGGCCCTGGCGGAGATCTTCAAGGTTCATCCCTACCGCTGGACGCCGCTGGGCAACATCACGCACCTGCGCGCCGCCAGCGTGCCCGAGCTGCGCGCGTTCTGGACGCGCTATTACGTGCCCAACAACGCCGTGCTGGTGATCGTCGGGGCGGTCAGGCACGAGCAGGCCCAGGCCGCGGCCCGCCGGTATTTCGGCTGGATTCCGCGCTACCCCGATCCGCCGCGGATCACCGTCCGCGAGCCGGAATCGAAGGGGCGGACGTTGGTCTTCAAGGAGGACAACGCGCCCGCGCCGGTAGTGGGCATCGGCGGTCGGACCGTGCCGGCCGGGCACCCGGACGAGATGGCCCTGCGGCTGCTGACCACCATTCTCGGCGGCGGCGAAAGCAGCCGGGCCTATCGCCGACTGGTCGCCGGACAGGAGCTGGCGGTCATGACCGTGGGGTTATCCGAATCCATCGAACACGAGGGCTTCATCGGCTTTGTCGCCGTGCTGCCCCCGGTCGGCGGGAAGCCGGAAAAGGCCCTGGCCGAGCTGGAGGCCATCATCGAGCAGGCCCGCAATGAGCCGGTCGACAAGCGCGAACTCGACAAGGCCCGCAACAACATGCTTCGCAACATCGTGGTCGAGAACCTCACCGCCGAGGGGCGGGCTTCGACCCTTGGCCGAATGGCCGTCCTGGCCGGCGACGTGTCCAAGGTCAACGCCCGCCTGGAGGAGCTGCGCCGCCTCTCGCCTGATGACCTTCAGCGCGTCGCCCGGAAATACCTGGCTTCCGACCGCCTCTTCAAGGCCACGGTCGAGCGGAATCTGGCCGGGGCACTGAGCGGATGGCTGGGCTTCAAGAAAAAAGAGGAATTGCCGCCCGTCACCGCCAAGCCGGAGACCGACCCGCCGCCGCCGGGCCGGCCCGGTCTGAAGCGTCCGGAGGGCTTTCCCGCCACCGCGCCGGTCGTGGGGCAATTGACCTACGACCCCACGCCCAGGCATGAATCCTTCGCCCTGCCCAACGGGCTGAAGGTCCTGGTGGTCGAGAACCACAAAGGCCCGTTCATCACCGTCACGCTCGGACTGCGGGCCGGAGCCTGGTGCGAGAACAAGCCCGGCTCCGCTGCCCTGGCGATGGGCATGCTGACCAAGGGTTCTTCGCGCCATAGCGAAGCCCAACTGGCCGAGGAGCTGGAACGCTACGCCATCACCCTTTCGGGCAACGGGGGGATGGACGGCAGCAACGTGTACGCGAGCTGCCTGACCGAACACGTGGACCGGGCCGTGCGGCTGATGGGCGAAGTAGTCCTGACGCCGATGTTTCCCGAGGACGAGTTCCGCAAACTCCGCGACCGGGTGCGGGCCGGCCTGGTGATCTCGACGAACGAGCCGGCTTACGCCGCCGACCGCGAGTTCCGGCGGCGCGTCTTCGGGCGGCATCCGTATGCGCGGGCTGCCTCCGGCGAGGTCGCCGACGTGGACGCCCTGACGCTCGAGGACGTCAGGGGTTGGTG
>JABRVU010000277.1:0-3880 GCA_039961895.1 Phycisphaerae bacterium | reverse complement strand
CATCAGGTTGATGACCAGCGGGGCCAGGCGGGCCAGCCGCCCCTCGGGCGAGGCCCGCATCAGCCGGACCAGCCCGGCCAGCAGGCCCGTCCAGGCCGGCGACGCCGAATCGGCCAGCATCGCCACGGCCGGTGGAGCCTGACCCGATGCGGGAGCCGGCGAGGCCATGGCCCGGGCCAAGGCCAAGTGCGAATAGGCTTCGTCGCGGGCGTAGGTGAAATCCCGCCCGCAGGCCGCCTGGGCCCGGATGGCCTGTCCGATGCACGCCGCCAATGTCACCAGCACCGCCCCGATCGCCGCCGCCCGCACCCGCCCCAGCGGTACGTTCGACGGCAACGGCGAGGGTCCGGACGAAATCATGATGCGCGTCCCGCTCCGCGGATCCCAGCCGAATCGCCCGCCCCGATCCGCGGTTCACCTCGATTCACGGCTGTTTCGCCGCACCGGCCAGGAACGCCTTCTTGAAGTTTCCGATGATCTCCTTGAGCCGGGCGGCCAGGGCGTCGGTCAGGTCGCCCTTGGCGATCAGTTCGTCGCGCACCTCCGCGAACTCGTCCTTGACGTGCTGAAGCAGCTTGGCCTCGAACTCCGCGATGCGGCTCAAGGGCACGTCGTCGCAGAAGCCCTGGGTGCCGGCGAAGATGCTGATGACCTGGTCGGCCACGTGATAGGGCCTGTACTGGCCCTGCTTGAGGATCTCGACCATGGCCCGGCCGCGGTCGAGCTGCCGCTGGGTGGCCGCGTCCAGCTCCGTCCCGAGCTGGGCGAAGGCTTCCAGGTCGCGGAAGGCGGCCAGGTCCAGACGCAGCGAGCCGGCCACCTTCTTCATGGCCTTGATCTGGGCCTTGCCGCCCACCCGCGACACGCTGATGCCCACGTTGATCGCCGGCCGGACCCCGGCGAAGAACAGATCCGGCTCCAGGTAGATCTGCCCGTCGGTGATCGAAATCACGTTGGTGGGAATGTACGCCGACACCTCGCCCTCCAGCGTCTCGATCACCGGCAGGGCGGTCAGCGACCCGCCGCTGCCCGGCACCACGCGGACCTCGTGATCGGGCTTGCCCAGCTTGTCGAGATCGTGCTGGGCCTCGTGCCGGCCCGGTACCCCGACGTAGACCTTGTTCGTCACGCCGGTCTTGGTCTCGCGGGGCGCGCTCCTGGGCACGATGATGTAGCGGTTGGCCAGTTTGCAGGAGCGCTCGAGCAGCCGGCTGTGCAGGTAGAACACGTCGCCGGGGTAGGCCTCGCGTCCCGGCGGGCGGCGCAGCAGCAGCGAGAGCTGGCGATACGCGGCGGCCTGCTTGGAGAGGTCGTCGTAAACGCACAGCGTGGCCTTGCCCTGCTCGTACATGAAATACTCGGCCATCGCGCAGCCCGCGTACGGGGCGATGTATTGCAGCGGGGCCGGCGCCGAACTGCCCGCCGCCACCACGATGGTGTAATCCATGGCCCCGTGCTCGCGGAGCATCTCCACCACCCCGGCGGTGGTCGACTCCTTCTGCCCCACGGCCACGTATACGCAGATCACGCCCGATTCGCGCTGGTTGATGATGGTGTCGATGGCGATGGCGGTCTTGCCGGTCTTGCGGTCGCCGATGATCAGCTCGCGCTGCCCGCGGCCGATGGGGATCATGCTGTCGATGGCCTTGATGCCGGTCTGGAGAGGCTCGTCCACCGGCTGGCGCTCGGCGATGCCCGGGGCCCGCTCCTCGAGCGGCCGGCGGAACGGCGATTCGATCACCCCGCGACCGTCCAGCGGCCGACCCAGCGGGTCCACCACCCGTCCGATCATGGCCTCGCCCACCGGCACCGAGAGCAACTGGCCCGTGGCCCGGACGCTGTGGCCCTCCTTGATCCCCAGGTAATCGCCCAGAATCACCGCCCCGATGGCGTTCTCCTCGAGGTTGAACACCTGGCCGATGGCCCCGTTCTCGAACTCGAGCATCTCCCCGGCCATGGCCTTGCCCAGACCGTAAATCCGGGCGATGCCGTCGCCGACCTCCAACACCTTGCCCACTTCGGCCACGTCGATCTCGCCCTTGTACTGGGCGATTTCCTCGCGAATGACCGACGTGATCTCATCCACCTTGAATCGCATGGCGGTTGGTTCCTGGTTCCTGGTTTCCGGTTCTTTTCCCTGGTTCTGGTTTCGCTGATCGTTGTTCGTGGACCGTTGTTCGTATAGCGCCGTTCGTGGAGCGTGGATGGTCACCGTGATTCGGTGATCCTCCATCCGCCCGTTTCTCTCCCTCCCGCAACTCCCGTCCCTTCACGCCCCTCGCTGCTTGCCTCTCAGCCTTCGTCCCTGTTTCTGAGCCTGTACCCTTCAGACCTTCTCGCTTTCGCGCTTTCCCACGTTCCCATCCGGCTCACGTTTCCACCACGTACTTGCCGCCGCGATGCACCTCCACCGTGGCCCGGTCCAGCAGGCGTTTCTCCAGCATCCGCAGCCGGGTCGCCACGCTGGCATCCACCCGGGTGTCGCCGATGTGCAGCACCAGCCCGCCGATCAGCTCCGGGCGGACCTGCTCGATGAGAATCGCCTCCTTGCCGATCCGCTCGCTGACCACCCGGGCGATCCGCCCGCGCAGCTCGTCGGCCAGCGGGACGGCCGTCTCCACCGTCACCTCCTGCTGGTGATGGCGCTGCTCCATGCGCAGCTCGACCGCCCGGGCCACCGCCCGCAGGATTCCCATCCGCCTGCGGTTGTTGAGCACCTGCAAGGCGTTGAGCAGCAGGTCGTTCATCCTTCCCCGGAAGAGCTTCTCCAGCACGGGCCGGCGGGCGTCGTCGTCCACCGTGTCGGCGGTGAGAAACGCGGCGAAATCCGGCTCCCGGTCCATGTACGCGAGCAGGTCGGCCAGTTCGGCGGCCACGGCCTCGGCCTGGCCCTTTTCATCGGCCGCGGCCAGGAGGGCGTCGGCGTACACTTCGGCCAGCGTGAAAACCTCGGCGTCGAAACCGGCGGTGGGTGCGTCGCTCATTGCGGGATCGGCCCCTTTCCGCCGCCGTGGCCGACGCCCTGAAGCTCGCCCAGGGCCTCGGCGATCAGCCGCTGCTGGTCTTCGGGAGCCAGTTGCCGCTTGAGCACCGACCCGGCCAGGGTCAGGGCCATCTGGGCCGACTGCTCGTAGAGCTCCTTGAGCGCCGAGTCGCGGGCGATGCCGATCTCGCGCCTGGCCCGCTCGATCAGGGCGTCGGCGTTCTTGCGGGCCTCTTCCTCGATGCGCCGCTTGACGTTCTCGGCGTCGCGGCGGCCCTCCTCGACGATGGCGCTGGCCTCCTCGCGGGCCTTGGCCAGCCGCTCTTCGTAGGCCCGCAGCTTGCGCTCCGATTCCTCGCGGTCGCGGCGGGCGGCCTCGAGCGACTCGCGGATGAACTTCTCGCGGTTCTGAAGGGCGGTCAGCATCGGCTTCCACGCGGCCTTGCCCAGCACGATCAGCACGATCAGGAAGATCAGCAGCGTCCAGATGGCGTTGCCGAGGTTGCCGGTGAAGGGGTTGGGGGCGTCCGCGCCGTGCCCGCCCTCCGCCGCCAGGATCGGCGTCGCCGTCGCCAGCGCCGCCGCTGCCGCCCGGACCGCGATTACCTTGATTCGAGACATCGGTCGTTTCCTCGAGGCCTTGCCCGCCGGCGAGAAGATCGGCCGGAAGGGGCCGGACAAAGACCCCTTCCGGCCGGCTGAAAACGAGTGTCCGCCGGTTACGACTTGAAGACCGCCAACATGCACACCACCACCGCGAACAGCGTCGCTCCTTCGAGCATGGCCGCCGTAATCAGGGCGATGGTGTTGATCGAACCGGCCGCCTCCGGCTGACGGGCCATGGATTCAGCAGCGCTGCCCCCGATCCGCCCGATGCCGCCGGCGGCGCCGATGATC
>JABRVU010000276.1:0-2747 GCA_039961895.1 Phycisphaerae bacterium | reverse complement strand
GCCCCACCCGCTCCAGCGACTTGAGCGCCTGGGCCCGGGCGTGACGCTTGCGGGCGTAGACCATCGGCAAGGCCACGTTGTCCAGCGCCGAGGTGCGGTTCACCAGGTTGAAGGTCTGGAACACGAAGCCCAGATACTGGTTGCGGATGTGGGCCAGTTTGCGGTCGCTGAGCTTGTCCACCCGCTGTCCGCTGAGCGTGTAGGTACCCGAGCTGGGCCGGTCCAGGCACCCGATCAGGTGCATCAGCGTGCTCTTGCCGCTGCCGGAGGCCCCCGTGATGCTGACGAACTCGCCCTGCTCGATGCGCAGGTCCACCCCGTCCAGCGCGCGCACCACCGAGTCCCCCATCGGGTAGAACTTGGTCATGCCCGCGATTTCAATGATGGGGACGGGGCTCATCAGCCGTTGTCTTTCTCCTCGGCCTCTTCTTCCTGCCTGGTCTTCTGGGGCAGCTTGGTGTAGACCACGTCGCCCTCGTTCAGGCCGGACTTGACCTCGATCATGATGCCGTCGTCCGCCCCGAACTTGCAGGGTTTGAAGGTGGGCTTGGGCCGCAGCGTCCCCGGCTGGGGCACGGGCACGTAGACCCCGTAATCCTCGCCGTTGGGGTTGCGCTGGGCGGCGTCGTAACTGACCAGCAGGGCGTTGCGGACGGCCCGGGCCGTGAACCGGGCCTCGGCCTGGGCGTTCTGGAGCACGGTCAGCTTGTAGACGTTCGGACTGGTGATCCTGATCCAGACCTGGAAGGTGGCGACGGCGGCCTGAATCTCGGACTGCGGCGCGATGCGCGTGATGAGACCGGTGAACTGTTCATCCGGAAAGGCTTCGACCTCGACCGCGACGGGTTGCCCCTCCTCGATGACGCCCGGCGGCAACTGGACCCGTTCGCCCTCAGGCGCATCACTCGGCCGAGTGCCCGCCGCCGCCGGGTCGATCCTCGCCGGACGGGTGGTCGGGGTGGGGTTGCCCAGCTCCGCGGGAGCCAGGTTGCGGACCAGCCCGATGTCGGCCTCGTCCACGTTCACCACCGCGTACATCTCGCGCACGTCGGCGATCTCCATGAGCACCGTCCCGCCGGTGAACATGGTCTTGCCGCTCTGCACCACTTCGCCGACCTGGACTTTCTTGGTCAACACCAGGCCGTCCAGCGGCGAGCGGATCTGGGTCTCGCGGAGGCGCTCGTCGGCGTCGTCGAGCGCCGCCCTGGCGGACTTGACCACTTCCGCGGCTTTTCTCACCTCCTGCTCGCCGAGTCGGATGCGATAGTCAATGTCGTCCAGCTCGGCCTGGGCCATGTTGACCGCGGCCTGGGCGGCCATGTACAGGCCCCATTTGGTGTCCTGCTCGATCTTCGGAAACGCCCCGCCGCCCTCCGGGTCGGACGGGCGCGTCTGGGCGGCCAGGTGTTTCCATTGCGCCGTGACCTGGTAAGCCTGGGCCTGGGCGTTCTCGAGCTTGGCCCTGGCCATGGCCCGGCCCGTGGTCTTGAGCTGCTCCAGCGTGGTCTGGGCGTTGGTGTGCATGATCTCGGCCGACACGTAATCCGACTCGGCCCGGTTCCGGGCCCGCCTTTCGTCGTCATCCTTGAGCTGGATGAGCAGATCGCCGACCTTGACCGTCTGGCCGATCTCCACCGGGATGGCGATGACCTCGCCGCTGGCCTTGCTCTTGATCTGGGTGACGCTGGCCGGCTTGATGTTCCCGCTGGCCGTGATGGGCACGTTCAGGTCCCCGCGGGTCACGACCGCGGTCTCGCCGGTCAGGATGCCGATGTCGAGCTTCAGGTACTTGGTCACCAGCAGATACCCGCCGCTGACCGCCCCGACGAAGAGAATGACCAGAATCAGCTTTTTCATGCATCCCACCGTCTCGAAGCGCGTCATCCGCTGTCGCTCACGGTCCCGCGGGGGCCCCTTCCCGCTCTCTTTTTCACATTCTCACGCTCGCACCCTTTGAGACCCTCCCCAAACCCGTGCGGGGCCGGCTTCCAGCCGGACGTTTTTCAGCAATTGGGGACGGGCGCTTACCTTCTCACCGCCGCCGTCACGCCAGCACCGCCGGCTGGTACTCCATCCCGAAAGTGCCGGCCACGGCCCGGTTGGTGACGCGCCCCTCCTGGATGTTGATCCCGCCGGCCAGGCCGGGATCGGCGGCGCAGGCCTTTTTGTAACCCAGCGTCGCCAGCCGCAGCGCATAGGCAAGAGTCGCGTTGGTCAGGGCGAACGTGCTGGTGCGCCCCACGGCGCCGGGCATATTGGCCACCCCATAGTGTAGCACGCCGTCCACCACGTAGGTCGGGTTGGAATGGGTGGTCGGACGGGTCGTCTCGCAGCAGCCGCCCTGGTCCACGCCCACGTCCACGATGACCGCCCCCGGCTTCATGGTCGAAAGATACGAGCGCGGCACCAGGATGGGGCATTTGGCCCCCGGAATCAGCACCGCGCCGACCACCAGGTCGGCCTCGTGGACGTACCGGCGGATCATGTGGGCGTCGCTGTAGATGGTCAGCACGTTGGCCGGCATCACGTCCGCCAGGTAGCGCAGCCGGTCGATGTTCACGTCGGTGATGATGACCTGGGCGCCCAGGCCGGCGGCCACCTTGGCCGCATTGGTGCCCACCACCCCCCCGCCCAGGATCAGCACCGTCGCCGGCCTGGGCGCCCAGGTCATCATCACCGACGTGAACATCGACCGGCTGCGCTACCTGGCGGACGTGATGCCGGCCAACGTGCTGACCATCTACAGC
>JABRVU010000275.1:0-5206 GCA_039961895.1 Phycisphaerae bacterium | reverse complement strand
TGTCACAACCGAGGGAAATCATCCCCAGGATCGCAGTCAATCCGACGATGACGAGTGCCTTGCTCATGGGTGCTCTCCTGCGAACAGAAACGCGGTTTCACGGCGAACCGGACCATCCGGTTCACTGATTGAAACGACGGTCGGCGGAACATCCTGCGGGAGTGTGTCGCGTTTCTTTCGGAGAAAAACGCCGGGGAGAAGCTTGAACCCCGAACACGACGATGTCCGGTGCCCTCCGGTCATCCGGGTTCAGTCGGGCTCGGAGGGCGGCGGAAGAGCGGCCAGATCGAGGAACTCCTGCCGCACGTAGGGATCGAGCCGGTCCGCGAAGGACGGCGAAAGCCCCAGCAGGTGGATCAGCTCGAGCACGTCGGCGCGGTCTTTCATCCGATGGGCGGCGGACTTGGCGTGGCCAGTTTCAGCTCGATGAGCGTTTCCAGGTTGACAAAAGCGATGCCCTCGGCGGATCGCTCGGCGACGTCGCCGGGCCTGGGGAACCGGACCGGTTTGGGGCGGCCGTCGCCGGGATCCTCACCGCTGATAAGGAACTCGATCCGAACACGGGTGATTTCGTCACGAAGATGGCGGCTGGTCTGCCCATTCTTCACATAGCCGCGACCCACCAGCTCGGCGTGCGCCCGTTCGAGATCGGCGGCCGAACCGATCAACAGATCGATGTCCTGGGTTGACCTCTGGAGGCCGTGATGCTGCAACGCGATTCCGCCGACGACGGCGTAAGGAATGCCCAGGGCCTCGAGCCGGGCGGCGATTTGCCGAAGGCTCCGCCAGACCAGCCCCTCCCGCAGCATCTGCCGATCCGCTTCCATGAGGGCTTCCCGAAGTGAGGCGCGCATGGGGCATTCCCGGTCTAGGTATGGACCGCCGTCAGGCCAGCGGTTTTGCGCCGGGCGACGACCCGCCCGCGCAGATTGTCCAACACGTTCATGAAGTTGATGTACGAATCATAGGGCGATTCATAGGGGTTGAAATAGCGGTGCACGTCCCCGTCGGCGAAGTGCTTGGTGCACATGTAATAGAAGTGATCCGAGGCTTGCAGCCGCCGCCAGTCGCGGAGCAGATCCTCGCTGCCGGCGGCCTTGACGTCCGCCTCCATCCGGTACAGCTCGTGCAGGGCGTTGGACTGCATGGCGTTGCCCAGCCACGCGGACAGATCGCGCTCGGTGTCGGCCCAACTGATCATGTGCGGCACGTCGTACTCGCCCGAGACCGGGTAGGCCTCCAGCACCTCGGAAGGGGTCTTGAAGTCGTTATCCGGGTGCTTGAGGATCTCCTCGGGCAGGCGGCGGAAGAAGTCGAAGATGCCGCTGTCGGCCGGCTGGTGCTCGCCGAAGGTCTCGTAATCCATGAACAGGTTGACCACGTAGCCGTTCCCGTTCACCGCGTGGATCCAGCGGGCGTATTTCTCGGCGGTCAGCGGCCACTCCGACCAGGATCGATTGGAGAAGCGGAAGGCGACGTCGTCGCTGAGCCGGAAGTTGCGCAGCAGCAGGATGAGCCGCCGCGTCCCCGGGGCGTGGTAGAGGTAGTTCGGCGAGCGATAAGCCAGGATCTGGTCCACTCCCTCGCACAGCGCCCCCCGGAAGCCCATCTGCTCGACGAAGTGGGCCATGTCGTTGTTGAAGATCAGTTCGGTGTTGCGGAAGACGGCCGGCGTCCGGCCGAACAGCTCCTTCATGCGCTCGGCGTGGGCCCGCACCTGCTCGGCGAATTCGCCGCGCGAGTAGAGGAAGCTCAGCGAATGACTGTAGGTCTCGGCGAGGAACTCGACGCAGCCGGTGTCGTTGAGCCGGCGGAAGGTGTCCAGCACTTCGGGGGTATAGTGCTCGAACTGTTCGAGGACCGAGCCGCTGACCGAATAGGAGACGCGGAACCGCCCGGCGAACCGCTCGATCAGATCGAGCATCATGCGGTTGGCCGGCAGGTAGCAGCGATGGGCCACCTTGCGGCACATCTCACCGTTGCGGTAATCATCGAAGTAGTTGGGATCGCTGTCGAATACGCTGTAGCGCCGCAGCCGCCAGGGCTGATGAAGCTGGAAGTAGAAGCAAACCGAAGCCACGTCTGCCCCCTGATGGATGATGGGTCGCCTGCAACACGACACCAGGCCGCACAGCCGCGCGCATTATATCCGACCGGTCAAATCGCCGACAACCCGCCGTCGCGCCCGAACGCATGGGGCGCGGCAAGAACTCCGGGCAGCCGGTTTTGCATGCGCCGTCCCATCCTGGCGCGTGGGCGTGGGTATGGGTGTGGCATGGCCTCAGGCTTTCGGAGTGGGGGGCATGGCCACGGCTTTGCGTGGCCATGTTGAATCCTGATTGAAGCAACGGCGGGCACGCGGCGGCCGGGCACCGAGATGACCGTGCCGCGAGCAGTTCGGCCTTCCGCCTGGCCACCCGGCGTACCGGGTGGCCATGCCACCCTAAGACGCCCAGGGCACTTGCAGGTACGCAGAGCCGCTCGCTGTCGCGGCTCGGATGCCGGCCGCGCCGTTCACGGGCTGCCATGACGGACCTGCACCCGCCGCGCCGGGACCGTCCCCTTCACGCCCGGCCGTTGACCGGCCGATATGGTCTACGGACTTCAAGCCTCGTAAGATGCGGCGGTTCTCGCGGGAGTCAGGCATGAGCGGCACACGGCGGACATCCGACATCGGCGGCACGGCACCGGCGGGCGGGCCTCCGCCGCGTTATGACCTGGCGGTTATCGGCGCCGGGATCGTAGGTCTGGCCACGGCCAAGGCCCTGGTCGAGCGTTATCGGCTGTCGCTGGTGGTGATCGAGGCCGAGCCGCGGCTGGGCGTGCACCAGACCGGCAACAACAGCGGCGTGATTCATTCAGGCCTGTACTACAAGCCCGGCTCGCTGAAGGCCCGGCTGTGCACCGCGGGCCGCGAGGAGATGTACCGTTTCGCCGCCGAGAACGGCATCACCCACGAGCGCTGCGGCAAGGTGGTGGTGGCCCTGGATGAAAGCGAGCTGCCCGCCCTGGCCGAGCTCGAGCGCCGCGGGACGGCCAACGGTCTGCGCGGGCTCCGCCGGCTGAGCATCGGGGAAGTCCGCGAGCACGAGCCGCACGTCGCCGGCGTCGCCGGGCTGTTCGTCGAGGAGACCGGCATCATCGACTACAAGCAGGTGCTCCGGGCCTACGCGGAGCACGTGACGCGCCGCGGGGGCGAGGTACGGCTGTCGTGGCGGCTGCGGGCGGTCAGCCCGCGCGGCGACGCCCTCGTGCTGCACACCACCGGCGGGGACCTGGAATGCAAGGCCCTGGTGAACTGCGGCGGGCTGCAAAGCGACCGCATCGCCCGGATGTGCGGGCTGTCGCCCGAGGTGAAGATCATTCCCTTCCGCGGCGAGTATTACAGGCTGGCCGAGGAGGCCTGGGGCCTGTGCCGCAACCTGATCTACCCGGTGCCCAACCCGGCGTTTCCGTTTCTGGGCGTGCATTTCACGCGCATGGCCGGCGGGGGGATCGAGGCCGGCCCCAACGCCGTGCTGGCCTTCTCGCGGCACGGGTATTCGTGGGGGTGCATCTCGCCGCGGGACCTGGCCGAGACCCTGGCCTTCCCCGGGCTCTGGAAGCTGGCTCGCAAATACTGGCGGACGGGCGCCGGCGAAATCTGCCGCTCGTTGAGCAAGCGGGCCTTCCTGGCGGCCCTGCAACGGCTCATGCCCGAGCTGCGGCGGGAGCACCTGCGCCCGGGCGGGGCGGGGGTGCGGGCCCAGGCCGTGGCCCGCGACGGCTCGATGGTCGATGACTTCCGCATCCAGCAGGGGCCGCGCATGGTGCACGTGCTCAACGCCCCCTCGCCGGCCGCCACCGCCTCGCTGAGCATCGGACGATACATCGCCGAAACCGCTGAAAAGACGCTCGACCTCAAGCCCCGGCCGCAACCGGCGATGGTGGGGTAGCCTGCCCCCGGCGGGCATTCGTTCCCGGCCGTTTTCATCCGCCACCGGGGCCGGCCGCTACGCCGGAACGGCCGGTACTCCAGCCCGTCCGCTCCATTCCTTTGAGTGCATCCAAAACGCTGAAAACCGACCGGCTGGAAGCCGGTCCGACAGGGGTCTTATTGATCTTCGCACTATTATAGAAACATCTGTTTGAGAACTGATAGTTCATGGATGCGACCGGAAGGAACAGCCGAAGAACTGGAGCGGCGACGCCGGCGGGCGATCGCATTGCTGAACGAGGGCAAGGGAGTGCGCGAAGCGGCTCGCACAGTCGGCGTCGCGCCCGGCCCTGTGACGCGATGGCTGGAGGCACGGCGGCGCTGGGGAGGGCAGGCGATGCGGTCCAAGCCACATCCCGGCCGCCCCAGGAAGCTTTCCGCGCGAGATCGGCGGCGACTGGCGAAACTGCTGCTGCAAGGGCCGCGCGCCCAGTGCTGCTCCACAGAATTGTGGACGCCGCGTCGCGTGGGCGAGGTGATTGAAAAGCACTTCGGGGTTCACGATCACGACGGCCACGTCTGGCGTGTGCTGGGCGGTATGGGCTGGAGCAGTCCAAAGTACGAACAGCGAGCCCGCGAGGGCAACGGGCGGCCATCGCGCGGTGGCGCCGGCTCGAGTGGCCGCGCCTAAAGACACGCCCCATGAAATCGGCGAAGCGTCGTTTTCGTCGATGAAAGCGGCTTCATGCTGCAACCGCTGGTTCGGCGCTCCGGGTCGCCGCGAGGCCGGACTCCGATCCTGCGTGCCTGGGATCGCCACGACCGCTTGTCGGTCATCTCGGCGCTCCCTTTGGCTCCCGAGCGACGGCGTCTCAGTTTGTACTTTCGACACCTGCCCGCACAATGGTCACGGCGAGGATGTCGCCCGATTCGTTCGCGTGGTCCGACGTCGACTTCGGCGCGGCATCGTCGGGGTACTGGACCGTGGGTCGGCTCATCGCGCCGCGGTGCGGCAACTGCGCTGGTCAGAAACATGCGAGCCTGGTCGGCGGTTTCCGGTTCGCGCGGAGTTAACGCAAAGCACACAAATTCCGTACTTGACGCAGCCCCGCGGCGGTGCTACTTTCGGGGCTGCGCTGGTCGCAAGGAGGTATTTCCGCTCGCTGGAGGGAGGAATACCGTGCGAACGAGGCAGTTGCTCGGCATCCTGGCAGTTGGCCCGGCCGACGCGTTGATCGCGATTGCATCGCATCGCGCGAGCGACGGGACGGGGGTCGTGCAGGCCACCCC
>JABRVU010000274.1:0-8206 GCA_039961895.1 Phycisphaerae bacterium | reverse complement strand
ATAATGCCACCTTCACGGTGACGGCCACCGGCACCGGGTTGACCTTCCAGTGGCGCAAGAACGGGGTCAACATCGCCGACGGGGCCACCGGCAACGGCGCTTCCACCTACTCGGGCACGACCACGAACACGCTGACCATCAACGGCGTGGATCCGGGCGACGCGGCCCTGGCGGCGGCCGGCTTTGACGTGGTGGTGTCGGGCACCTGCAACCCGCCGGTCACCTCGAATCGCGTGGCGCTGACGGTCAATGAGGCACCGGCCATCACCGTCCAGCCGACCGACCAGACCGTAAACGGGGGTGATACCGCGACGTTCACGGTGACGGCCACCGGCACTGGGCTGACCTTCCAGTGGCGTAAGAATGGTGTCAACATCGCCGATGGGGCAACCGGCAACGGGGCCTCCACGTATTCGGGCACGAACACGGCCACGCTGACCATCAACAATACCGACGCCGGTGACGCGGCCGCCGCCCTGGTGGGCTTCGACGTGGTGATTACGGGTACCTGCAACCCGCCGGTTACTTCGAACCGCGTGGCGTTGACGGTCAATTAGAGTGCGCCGTGGAGCCCGTGTGGTAGAAGGGGGCAGTGGTATCGAGGCGTGAACGTCTCTCGACGTCGGTGTGGGGACAACTGTGCGATGCAGTGCGGAGTGCTGAACATGACGCGACGATATGGTCTTGGGCTGGTCTTCGGCGTGATCTGGCTGACGTGGGCGCGGCCGGCGGGGGTGCGGGCGCAGTGCGTCGATCTGGCCGCCGACGACCCCAACAACGTCCCCCCGATCGGCCAGTTCCTGTGCCGGACTCCCGGCGGCGTGCTTCGCTTCAAATCGCCCAACGCCAAGGCGGCGGCCATTTTGTCGCAATTGGACATCGACGGCGACGGCGTCCCCGACGGGGCCCCGGACACCGACGGCGACGGGCTGCCCGACAACTGGGAGACCGGCGGGGTGGAGTCCGCTTCGCTGAATCCGGGCTTCACCGGCGACCGGGCGGTGAACTTCTCGGCGCCCACCGCGATCGGGCCGGGCACGCCGCCGACGTTCCTCTTCGCCCGCCTGGCCGTCAACACCAGCGCCGCCAGCGCCGACACCGACGGCGACGGGCTGTCCGACTTCGTCGAGGTCTTCGGGCTCAAGTACATCGACGAGAACGGCAACGGCCGGCTCGATTTTCTCTTCAGCGACACCAACGGCAACGGCGCAAGGGACGCCGGCGAGCCGATCGATTCGCGCAGCGAATGGCTGGACCTCAACGGCGACGGGCTGCCCTCGATCGGCGAGTTCCCGCTGGCCAACATCAACGCGGCCCTCAACCGCCAGCATGACTTCGACGGCTTCATGTTCACCGACCCCACGCTGGCCGACACCGACGGCGACGGCGTGCTCGACGGGGCCGACCCCGACCCGCTGATCAACCCTCAGACCTTCGGGCTGTCCACTGGCAACTTCAGCCGATCCTCGAACCCCCTCGATCCCGATCAGGACCTGGACAACGACGGGCTGGGCAACGGCTCGGACTTCGGCAACGACCTGCTGACCCCGCCGGCGGTCGATTTTCCCACTGACATTCAGGACCTCTTGCGGCTGTTCCGCCCGGACCGGGTTACCGCCGGCACGCTCCCCGAATCGCTGATCGAGGACCTGCTGGGGGCGGACTGGGACGGCAACGGGCTGTTCCGCATCACCGATCAGCGCGATTTCTCGCGCGAGACGGTCAACGCCCGCCTGGGCGGCGATCTTTCCGCCAACGCGCTGTTCACGGTGGGCGGCAGGCTGCTCTTCGCGGTCAACCCCGGCGCCGCCCTGGTGCCTTCCGATGTTCCCTACGGCGAGCGGCAGGTGGGGATGGGCTACCAGCTTCTGTTGCTGCCGTCCCAGCGGACCAGCTTCCTGCCCGACCTGCGCGTGTGGACCATTCTGTACGCCTGGCGCATGCCGGGCTTCGACATCGACGGCGACGGCTTCGTCGGGCCGCCGTCCAACAACTTCGCGCAGGACGATCTCCACCCGTTCACGACGAGTTCGTCTGGCCTCGACGGACGGATTGACGTTGGTGGGCTGTGCGGGCTGATCGGGCTGAGCGCCGCGATCGCCGGTTTGGGTGGTTTCCTGGTTCTCAAGGCCGCGGGGCGTCGCCGGCGGCCAAGAGGGGCCTGACTCGTGTACCGACGACCTGGTCAGCCCCGGGTTCCCGCGCCCCAGGGCTGCGTGCTCCTTGCGGGGACCCTCGTCGTGATGGCGGCCGTGGTCTGGTTCGGGGGCTGCGCGGCTCCACCGACTACGTCGTCACCCGCGACCGCGCCGGCCGGCGGACGGCGCGGGGATTACCTGGTTCGAGAAGCCGACAGCCTCGCCGCCCAGGACGCGCGGGCCACGCGGGCGGAGACGCCTGACCAGCCCGATGCTTCGCGGCGTCCCCCGCCGCCGGCTCAGCCGCCCGCCCGCGGGCCGGCCGTTCCGCCTCGGTTGCGATGATGCGAACGTGGAGGCCCATTCTCTGTGCGCTGGCCATGTGGCCGCTGAGCCCTTCAGCGGCGGAGTCGACTGCCGCGCCGCCGCCCGATGGTTTCGTCGAGAGGGCCCTCGACGACCTCGACGACCTGGCCGACAGGATCCAGGGCGGGCTGCTGCGCGAACGGGCCCGCGCCGCGACGGGCCCGCGGGCCCTCCACAACCTTCCCCGGAGTAGAGTTCGATGCGATTCAATCGCCTGTGCGGATGGCTGATGGTCGGCTTGCCGATGTTCGTCGCGGCGGCACAGACCACTCCGCCCCGCCGGCCGAACATCATTCTCATCATGGCCGACGACATGGGCTTCTCCGACCTGGGCTGCTACGGGTCGGAGATCGCCACGCCCAACCTCGACCGGCTGGCCGGCGGAGGCCTGCGCTTCACGCAGTTCTACAACACGGCCCGCTGTTGCCCGACGCGGGCGGCGCTGCTGACCGGTCTGTATGCGCATCAGGCCGGCGTGGGGCACATGGTCTCAAGCCGTCCGCAGCCCGGCTACCGGGGCTTTCTGAACGAGAAATGCGTGACCCTCGCCGAGGCCCTCAAGCAGGGCGGCTATCGCACCTACATGGCCGGCAAATGGCACGTCGGCGAGCAGCGGCCGCACTGGCCGGTGGATCGCGGCTTCGAGCGTTATTTCGGCCTGGTCAGCGGCGGAAGCAATTACTTCCGGCGCGATCCCGAGCGGATCATGGCCCGCGACGATCAGCCCTATGAGCCGCCGGCCGAGGGCTTCTACATGACCGACGCCTTCACCGACGCGGCCATCGGCTTCATCCAGGAGCACGACGGCAGGCAACCGTTTTTCCTGTACCTGGCCTACACCGCCCCGCACTGGCCGCTGCACGCCCTGCCGGCCGACATCGAACGCTACAAGGGCAAGTACCTCAAGGGGTGGGACGTGCTGCGGGCCGAGCGGCACGCCCGCCAGATCGAGATGGGGCTGGTCGACAAGCGGTGGCTGCTGACGCCCCGGCCGGTGGGCCGGAACACGCCCGCCTGGGCCGACGTGCCCGAGGCCCAGCGTGCCGCCTGGGATCTCAAAATGGCCGTCTACGCCGCCCAGATCGACCGCATGGACCAGAACATCGGCCGGTTGCTCCAGACCCTTGCCGCGTCGGGACACGATCAAAACACGCTGATCCTGTTTTTGTCGGACAACGGGGGTTGCGCGGAGAGCATCGACCGCGGAAAGCCCGGCGAGCCGCCCGGCGGGAAGGACTCTTTTCTGAGCTACGGCGTGGCCTGGGCCAACGCCAGCAACACGCCGTTCCGGCTGTACAAGCACTGGGTGCACGAGGGCGGGATCGCCACGCCGTTGATCGCGCATTGGCCGGGAGTCATCAAGCCCGGGGGCATCACCGACCAGGTCGGGCACGTCATCGACCTGATGGCGACCTGCCTGGACGCCGCCAGGGTCGAATATCCCAAGACCTACGCGGGGCGGGAGATCGCGCCGCTGGAGGGCAAGAGCCTGGTTCCGGTCTTCGAGGGGCGGCGACGGGAGGGGCACGCTTACCTGTTCTGGGAGCACGAGGGCAACCGGGCAGTGCGGCAGGGGCAGTGGAAGCTGGTGGCCCAGCATGGCAAGCCCTGGGAACTGTACGACCTTCAGGCCGACCGGACGGAACTCAACGACCTGGCCGATCAGCACCCGCAGCGCGTGAAAGAGATGGCTGCACAATATGAGGCTTGGGCGCGACGCGCGGGCGTGGTTCCGTGGGACCGTTTGAACGCGGCCGGACGATAGGAACGGCTCCCGGGATGTCAGCGCTCTTCCAACGCCGTCTTGCCCGAATCGCCCCCGGTGCGAGGATGCGGGCGGGAGTGCGTGATGTCCGATCGGGTGCGGCCGGGGCCGGAGGCCCAGGAGCGGAGCGGGCCGGGATCGAACCGGCCGGCATGGCCCTGATCCTGGAAGGCACCGAGCCGGCCGGGGTCCCGGCCGCAGCGTGAGCCTCGCCCGTCATTGCGGTCGCGTACGACCAGACCACCCGCATCCACGGCCGACCTGGATCGGTCCGACGCTTCCCTTGGAACGCCGACCGGGCTACGCCCTTTGGGGGCCCGGCTTCGCCGGGTCGGCCAGCAGGTCGTGGACCACGTGACCGTGCACGTCGGTGAGGCGGTATCGGCGGCCCTGGTAGAAGTAGGTCAGCCGGGTGTGGTCGATGCCCATGAGGTGCAGGATGGTGGCCTGCAAGTCGTAGACGTGCACCGCGCCCGGCGTGAAACGCTCCTTGGAGGGTTCGAGCTTGTTGCCATCGGCGTCGGCGATGTTGTAGCCGTAGTCGTCGGTCCGGCCGTAGGTCGAACCGGCCTTGACCCCCGCCCCGGCCAGCCAGATGGTGAAACAGCGCGGGTGATGATCGCGCCCGTAGGTGTCGGAAGTGAGCTTGCCCTGGGAGTAGCTGGTCCGCCCGAACTCCCCGCCGCAGACCACCAGCGTGTCCTCGAGCAGCCCCTGCTGCTTCAGGTCGGTGATCAGGCCGTAACAGGGTTGATCGACCTCGCGGGCCATGTTGGGAATGCTCTGCGGCAGACTGCCGTGATGGTCCCACCCGGGGTGATAAAGCTGGATGAAGCGCACGCCACGCTGGGCCAGCCGCCGGGCCAGCAGGCAGTTGGCCGCGAAGGTGCCCGGCTTGGCCGCGTCCGGGCCGTACAACTCGAGCACGCTCCTGGGCTCCTTCGAGAGGTCGGTCACTTCCGGGACACTGGTCTGCATGTGGTAGGCCATCTCGTACTGGGCGATGCGCGATTCGATCTCCGGGTCGAGTTCGGCCGCGTATTGCAGGCGGTTGAGGGCGTTGAGCTTGTCGAGCAGGGCCCGCCGCCCGCTGCCGCAGATGCCGTCGGGGTTGGAGAGGTAATAAACCGCGTCCTTGCCCGATGAGAAGCGGACGCCTTGAAAACGCGAATCGAGAAAGCCGTTGCCCCACAGCCGCGAGTAGATCGGCTGGTCGGTGGGTTTCCGCGTGACCAGGACCACGAAAGAGGGGAGGTTGTCGTTCATGGTGCCCAGGCCGTAGCTGACCCACGAACCCATCGACGGCCGGCCGGCGATCTGCGAGCCGGTCGAGAAGAAGGTCATGGCCGGGTCGTGGTTGATGGCCTCGGTCCACATGGACTTGATGAAACAGAGATGATCGACCAGCCTGGCGGTGTGGGGCAGCAGGCTGCTGACCCACGCCCCCGACTGCCCGTACTGCTTGAACTCGAAGGCCGAACCGGCCAGGGGCAGGATGGCCTGGTGCCCGCTCATGGCCGTGAGGCGCTGCTGGCCGCGGACCTCCGGAGGAAGCGGCTGGCCGTTGTGCTCTCGAAGTTTGGGCTTGTAATCGTAGAGGTCCAGGCTCGAGGGCCCTCCGCTCATGAACAGGTAGATGACCCGCCTGGCCTTGGGGGGAAAGTGCGGCAGGCCGGGCAGGCCCCCGTGGGCCTCGGGCGTGTCCGCCGCGGCCCGCAACGAATCCGGTAACAGCGAAGCCAGGGCGGCGGTGCCCAAGCCAAGGGTGCAGCGCGAGAAGAGCTGTCGTCGCGTGATGAAGAAGGGATCGGGTGGCTCGGGTTTCATGTCATCACCGTAACATCAGGTTCGCATCCAGGTTGAGCAGGGCTCCGGCTGTCGTAGCCGCGGCGGCCACCTCCTCGAGGGCCAGCTGAGGGTCGGGCCGGAACTCCCCCACCTTCAGCAGCCTGGCCGCGCGCCCCGGCTCGTTCTTGAAATAAGCGATCTGCTGCTCGTACAGCTCGAGCAGGACCTGGGCCTCGTCGTAGGTCGGCCAGCGCCCCGCGACTTCACGGAAGGCCCAGGCCGCACGTTTCCGCGGCGTCTCGCCGCCCTGCCTGAGCATGCGCTGGCCCAGGGCGTTGGCGGCCTCGACGAATTGCGGGTCGTTGAGCAGGACCAGTGGCTGAAGCGGCGTCATGGTGAGCTGCCGCCGGACGGTGCAGACCTCGCGCGTGGTCGAGTCGAAGACCAGCATGTTGGGCGGGGGCGTGGTCCGCCGCCAGAAGGTGTACAGGCTCCTCCGATACAGCCCCGCCCCGGTATCCTGCTTGTATTCGGGCAAGAAGTTGTTGAGTGCCCGCCACATCGAGCCCTCGGGCTGATAGGGCTTGACCGAGGGCCCGCCGATCTCCGGCCGCAGCAGCCCGCCCAGGAACAGGGCGTTGTCGCGGAAGCGGGCCCCGAAGGCCAGCCGACCGGCGTCGCCCGCGAATCCTGCCGATACGTCGCCGAGAGCACGATCTGCTTGCAGAAGCGCTTCACGTCCCAGTTGTGGTTGATGAAATCGCGGGCCAGCCAGTCGAGCAGGTCGGGGTCGGAGGGCTGCTGACCCTGAGTCCCGAAGTTTTCGGTGGTGGGCACCAGGCCGCGGCCGAAGAACTCCTGCCAGAGGCGGTTGACGGCCACGCGGGCGGTCAGCGGATGATCGGGCAGGGCCAGCCACTGGGCCAGTCCCAGCCGGTTGCGGGGGAAGCCGGCGGGGAACGCCGGCAAGGCCGCGGGCGTGTCGCGCCCGACGGGCTGGTCCCGCGGAGCGTCGTAGGCTCCGCGAGCCAGGATGAAGGCCGGCCGCGGCTCGGGCTGCTCCTCCATCACCGGAATCTCGCGCACCCGGTTCATGGTCTCGCGGAAGGCGGCCCGGGCCTGGCGCAGGGCGTCGAAGGCGGCGCGGGTTTTTTCGTCAAGGGCGGAGAAATAATACGCGCGGAGCGCCGCCAGTTCCTGCTCCGTCCGTTCGGTTCTGTTGAGCAGCCCGGTCAGCGACTTGCCGTCGTGAAGCTGGGCGGCCTCGAGGGCGGTCACGGCCCGCCCGAACACGCGCAGCTCGTCGATCGCCCCGCCGGCCAGGCCGTTGTCGCGGAAGCGGGCCCCGAAGGCCAGCCGACCGGCGTCGCCGCTGTCCTTGGCCAGCTTGTCGCGTACCACGTCGATGACGGCGGGACGGCCGTTGAGATAGACCCGCAGACCGGCGGCTTTCATCGAACCGTCGTAGGTCACCGTCACGTGCGTCCATTCGCCGACGGGCAGCGCCTCGCGCGTCCGGACGGCGATGCAGTTGCCCGGCCACTCGCGGGCGAACATCCAGCGGAGCCGGTTGCCCTCCAGGAGCAGCTCGTAGCCGTTGTAGCCCGGATCGGCCCCCGCGGAGTTATGGAAGACCACGGCCCGCGAATAGTCCTTGCCCGGCCTGAGCCAGAAGGCCACCGAAATCGGGTCGTCCATGTGCCGGCAGCCCGCCGGCGGAAAGCTGACCTCGTCGTCGCCGTTGAACTGAACGGCCTGGCCGACCTTGCCCGGCACCAGCCCATTGGCGGGGTTGTAGGTGCCCGGCTGGGCGGGAATGGCCGCGTTCGCAAGCTTGTTCTCCGGCGCTTCATCGAGCGAAAAGCTGCCGGCCAGGTCGGGCATCACCGGCGAAACCGGATGCTTACCGGCGAGCCACTGCCGGAAGGCCGGCTCGCGCGAGTGGCGCAGAGCAGCCAGGTTGGCCTCGGCCTGCAAGATCTTCTGGCGATGCCCGGCCAAGGCCGTCTCCTGTTCCGGCGTGGGCAGGTACAGCACCGGGTGCGGCTGGACGCCCGAATTGCCGTGCAGCAGGCCCCACTCGTCGATGCTGTTGAAGAACGCGCCCAGCGAATAGTAGTCGCGCATCGTGAGCGGGTCGTACTTGTGG
>JABRVU010000273.1:0-12629 GCA_039961895.1 Phycisphaerae bacterium | reverse complement strand
TAGCAGGACCGCGAGAGGCCCGGTGTACAACCGCCCGGCCGCGCGCACGGACCCTGCACGCGCTCCCGCTTCGATCCCGCCCCCGATGTCCCATCGAGGCCGTTTCATTGGAAGCCAGGTGGGCCATGGCGCCTGAGACGCGCCGGCTGGGCTGCTACCTCTCGGTCCTGACCCGTTGGCCAACGGCCCCATCGCATGGGACCTGGCCTCCAATGAAGCGGCCTGGGGGAGCTCGAAAGCGGCAACAGGTTGCCGCGGTCCTGAGCGGATCGCCGCGGTTCCGTCCGGTTCCCGTCCTCTTCGCGGACGGGCCTCACCCGCCGTTGGCGGTGGGGCGGCTGGCCGGCCTGCGCCCGTCGAGCTGCGACAGCCCGCGCGGCGGCCGCGGCCCGTCGGGCATTATAGCCGGGCGCGTGGCCGGATGCCCCCCCGACGGCGACGCGGAAAGCGCGTCGTAGTCGATCGCTCCGGGCACGTTCTCCAAGGTGATGGTGCGGATGATCACCGGCCGGCGCGGGCGGTCGTTGCGGTCCGTCGGAACCGAGGTGATCTTGCGGAGCGTCTCGAAGGATTCTTCGCCATAGAGATAGGCGAAGGCCGTTTCATTCCCGTCGAACTTCGGCTGGCGGGAGGCACAGATGAAGAACTGGCAACTGGCCGAATCCGGGTCGCTGGGCAGCCGGGCCATGGCCACCGTCCCGGTCTCGAAGGGGATGTCGCTGAACTCGGCGGGGATGCGCTTGCCGTCGGGCCTCACCCCGCGCCCGTCTCCGCGCGGGTCGCCGCCCTGGATGATCGTATAGGGCACGATCCGATGAAAGGTGAGGTTCTCGTAGAAGCGCTGTTCGGCCAGCTCGATGAAGTTGCTCACCGCCTGGGGAGCCTCGCGGTAATAGAAACGCAACGTCATCTTGCCGAACTCGGTGAGGATGACGGCCTGCCGTTCGGCCAGCAGGTTCAATTGCAGCGGGGCGGACTCGAAAGCGCCGTCATACGGCCGCCAGACCAGCGTGTACTTACCCGCCCGCTTGAGGGCCGGGTAATGGCGGGTCAGCTCCAGACGCAGACCGATGCTGCCGAACGGCGCCAGCCGGACCACCGGAACCAGCCCGCGCGGCGCGATGCTGACCTGCTGGTCCCACTCCTCGCCGCGGTCATCGCGGATGAAGAGGGCCCGGTCATGCGGACCGCTGAAGACGTGAGCGAGCGGCAAGGCCACGTCGCTGCCGGGCGGTTCCTCGGCGGCGGCCGTGGCGGGGACCTTCAGCGTGACCGGCTGGTCGGTGAGGTTGGTGAGGGTGAAGGTGACCCAGACCGGCTGGCCGGCCTGGACGATGGCCTGATCCGCGCGCAACTCGGCTCGAACGGGGCCGGCCACGTGGGCGGGGCGGGTCGCGGCCACCGGCCCGGCCGCCAGGCACAGCGTGGCCCCCGTCAGAGTCGCCCAGGCACCGGCCAGGAACCTGGTCAAAGGCGTCTTCATCATCAACAGGCTTTCCAAGTCACAGCTCCATCCGGGCCGGACGATGCTACAACATGTTGAATGTCAGCAAGTTACGGATTATGACGGCCCGGACCGGGGCGGCCATCTCTGACCTTATACACCGCCGGACGGATACCGGCGCAGCTCGCCGCGGCCTGACCACTCCGACAGGACTCCAGCCTGGGGATGGTCCGCGACAACCCTGCGCCACCACCCGGCGTTCAGGGGCTGCCTGACGAACTTGCCGCCGGGGCCGTCGCCGGCAGGCTGCTGGCCGCCCGGATTCGCCGGACCATCTCCGCCGGCACTTCACCCAGCCGCCACCGGCCTTCCTCCTGATGGATCAGCACGGGCACGTCGCGCTGGGTCCGGTCGTGCCGGTCGGGCTCCCGGAGCTTGACCACCACGTAGACGTAGTACTCGTTCGGCTTGCCGCGCTCCTGGAAGACCCGCGCCACCGCCACCTCCTGCACGCTTCGCCAGACCCGGCGGAACTGGGCCTCGTCAGGCGGAGGAAAATGGATGCCGAAAATCTGGCGGAACCGATCGTAATCGCCCTCCTCGACGGTTTGCAGGGCGTGGCTGATGAACTGGTTGACGGTGTCGTCCTCGACGTGCAGGTCGTCAGGGAAGAGCACGCGCGGACGCTGGGCGTGGGGTGCCTCGCCCAACGGGCGGACCTTGATCTCGTCGTCCTGTTCAGGAGAGGCGGAGGGCTTGCAGCCGAGCGTGGCGGCCAACAACAGGAGGGCGGCGCCGGCCGGGCCGATCGCCCGTGCGGAGCCGTCGCAAAGCCCGCCGCCGGAGAAGTTCCGACGGAAGACGCGAGCTTGAGGAACCGCTCTGAAGGGACGTCGCAGCATGGAAATCAATCATTCGGCCGCAACCAGCCGGCTTTCGTTCGGTGGTCGGCTCCTAGCGATGTCAGGTTATCCGAATCACGGCCCGCGGGCCAGCGGCCGCTCACGCGCGCTGAAACGGCGGGACATCCGCCAGGCTGATCGCGGTTTGCAGGGGAGGCATCGCCGCCTTCAACCGCCGCGCCAGACTCCGCAGCACCGGGCGCTCGCTTTCCCAATGGCCTAAGGCGATGGCGGCCACGTTCCGCCGTTGCATGGCCAGGGCGTCATGATGGCGGATTTCGCCGGTCACGATCACGTCGCAATCGGCGGAGCGGGCTTTCTCGAACGGCAGCATTCCGGCCGATCCCGCACAGACCGCGGCCCGCGAGACGCGACTTCCGCCGCGGCCCACCAGGGTCGCTATCTGCGAGCCGGTGGCCTTTTGCAGCCGCCGGGCCAGAGTGCCGAGCGTCGTCCGGCCGGGCAGCCGTCCGACCCGTCCGATGCCTTTCGCCGGCTCGGGCGCCAGCGGATAGAGGTCGAAGGCGGGCTCTTCGTAGGGGTGGGCCCCCCGCAGGGCGGCCGTCACCTCGGGAACCCGCTCGGCGGGGCAGACCATCTCCAGCCGAATCTCTTCCACCCGTTCGAGTCGGCCTTTCTCACCCACGCGCGGGCGGGTGTTCTCCAGTCCGAAGAACGTCCCCGTTCCGGCTGATCGGAAGCTGCACTGGCGGTAGTCGCCGATGTGCCCCGCGCCGGCCGACGACATCGCCGCGGCCACCGCGTCGACCCGTTGAGCCGGAACGAAGGTGACCAGCTTGACCTGCGCCCGGCCGGTGGTGACGTATTCGAAGGGCTCGACGTTCCGGAGTCCGCAGAGATCGGCCAGGACGTCATTGGTGCCGCCCTCGGCGGCGTCGAGCGCGGTATGCGGCGAATAGATGGCCAGGCCGGCGGAGACGGCCCGATACACCAGGGCGCCGGGTTCCCCCTTGTCGGCGACCAGCCTCCGGACCGGCTTGAAGATCGGCGGATGGTACGCGACCGCCAGATCGCAGGCCTTCCGGACGGCTTCTTCCAGAACCGCCGGGGTCAGATCGACGCACAGCAACACGCGCCGACAGATCGCCGCCGGATCGCCGGCCAGCAGCCCGACGTTGTCCCACGGCTGGGCCAGCGCCGGCGGGGCGATGTCGTCCAGCACCGCCGCCACCTCCCGGATCGTCGCCCGCGTTCGCACCCGCGCCATGCCCAGGATTGAACCGCAAAAGGCGCCGGAACACAACTGCGTACCGCCCTGAGCGGGGGCGCCGTGACCGCTCCGACGGGCCACCGTTCACGAGGGCGAAAGAAGGCTGAAAGTGCAAAAGAAACATGGGGTCGCAGGGCCACACGGTACGCCGGGTGGCCCTGCATGATGCCGGGAGGGCCGTGGTCATTCCGATGACCCGCGAAGTCGTCGCCCAACAACGCGCCTGCTCCACGGGTGCGCTGCTACTGTCCCAGGCCGATGGCCTCGGCGATGACGGGCGCGTACTTGACGATCAGCCCGGCGAAAACGACCGAGACCATGCTCATCAGCTTGATGAGGATGTTCAGGCTGGGGCCGGAGGTGTCCTTGAACGGGTCGCCGACGGTGTCGCCGACCACGCCGGCCTTGTGGTCCTCGGAGCCCTTGCCATAGATGAGCATGTCGGGCTTGCCGGCCTGGACGGCCAGTTGGGCGCGGGCGAAGAGGGCGTCGCGGACGGAGGCGGGCAACCTCTCGCGCACGGCCGGATCTTCGACCACCTGTTTGGCGGTCACCTTGCCGAAGGTCTCGATCAGCTTCTTGGCGTTGTCCCAGGCCCCGCCGGCGTTGGCCATGAAAATGGCCACGGCGAAGCCGCAGGTCAGCCCGCCGGCCAGCAGCCCCATCACCCCCGGCACCCCCAGCACCAGCCCGACCACCACGGGAATGACGATGGCCAGCATGGACGGCAGAATCATCTCGCGCTGGGCGCCGGCGGTCGAAATGGCCACGCAGGTGGCGTAGTCGGGGTACTGGTGCCCCTCGACGGTGACGCGCTTGGGCCAGTTGTCGGGGTTCTGGACGAAGCTCTCGTCCTTGCCCTGGTTCCGCAAGAACTGGCGGATCTTCTCGAACTGCCGGCGGCATTCGAGCATCATCCGGTTGGCCGCCCGCCCCACCGCCTTCATGGTCAGGGCGCAGAACACGAACACCAGCATCACCCCGGAGAACAGCCCGCAGAGCACCCGCGGGTTCATGAGCGTCACGTTGTAGAAGTCCATGAACTGGGCCAGCGAGGCGCGATGGGCGTTGATCAGCTTGAGGGCGTGGGGCTTGCCGTCCTTGTCGTTGAAGGTGGCGTCGCGGACGAAGGCCTGCTCCTTCCTGGTGCGGGGCCCGAGGCTGATGCGGGTCTCGAGCGGCTTCATCTGCGACATGACCGGGTTGCCCAGCTCATCCTGGTTGAGCAGCATGAAGGCCTCGAAGGCCTGGCTGTCCTTGCCCGGGCCGACGCGGGTGCCGAACTTGCCGTGGCCCATGTAGACCGCTTCGTTCTCGTTGGGCACGGTGATGATCTGGGCGACCTTGTCGCGGGCCTCGTAGATCTGGCCGAAGCGGACCTCCTCGATGTAGGCGGCCAGCAGGGCCAGGGCGGTCAGCGCCGCCGAACCGATGGCGAAACCCTTGCCCGTGGCCGCGGTGGTGTTGCCCAGCGAGTCCAGGGCGTCGGTGCGCTGGCGGACCTCCGGCTTCTGGCCGGTCATCTCGGCGTTGCCGCCGGCGTTGTCGGCGATCGGCCCGTAGGCGTCGGTGGCCAGGGTGATGCCCAGCGTGGCCAGCATGCCCACCGAGGCGAAGCCCACGCCGTAGAGCCCGAGCATGAATTCGGTGCCGCCTCCGCTGGCCAGGTAGGCGACCATGATGGCCACGATGATGGTGGCCAGCGAGGCCCAGGTGCTCTTCATGCCCTCGGCGATGCCGCCGATGATGATGGTGGCCGGCCCGGTCACGCCCTGGGCGCTGATCTCGCGGGTGGGCTTGTAGTCGTAGCTGGTGTAATACTCGGTGGCCTTGCCGATGATGACGCCGGCGAAGAGCCCGGCCACCACCGCGACCCAGATGCCGAACCAACTGACCGTATAGACGACGGCCCCGGTCTCGTCCTTGACGCTGATCCCGCCCAGCAGCAACCGGCAGACCAGCAGGGCGGCCACCGCGATCATGACGCTGCTGCCGTTGATGCCTTTGCCCAGGGCCCCCATGAGCTGGGACATGGAGGCGCCTTCCTGGGTGCGGACCATGTAGATGCCGGCGATGGACAAGGCGATGCCGATGCCGGCCAGGACCATGGGCGCGGCCAGGAAGCGGATGGCGGCCTCGGCCCCGTCGCGCGAGAACTCGGAACCGAACAGGGCCACCGCGGCGGCCACGCCCAAGGCCGCGGTCGAGAGGATCGAGCCGGCGTAGGACTCATACAGGTCGGCGCCCATGCCGGCCACGTCGCCGACGTTGTCGCCCACGTTGTCGGCGATGGTCGCGGGGTTGCGGGCGTCGTCCTCGGGGATGCCGGCCTCGACCTTCCCCACCAGGTCGGCGCCGACGTCGGCCGCCTTGGTGTAGATGCCCCCGCCCACGCGGGCGAACAGGGCCTGCGTCGAGGCCCCCATGCCGAAGGTCAGCATGATGACCGTGATCATGGACAGGTTGATGTTGGTCGTGCCGTACAGCACCAGGAACCACCCGGTGATGTCGAGCAGGGCGAAACCGACCACCACCAGGCCCATGACCGCCCCGGCCCGGAAGGCCACGACCAGACCGCGGTTGAGGCTCTCGCGGGCCCCGGCCGCCGTCCGGTTGCTGGCCAGCGTGGCCGTCTTCATGCCCAGGAAGCCGCACAGGCCGCTGAAGAATCCGCCGGTCAGAAACGCGAACCAGACGATCCCGTTCTGGACCTTGAGGTAGAAGGCCATGAAGGCCAGCAGCCCGGCCAGCACGAGGAACACCACGGCGACGATCTTGTATTGCCGTTTGAGGTAGGCCATCGCGCCTTCGCGCACGTGTCCGGCGATTTCGATCATCTCCGGGTCGCCGGGATCGGCGGCCTTGACCTCGTGAAAGAAGCGGTAGGCGAAATAGAGAGCCACGGCGGCGCCGATCGGGGCCAGCCACCACAACCAGGGAATGCCCGGGCGGGTGACGTGCTCGGCCGGGCCGTCGCCGGTTTCAGCCAGCACCGGCACGGCGGACGTCACCACGACCAGCAGGGCGAGAACCCCCGCGATGCGACCTGTTTTGAAAAAGGATCGACTCATGTACTGCGCCTCCAGAAGAAAAGTCTTGGACGATCACTCTGGCTCCGGGGGCCATCCGGCCCTGTCCGGACGGAAGCGCCCACTTGGAGCGTGCTGACGTTGTGGATCGGGCGCCCCTTGGCGGCACGGGCCGTCAATCGCCCGCTGGTCGCTCGTTTCCAGTGAGATCCGTCCCCCGACGGGCCGGCGCCAGGCGGCCCGGACGGCAGGACAACCTTTGGAAAAGGTGCCTAAGGGTGAACGAGAGGCCGGGACGTGTCAAGTCGGGTCAACGGCGCTCACGGCGGATTTCGCCAGGAGCCGACGGTTGTTACCTGCTCTTGGAGGGCTCTGGAGTGGTGAAACGCTGCTCGCGCTTCATGGCCTTGCGCATCCGCCGCCGGCGACGCTCGCTGGGCTTCTCGTAGTAACTGGTCCGCTTGATCTCTTTGGTCAAGCCTTCCTTTTCGCACATCTTCTTGAAGCGGCGGAGCATCTGCTCGATGGATTCGTTGCCTCGGGCCTTCACCTTGATCATGCCGACTCTTGTCCTTTCCACAAAACACTGACGGAACGCCGCCGGGCAGGGGGCGGCAAGACACCCTTTTTCTCCCATCGTTTCTTCGCGGCCATGAGTATAGCCGGGCCGGCTGAGGCTGTAAATGGGGCCGGCAATCGGGGTGCCCGTCCGGTGCGCGTCCGTTCACGGGACGCACAGGTCCTGACCGGACCGCGCGCTAACGTCTGCTGTTCCTTACTGTTGCGCGACCGGCCTCAGGAAAGCGGGCGATACGCGCCGGCATCCGGCGTGGCGGGACGCACGCCATCCTTGGACTCCCGGATCGGGCGGGTGCATGACCGAATCCGCGGGCCGTGGCTTCTGCGGCGACCGGTCCCTGTGCCGATCGTGGGGACAATCTGACGCCTTCCCCGGCCTGGACGGGGGCAGGCCGCTCCATTGCTTGCCCCCGGCCCCCTGTTTCACACACCCCGATCGCGCCGGGGCCAGTTTCCGCTCTTGACAACGCCGGGCCGAGCCGATATAACCCGGATCATGAGTTGGGTTCGTTCCATCCGACTGCCCCTGCTCGCCTTGGCCGGCATTCCCAGCCTGCTGCTGGGTCTGCTGCTGGTCGGTGATGGCGTGGGGCCTTCGGTCGGGTGATTCGGACGAGCGAATCGAAGACACGAAACCAAAGGCCTCACGCGGACAAGCGTGGGGCCTTTTTTGTTGGCTGCGGAACCGGTTTTCAGCCGGCGGACCTCACCGCTGAAAGCCGGAGTCGTCGGGAAGTGGCGCGTGGAATGGGATATCCCGTGGATCGTGGACCCTTTTTGACCAGGTGAAATCATGCCGGCCAGCCCAGGCAGCGACGCGCAGGAACCGGGCAACGACGTTCCGGTGATCCGCATTTTCGACACCACGCTCCGCGACGGCGAGCAGTCGCCGGGAGCCTCGCTCAACACGCGCGAGAAGGTCGAGATCGCCCGCCAGCTCGAGCTGCTGCACGTGGACGTCATC
This sequence comes from Phycisphaerae bacterium, assembly GCA_039961895.1. GTDB lineage: Bacteria > Planctomycetota > Phycisphaerae > UBA1845 > PWPN01 > JAAXZI01. The sequence continues at coordinate 4,480 of JABRVU010000273.1, read as the reverse complement.
GAGGCCGGCTTCCCGATCACCTCCCACGACGACTTCGAGGCGGTCAAGAGCATCGCCGGGGTGGTCAGGAACTGCACGGTGGCCGGTCTGGCCCGCACGGTGGACAAGGACATCCGCCGGGCCGCCGAGGCCCTCAAGGAGGCCGCCCGGCCGCGCATCCACGTCTTCTGCGCGACCTCCAAAATCCACCGCGAACACAAGCTCAAGCGGGCCAAGGAAGAAATCCTCAAGATCAGCGTCGAGGGCGTCAAACTGGCCCGCAGTTTCGTGGACGACGTCGAATTCTCTCCCGAAGACGCCTCGCGGACGGAATTACCCTTCTTGAGCGAGATCGTCGAAGCGGTCATCGAGGCGGGCGCCGGCACGGTGAATATCCCGGACACGGTTGGCTATGCGACCCCCGACCACTTCGCCCAGATCATCACGCATCTCTTCGCGACGGTGAGGAACATTCGCCGGGCGGTGATCAGCGTGCACTGTCACAATGATCTGGGCCTAGCGGTGGCCAACTCGCTGGCAGCGGTTCAGGCCGGCGCCCGCCAGATTGAATGCACCATCAACGGCCTCGGCGAGCGGGCCGGCAACTGCTCGCTCGAAGAGGTGGTGATGGCCATCCGAACCCGCCCGGACGTGTACAAGTGCCGCACCCACGTGAACACCCGGCGGCTCTACCCGGTTTCGCGGCTGGTCAGCTCGTTGACCGGGCTGCACGTGCAGCGCAACAAGGCCATCGTCGGCGAGAACGCCTTCGCCCACGAGGCCGGCATCCACCAGCACGGGATGCTGGCCCACCGCGAAACCTACGAGATCATGAACCCGCAGGACGTGGGCATCCCCGCCAGCAGGCTGGTGCTGGGCAAGCACTCGGGGCGGCACGCCCTGCGCGACCGGCTCGAGCAGCTCGGTTTCGAGCTGACCGAGCCGCAGGTGGATCAGGTCTTCGAGCAGTTCAAGGCCCTGGCCGACCGTAAGAAAGAGGTCTTCGACGAAGACCTGGAATCGCTGGTCAAGGAGATGCTCGACGAGAGCGGGGAAGTCAGATCGTGGGAGCTGGTCGGGTTGCAGACCACCGCCGGGACGGGGGTGATCCCGACGGCCACGGTGCAGCTCCGCAACACGGCCAGCGGCGAAGTGGTCACCGAGGCGGCCATCGGCGACGGGCCCATCGACGCGGCCTTCGCCTGCATCCTCAAGATCACCGGCATCGACGCCACGCTGCATGAGTACGAGCTGCGGGCGGTAACCGGGGGGCGCGACGCCCAGGGCGAGGTCAACCTGGAGCTGAAGGCCAGCGGGCGATCGTTCCGCGGGCGCGGCCGCTCCACCGACGTGATCGAGTCCAGCGTGCTGGCCTACCTCAACGCGATCAACCGGGTGCTGCGCGCCGCCGCCCAACCCGCCGATGCCGCGGCGTCCTGAACGGCCGCGAGCCCGGAGAACAGCGTCCCGCGCTGACCGTCGCGTCCTGCGCCTTTGTTGAAAGCCGTCCTGGACGTTGACTTGGCGAAGGGCGGAGGTATCATCGCGGCTTACCTGTCCCGCGCGTGAACACGGGAGGTTCTGGCGGCAAGGAGACAGCCATGAAATCGCGGCACATCGGGGTCCTCGGGGCGATCGGGTTGGCACTGGTGACGGGTGGAATCATCGGATGCGAGAACAACAAGTCCACCGGCATGACCACGGCGACGAACGAACCGCCTCCGCCGCCTCAGCCGGAACGCTATCCGGCGGAGCCGGAACCCGCCCCGGTGGCCGCGGCAACGCCCGGTCCTTCGACGGCCACCCCCCCAACGGCCACTCCCGGCGGCGAGGAAGTCTACACCCCCGCGGCGCCGGTGGACCAGAGCCGCGCCCTCCCGCCGGACAACCGACCGAGCACCGCCCGGCGGCGCAGCAGCCCGGCCCCGGCGGAAAGCTATCAGCCGCCGGCCCGGGGCGGCACCACCTACACCGTCAAGAAGGGCGACACGCTCCAGAAGATCTCGCAGAAGTTCTACGGCACGACCACCAAGTGGCGGAAGATTCAGCAGGCCAACGCGGGCAAGATCAAGGACGGCGACAAGATCTACGTGGGCATGAAGCTGACCATTCCGCCGAAGTAGTCGAACGCTCCATCCTTGGGCGCATCCGACGCGACGTCGCAAGGTACCGGATATTCACGCAGCGGCCGGGCTTGCGCACCGGTCGTCAGCCGGGCTTAAACGGCCGGTAGGGAACTCGGCGGGCGCGGCCCCGCACTGTCGTACGAAAGGAGCCGCGGGCCTGAAGCCCGCGCGGCGATCCGATGGCCCAGCCGTCGGTCCATGATTTCCGCGTGGCCGAACCGGGCCCGCCCGTCCCTACCCCACGCGCCGTATCGGATACACCGGCACCGCCCTTCGGTTCCTCCCCCGGTTCGCCGCTGGACAAAGCGGTTCAATACCTTCGAGGCGTGGGCCCGGCCCGGGCCCGGATGCTGGCCGGTCTGAACGTTCAGACCCTCGGCGATCTCCTCGAAACCTATCCCTTCCGCTATGAGGAACAGGGCCGGCCCGTGCCCATGGACAGGCTGGTGCTCGACGAGCCGGCGACGGTGCTGGGCGTGGTCGAGCGGGTGAGCCGGCGGGGCGGCTACATCCAGCCGATGGTGAAGGCGACGATCCGCGATGGGACCGGCTTGCTCAACGCCACCTGGTTCAATGCGTCCTACATGGCCGATCGTCTGGCTCGCGGGCAGGTGGTCCGGCTGTACGGGCAGGTCAGCTCCTACGGCCAGACCGCCCAGATGACCAATCCGCGCATCGAATGGCTGGACCCGCGGGCCGATCCGGCCTCCTGGCATTACGCCCGGGTGGTGCCGGTCTATCGGGCGACGCTGAACCTCACTTCGGCGCAGATCGGCGCTATCGTGGCCACCGCCCTGGCCGAGGCCCTGCCGGCGGTGGGCGAGACGCTCCCCGAACGCATCCGGGCGGCGCGATCGCTGATGGGCCGGGCCCAGGCCCTGAAAACCATCCATCAGCCTGAGAGTCTGTCCGACGCGAAGCTGGCCCGTCGGCGGCTGGCCTATGAAGAGCTGTTCGGGATGCAGTTGGCCATTTCGCTCCAGCGGCGCTGGTCGAAGCTGCGGGCCCGGGCGCCGGCCCTGCCCTCGTCGCCGGAGATCGACGCGCGCATCCGCAGGCGGTTCCCCTTCGCCTTGACCGCCGCCCAGAACAGGGTCATCGCCGAGATCGTGGCCGACCTGGGCCGCGACCGGCCGATGACCCGCCTGCTCCAGGGCGACGTGGGCAGCGGCAAGACCGTGGTGGCGCTGTACGCGGCGCTGGTGGCCATCGCCAACCGGCGGCAGTGCGCGATTCTGGCGCCGACGGCCGTTCTGGCCGCGCAGCACTTCGCCAACGTCGAGACCTACCTGGCCGGCAGCCGGGTCAACCGCTGCCTGCTGACCGGCCAGACGCCGCAGGCCCAACGGCGGCACGCCCTGCGGCAGATCGCCGACGGTACCATGAACCTCATCGTAGGCACCCAGGCCCTGCTCGAAACGCGCGTGCGTTTCCGCGACCTGGGGCTGGTCATCGTGGACGAGCAGCACAAGTTCGGCGTGTCGCAGCGGGCCGCCCTGCGCGGCAAGACCGGCCCGGAGCGCGACCGCGAGGCAGCGGCGAGCGGCCGGGACCAGGGCAGGCAATTGCTTTCCGGCGGCCGCGGCTCGGACGGCCGCCACGGCGCCGTGGCCGCGCGCGCCGCGGCGCGATCCGCGGCCCCCCTGTTCAGCGTGCCGCATTACCTGGTCATGACCGCCACGCCCATCCCGCGGACGCTGTCGATGACCGTGTTCGGCGATCTGGACGTTTCGACCATCAACGCTCTGCCGCCCGGCCGACGGCCCATCGTGACCCGCGTGATCCGCCCGCGGAACGAACCGCAGGCCTGGCTCGACGTGCGCCGGCGCATCGCCGCGGGCGAACAGGCCTACGTGGTTTATCCGCTGGTCGAGGAATCCGACGCGCTGGATCTCAAGGCCGCCACCGTCGAGGTCGATCGCGTGGCCCGCGACCTGCTTCCCGGGGCGCGCGTGGGGCTGCTTCACGGCCGGATGAAGAAAGCCGAGAAACAAGCGGTCATGCGCCGGTTCGCCGGCGGAGCCCTGGACGTGCTGGTGGCCACCACCGTGATCGAGGTCGGCGTGGACGTGCCCAACGCGACGGTCATGGTGGTGCAGCACGCCGAGCGCTACGGCCTGGCCGCCCTGCACCAGCTTCGCGGCCGCGTCGGCCGGGGATCGAAACCCTCGCTCTGTCTGCTGATGACCGACAGCCGGGGCGAGCTGCCCAATGAACGGCTCGAAGTGCTTTGCCGGACCACCGACGGCTTCAAGATCGCCGAGGCCGACCTGCGCATGCGCGGCCCGGGCGAGCTCCTGGGAACGCGGCAGCACGGCTGGCCGGAGTTCCGGGCCGCCAACCTGGTCGAGGACGTCGATCTGCTCATGCAGGCC
>JABRVU010000272.1:0-3737 GCA_039961895.1 Phycisphaerae bacterium | reverse complement strand
TCCGCCAGGATGGGGGCCATCATCTTGCACGGAATGCACTGCCCCGCGCCCAGGTCCACGAGCCGCGGAAGCGTTAAAGCCGGCGTAACCGTCGGCGCCGGGGTTTCCACGCCGCCGGTCTTGAACCAGCGCACCGCCAGGACCGCCAGCACAACGGCCGCGAAGATCGCGATCCTGCCGCCGGTTCCCATCCCGCAGGGCCCGCAGCCCCGGGGGGGATCACTGATGGGATCAGCCATGGCTCGTTCCTTTCACCTGCTGAATCGCCTTCCTTCTGCTCTCACGCCTATTGGCGCTTCAACGATCGGCCGCCGTCGCCAGAAGGGCGGTGACGTCCGCTTCGCTGAGCACTTTGCCCGCGCTCTTGACCTGGCCGTCAATGGCCAGCGCGGGGGTGAAGACCACGCCGCGCTTCATGATCTCGCCCAGATCCGTGACCTTGCAGAGTTCGTAGGGGACACCCAGCTTGTCCGCCGCCGCCTTGGCGTTGGCCGCCAGCGCCTGGCACTTGGGGCACCCCGTTCCCAGGACCTCGATTTTCATGGTCGTCTCCTTTCTATTGACAGCCGCACGCGCCTTTCCGGGGCCCGGCCTGCATGGGTGCCGGACCGCGGACGGCCTCGCGCACCTTCTCGACGACCCGCCTGGTGTGAATGAGCCAATGCGGCTCCCTGGGCTGCTTCTCGATGCCCAGGTCCGTCACCCGGACGTGGGCGTCCACCGACAGACCCGCCAGTTCCAGGGTGCGCCGCGCGCAATCGTCTTCGCAGCCGTCGATCGCGATCCGTCTGCCCGCCGCACGGGCCCGCTGCATCTTCTCCTCGCGCCGGGCGGACATCGCCGCCAAACAGAACAGCCTGCCCAGCCCCTCGGTCATCGCCTGTACACCGCCGCGGTTGGCCACCTGACCGCAGTAGGCCGCGCCGGCACAGGTGAAGATCAACTGCTCGCCGTTACCCGGACATGCATCTGGCATGGGATCTCTCCTGGTTGCTCAACCGATCCTTCCGAATATCACTCCCGCCGCCGTGGCCACCACCACGATCAGCGTGCTGAATGCCACCGTTTTCCTGCCGCCCATCAGTTTCCAGAGCACGATCATGTTGGGCAGCGACAGGGCCGGACCGGCCAGCAGCAGCGCGATCACCGGCCCCCTGGCCATGCCGTGCTCCATCAACGCCTGCGTGATCGGCACCTCGGTCAGGGTCGCGAAATAGAAGAGCGCCCCGACGATCGAGGCGATGAAGTTGGATGCGAGACCGTTGTCGCCAACCCATTGGCCGATCTGCTTATCAGGAAGCAGGGCGCCAAGAAAGCCCACCAGAAACACCCCGCCGAACAGCAGCGGCACCAGGGTCTTGGCGAAGTCCCAGGTGTTGTGCAGCCAGGCCTTGATCTCGCCGGGCTCGTACCACCTCCAGGCCATCAGCGCGACGGCCAGGCCGCACGCCCCCGCCAGCCACCAGCGGACGTGGTAAACGTCCATGACCCAGCTCCGCACCTCTTCGATGCCGGCGACGTCGGCCTTGTGAAGCACCACGCGGTCGCCGGCCCGCGCGCCCGGGCCGCTCTCCTGCACCTGGATCATCACTTCGTCCCGCGTCTCCTGAAGGACCACCCCGCGAAGGGCCGTTCCGTCCGTCTTGCGGACGACGGCGTTGCCGGGATTGAACCAGTCGCTGAAGATCAGGAACCCGACCATGCAGGCCAGGAATACCGCGTTCTGCCACAGCCTTCGCCGGGAGGTCGGCGGCTGCGGCATGAACAGGGCCGCGTCCGCCTTGGCTTTCTCCTCCCTGCGGAAGATCAGGGCCATGCCCAAGCCCACGAGAAAGGCGAAACCCACCGCGCCGATGGCCCGGGTGACGCCAATCTCCAGGCCCAGGACGCGGGCGGTCAGGAAGATGGCCAAAACGTTGATGGCCGGCCCGGAGTAGAGGAAGGCGCTGGCCGGGCCGAGCCCCGCGCCCAGCTTGTAGATGCCCGCGAACATGGGCAGCACGCTGCACGAGCACACCGCGAGGATGGTGCCGGCCACGGAGGCCACGCCGTAGGCCGCAAACTTGTTCGAGTTCGGCCCCAGATAACGCATGACCGACGCCTGGGACAGGAAGGTGATGATCCCGCCGGCGATGAACAGCGCCGGCACCACGCAGGCCAGCGTGTGATTGCGGGCGTACCACTGAAGGAGCTTGAACGCCTCGATGACCGCCGCCGTGACCTTCGGATTGGACAGCGGCAGATAATAGGCCGTCAGGAAGACGGCCAGGAAGGCTAAAAAAATCTTCCACTGCTTCACGGACGGCTCCTTGAATGGCTTTATGGCAAAGTTGCCATGAATAGGTCGAAAAAAAACGGGCTCAGGCGCTGATGGCCGCCGACTGGCTCTTGAGGTTCTCCTTGAGCACCGTCTCGATGCAACGCCAGAAGCCCTCCAGGCACACCACCTTGGGCCGATAGTACGTCATCACGCCTTCTTTTCGGTCCTCGACCAGCCCAGCCTGCTTGAGAATCGCCAGGTGTTTCGAGACGGTGGACTGATCCGCGCCCACCAGCTCCGTGAGTTCGCAGACGCACCGCTCCTTCTCCTGGAGGGCATCCAGCAGGAGCAGGCGGCTGGGGTGGGCCATGGCCTTGGCGACCCTGGCCCGGGCCTCATAGAACTGTGGCGACTTCGGTTTCATGGTCTAATGGTAATATAGCCATTATTCGGCGGCTTGTCAAGTCGGAATCCGAACATGAGTCGAGCGGCCCGTGACACATTCGGCGACGGCAATGGGGGGGCTGCCCCCATGCGGGCAGCGGGAGGGCCTCAACCCTCCCCACCACTGGCATAGGGGCGGTGGAAGATTGAAAACCGTCACAGCGGAGCCTGCGCGCCTGGCGTGACTGGTTGCCGACGGTCCACGCAGGCCGCGATGGCGATGTCGCCGGTGACGTTCAGGGTCGTCCGGCACATGTCCAGAAAGCGGTCCACGCCCAGGATGATGCCGATGCCCTCGGGGGGGACGTGCACGCTCTGCAACACCAGGGCGATGAACGGGATAGACCCGCCGGGCACGCCGGCCGTCCCGATCCCCGCCAGGATGCACAGCACCGCCACCTTGAACTGTTGCCCGAGGTTCAGGTCAACGCCGAAGACCTGGGCCAGGAACAGTACGGTCACACCCTCATAGAGGGCCGTCCCGTTCTGGTTGGCGGTGGAGCCGACGGTCAGGACGAAGCGCGTTACCGCCGGGCGCAGGCCCAGCCCTTGCTGAGCCACTCGGATCGAGGTGGGCAGCGTCGCGTTGGAAGAGGACGTGGCGAAAGCCGTCACAATGGCGTCGCTGATGCCCGAGAAGAACCTCCGCGGGCTCATGCGCGCCGCCAGCGACACCACCACCGAATACACGCCGAACATGTGCAAGGCCAGACCGGCCAGGACCGTTCCCACGTACCAGCCCAGGATGGCCACCACGTCCAGACCCAGCGTCGCGGTCAGGGCGAAGACCAGGCCGGCCACGCCGAACGGCGCCAGCCGCATGGCGAAACGCACGATGACCATCGTGGCCTCATACACGCCCTCGAGAACGGCCAGGACGGGCCCCGCCCGCTGCGGGACGCACATCAGCGCGACGCCGAACGCCAGGGCGAAGAACATCACCGCCAACATCCCTCCCGGCGCGGTGCCGTCCATGACCTCGGTGAGTTCGCGCAGGGGGTTCTTGGGGATGATCGACAGCAGCGTATCGCGC
>JABRVU010000271.1:0-2605 GCA_039961895.1 Phycisphaerae bacterium | reverse complement strand
CAGGATCGACAGCGTTCCCTCCGGCGGCGTGTCCGCAGGCTCCGCTGAACCCCAGAGCGTCATCGCGGAGATGGCCGGCGCGTCCACCCGCAGATAGAGCAAGTTTTCACCGTCCGGCGAGACCACCGGAAGCTGCGGCGAGCGGTTCTCGACCGAGCCGACCAGGCTGGGCAGTTCGACGCCGCGAAACAGCCGCGGCGGCTCGGGTTCTGCCGCTGAGGTGCGCGCGGGAGCGTTCGTCGGCGAACCACACCCAACCAGTAAGGTGAGCGTCGTTCCGATGGCGCAGAACCATCGCCCGGAGAGAGAGGGCAAGAGGGGGAGGGGTGGACATGGGGACGAAGGGATGGAGCGACAAAGCAGCCGGGGAAGAACGCGACGGCGCGCTGAGGCGTCAAGGCGGCCACAAAGACGTGACGCTCGCGAGCGCCCGCTCAATCCGCAATCCGCAATCCGTATTCCACCATTCCGCTTCATCCCGCGGTCTCCGGCTTGTCGTTTTTCCGCGAGATGGGTTCGGGCGGGCCGAACGGCTCCTCGGCGGGCTCCGGAAAGTTCTGGCGCAGGCGGTCCTGCGGCTGGGACTCGACCGGCGTGTACGGGCCCTCCGCCCCGATCACGTAGGGGGTCAGGAAGATCAGCAGCTCGGTGTTGACCCGGGCGACCTCGCGGTGCTTGAACAGCTCGCCCAGCAGCGGGATGTCGCCCAGGCCGGGCACGCGGCGGGTGATGGTGCGGTCCTCCTCCTTGAGGATGCCGCTGATCATGAAGGTCTTGCCGTCCTCCAGCACGATGCGGGTGGTGGTTTCGCGCCGGTCGACGATGGCCCCGCCGAAGAGCGTCCGCCCGGGAATGATGCTGGAGATCAGCAGGTTGACGGTCAGGTCGATCTTCTTCTCCTTGGTGATGTGCGGACGGACGCGCAGGCGGATGCCCACCGGCAGGTAATCGAACGACTGGCTCTGCCCGCTGATGCCGTTGATCTGCGAATCGCGGATGAAGGGCACGTCCTGGCCGTCGAAGAACTCGGCCTCGATGTTGTCCGCGGTGAAGACCTTGGGCTCGCTCTTGATCTTCAGGTCGGTCACCCGCCGCAGCAGGCTCAGCAGGTTGTTCACGTCCATGTCGAAGGTGAAGGTGTTGCGCTTGTCGTGCACGTCCACCCAACTGTAGGTGAACAGTCCGCGCAGGGCGTTGTCGGTGATCAGCGGATCGCCGGTCAGGAACTGGTTCGGGTCGGTCGAGAAGCGGTAGCCCAGGCTGGTGGCGTCCTCCAGCGTGACCTCGGCGATGACCGCCTTGATGAGCACCTGCTGGCCGGGCTTGTCCAGGTCGTTGATGAATTTCTCGATGCCGTCGGCGTATTCCTCCGGCGCCGCCACCAGCAGCAGGTTCTGCTCGACGTTGGGCACGATGCGCAGCTTGCCGACCAGGTTGCTGGGCTGGCGGGTCTTGATCATTTCCGACGGGGGGTTCTGCCACCAGAACTGCATCACCCCGGAGCCGCCCTGGGGCTGCTGGGGCTGGCGCTCGTTGCCCGGCCGGAAGCCCGGCTGGGCGGTGTCGCGGAACGGCGATTCCTCCTGGGCCAGGTCGGTGAAGGTGCCGGCCTTGCTCTTGCGCAGGATCGAGGCCGGCGTGCCGGGGGCGTTGAGCAGGGCGTTGAGCTGCTCGGCCAGGGTCTCGGCGTCGGCGAACTTGAGCTGGATGATCCGCGGCACGCCCACGGTCTGCGGCCGGTCGATCTCGCGGATCATGTCGTCGATCACCCGGTAGTTCTCCTCGCTCTTGCTGACCACGATGAGCTTGCCGGTGTCGGGATAGGCCTCGAACTTGAACTGCCCCGACAGCCGCCCCACCGGCGAGCTTCCCGATGAATCCTCGTCGCCAAAATCGCCGAAGAAAATCGCCCGGAAGGGAAAGTCCGACTGCTGCTTCCGGCTGAACAGGTTCTCGAGCAGGGTCTTGGTCTTGTCCGGGTCGGCGTACTTGAGTTCGTAGATGCGCGGGGCGGTCTCCCGCCCGGTCATGGGCTTGTCCCACTCGGCGATCTGGGCCTCGATGCGGATCATCTTCTCCGGCGAGGCCACCACCGTGACGCTGTTGTTGCGGGTGTTGGAGGTCACCGTGACCTTGCTGCGGTCCTCCGCGCCGCTCCGGCGGCTCTCGTAGTAATAGTCGTAGTCCCAGTAGCCGCGCCGCGCGTCCTGGAACAGCTCCTTGATGTTCTCGGCCACCTGCTGCGAGTCGGCGTTCTTGAGCACGAAGGTCCTGGTGACGCGCACGCCGGTGTCGGCGATGTCGATCTCCTTGAGCCACTCCTTGATGACCCTGCGGTTCTGGTCGGAGCCGACCAGCATGATCTTGCGCGACGAGGGGAACGAAAACAGCCGTACCGCGCTGCGCAGGCTCTCATCGGGGTGGCTGGTCAGCATGGAGCGGAGCTGGTTGACCAGCTCGCCGGCGTCGCCGTACTGGACCTCGATCATTTCGTTCTGGGTGCTGGGGGGCTTGGGCTGGTCGAGCTGGGCCAGCCAGATTTCGATCTGGGCGACCACGTTGGCCGGAGCGGCCACCACCAGGGCCGACTGGCGCGGCTCGGGGA
>JABRVU010000270.1:0-3810 GCA_039961895.1 Phycisphaerae bacterium | reverse complement strand
ACAGGCTCAGACCGGTCGCCGGCGTCCACGCGAAGCTGTACACACCGGAACCCCCTGAAACCGTGGCCGGCAACACGATGCTCAAGCCGGTCTGGACGGTCAGGTCCGCGCCGGCGTTGACAGTCAACTCAGACGGAGTGACGGGCGGGCAGCTCTGGCCGAGTAGAAGGGGAATCGCCAAGGCGGTCAAAGCCGACCATCGGCCCAAGAAAGGGGACCTGTGGGCTATCGTCATCGGGTGTCCTCTGCAAACCTGTGCGAAACGCGCATCCTACCAGCAGACCGGGCGGCCGATCGAGAAACCTCGCACCCTCGGATTCACCCGCGCTGCCGGCGCCGCGTCAGGAACAGGAAGGCCAGCGCGTTGAGCATCAACGCCACGCCCGTTCCCGAGCCGCAGCCCGGCAGGGTGACGCCGCCCGTGCCGGTATCATCACCGCTGGGGGATTGTCTGGGTTGCTCCGTGGACGAGCCGGTTCCCGTGCCCGTGCCCGTGCCGGTACCGGTTCCCGTGCCTGTGCCCGTGGATGCGGTGACGGTCACGACGACCGAATCGACGGCCTGTCGCCCGACGGCGTCGGTCACGCGGACGCTGTAGGCGGTGGTGGTGGCCGGCGAAGCCGTCGGGTTGGCCACGTTGGTGGCCGAGAGCCCCGTCGAGGGCGTCCACAGGATGGTATAGGGCGGCGTGCCGCCCACGATGGTCACCGTCAGCGTGGCGCTGCCCCCGGGGCTGATGGACACGTCCGGCCCGGCGGAGATGGCGAAGTCCGCGGTCACGGTCACGGTGGTGGAGGCCGACGCGCTGCGGCCCAGCGCGTCCGTCACCGTCAGCACGTAGGTGGTGGTCGTGTTGGGAGACGCCGTCGGGCGCGGAATGTCCGTCCTGGAAAGCCCGTCGGGCGGGTTCCACGTGTAGCTGTAGGGCGTCACGCCGCCGGTCGCGCTGCCCTGCAACACGACCGACTGCCCCAGGCTCATGGTCCGATTGGGGCCGGCGCTGGCCACCAGCGGAGCGGCCACGGTCACGATCATGAAATCCACGCCCTGCCGCCCGGCGCCGTCGGTGACGGTCAGCTTATACGTGGTCGTGGCGGCCGGCGAGGCGGTCGGCCGCAGGACCGTCGCGTCGCTCAGGCCCGTGGCCGGCTCCCACCGGTAGGTGTAAGGCGTGGTCCCGCCGGAATGCGAGGCGTTGAGCACCACGCTCCCGCCGGCGGCGATGGTCTGGTCCGGCCCGGCGGTGACGAACAAGGGCTGGTTGGGAAGCAGCACGATCTCGACTTCCCAGAACCGGTCCTGTCCGCCCTCGCCGTCGTTGGCGGCGAAGCCGGCGGCCAGGTCCACGCTCACCAGGGCCCCGTTGCCGCGGGTGTAGTCGATCTGATCCTGGTCCCCGTCGCCGCCGACGATCAGGTCCTCGCGCACGACCACCTGGTTGTTCACCACCGTGTCGAGGTCGGCTCCGCCGCGCAGAAGGTCGTTGCCCGCTCCGCCGATGATCCAGTTGGCCAGCGCATCGCCGGTCAGCACGTCGTTGAAGGCCGAACCGACGACGTTCTCGATTCCGCTGAGCCGATCCACGCCGGCCCCCTTGGTGTTCTGGGGCTGGCCGTCGCCCAGACTGACCTCCACGGCCTTGGGCGCGGTGGCGTAGGAGACCGTGTCGCCGTTGGACTCGCCCCCGTCGCCGCCGGTGATCACGTCGTCGCCGGTGCCGGGCTCGAGGAGGTCGTCGCCGGTGCCGCCGTCGAGCACGTCCTTGCCGGAGTTGACGTCGCCGTTGACCGGATCGGACGCGACGGCGGGATCATAATTGCCGCCGATCAGGATGTCGTTGCCGGCCAGGCCCAGCAGGGTCGTGGGGCGGGATTCGTGCCCGATGAGGATGTCGTCGTTGGGGTCCGGCAGCGGCGGCTGCGTCGCCAGGGGCTGCGCCCCGCTGTCAACGACGCTCCCGCGGATGATCTCGAAGCGGTTGCGCGGGTTGGCCCGGGCGTTGGAGATGACGTCCACCGCCGGCGGAATGCCGCGGGCGAAGTCGCCGCCGTCCAGGGCGCTGTTGGCCGGCACGCCGAAGCGGGCCACGTTGGAGAGGTTCACCCGCACGGCCTGGAAGGGAACCGCGATCAGCCCGCCTCCGAACTCGCCGTAGTTGAGCGTGTCGATCCCCGCGTCGCCGGAGAGGAGATCCGCGCCGGTTCCGCCGTAGATCATGTCGTTGCCGCCCTGCCCGTGAATGTCGTCGTCCCCGCCGTTGCCGGAGATGAAATCGTCGTCGCCTTCCCCGTCGTCGGTGAGGTCGCCCCACAGCACGTCGTTGCCCGGCAGCGAGAGCCCCGCGATGCCGAGCGGGAACCGGAAGGGGTCGTCTCCCAGGATGGCATCGACGCCCAGCCCGCCGTTGATCGTATCGTTGCCCAGCCCGCCGATGAGGATGTTGTCGGCGCCCGGTATCGTGTCCGCGGGCAGCGACGGGAAGGCCGCGTTGAAGGTGAACACGCTCGCCCCGTTGACGTCCAGGGCCAAGACGTTCAGGATCCGCACGGTGGGGAAATCGTCGTTGTTGCCGGTGATGGTGTCGTCGAACGGCGAGCCGATGGCGTTCTCGACCGCAAAGAGGATGTCGATGGCCGGGATGGGAATCCCCCCGCCGGGCGGCACGTCGAAATGCAAGCCAATACCGGGATCCGGCCCGTTGGACGGGCCCAGCGTGAGCGTGATCCCGCTGGGAGCGGAGGTGTAATCGACGGTGTCCCCCGGGTCGCCGATCTGATAGAGAACCTCGTCGGTGGGGAAGCCATCGGCGTCGAGACGCACGTCGTCGCCGATGATGGTGTTGGAACCATAGTCGCCGGAGATCACGTCGAAGCCCGGGCCGCCGACCAGCAGGTCGCCGCCGCCGCCGCCGTTGATGAGGTCGTCGCCGGTGCTGGCGTAGATGAGGTCCGCGCCGTCAAAGAGGGTCTGATCGCCCAGGTCGAAGATGCCGTCGTTGTTGATGTCATTGTCGTAGTCGCCGAAGATCTGGTCGGGCACGTCGGTGCCGCCGACGGGCCAGGCGTCGCCGCGGATGGCATCGCTGCCTCCGCAGCCGTAGATCACGTCGGCGGCGCTGCCTCCGCGGATACGGTCGTTGCCGACGGACGGTGCCGGCACGGCCCCCTGCCCGTCCACGACCGGCAGCACCGTCAGGGCCGAGGGCGGCGCCGGCGGGAACAGGGCGTCCACGGCGATGGGGGCCACGGCCTCGGTGCCGAGCGGAGGCCAGGCCCAGGGCTGGTCCTCCAGGCCGTCCGGCGGGGCCGCGCCGGTGCCGGCCGTCCTCCGGTCCGCCGTCCCGTCGCCCGAGATCAGGTTGGCCCGGTTGGTGGCCCCCCAGATTTCGTCGTTGCCGCCCCCGCCGATGATGACGTCGCCGGCGACGTTGTCCGTATCGGCCACCCCGTCCTTGTTCGAGTCGTTGCCGAAGATGGTGTCGTTGCCGTCGCCGCCGATGAGAATATCCCGGTACTGGCCGCCCCGGATGATATCGTCGCCGCCCAGCCCCACGATGGTCGTCGGACGATCGGGGTCGCCGATCAGCGTGGATGCGCTGCCCTTGCCGCGGATGGCGGCGAAGGAATCATCCGCCAGCTCATCGGTATCGCCCCACCCGTCGTTGGCCTGGTTCTCTCCCAGGTCCACGACCACCCGTTGCGTGCCGCCGTCGGTGGCGTAGTCGGCCACGTCGAAGCCCCCCCCGCCGTCCAGCTCGTCGGCGCCGGGTCCGCCGCGCAGCAGGTCATTCCCGCTGCCCCCGTCGATCTC
>JABRVU010000269.1:0-1532 GCA_039961895.1 Phycisphaerae bacterium | reverse complement strand
TGCTTGAGCCGGGCACGGGCCTCGACCACCTGTTTTTCGGCGATGGCCCGCCGCTCGTCGAAGCGGCGCTGCTCGGATTCACAGGCCTCGGCGATGGTGGCCTGGAACCGCTTGGTGACGCCGTTCATCACCTCGCGGGCCCGGCCGTGCGGCGAGTTGACCGTCAACCGGCCGAGGATGACCTGCTCTTGAACGTAGAAAGGCAACAAGCCCACGTTCGGCAAGCCGCCGGAGGCGGTGAAGAAGCCGGTGAAGCGGCCCGCCTCGCCTTGAACCGCCGATCCGTCGGAAGCGGCTGGATCCCCGGTGCCCGACGGAGCGGCCGGCACGCCGGCGACGTCGGCTGATTCGCCGGGCATCATCGGAGACGCCCCGAACGTATATCCGCCGTATCCGCCCGCGGCACCGGCCGACCCCGGGCCGGACAAGACCGACAGCGTCTCGAAGGTGACCTTGACGCCGTCCGCCTGCTCACCCAGAACCTCTCGGGCGGCCTCGCGGGCCACGCCGGAGCTGCTCATCAGGAACTGCACCGACTGGGCGCTCAGGGGCAATACCTGGGGGTCGAGGGTGATCTTGAGCAGGCAGGAGGCCTCGGTGACCGTATCTCCCGCTTTCGCGGCCTGCGGTTTGGGCGGCGGCTTGACCGCTTCCTGAGCACCGACGGTGCCTCCGGGAAGACCGGACAGCAAAGCGACGGTCAGCAGCAGTCTGGGATGGCGCGTTGTCATGTTCGGCCCCTTTCGTCGTGCAGTTCCTCGAGGCGGGCCCTGGCCGTCGCGGCCGCCCGCGTCCCGGGGAAAAACCGAATCGTGTCCTGATAGGAGGCGACGGCCGACTCCGGCCGGTTCAACTCCCGGTTATAGCGGTCGCCCTGGTAAACCGCCAGGAAAGCGGCCTGCTCCAACTGTTCCTGGATCGGTTCGAATGCGAACTCGGCCGTGACAGGCGCCGCCGCGGCCGGCTCGGAAGCGTCTTCCTGCCAAGGCGATTCAGCCGCCAGGTCGGCCAGCAGGAGCAGGACATCGAGGTGAAGCCGGTCGAGCTGCTCTTCGATCCGCGCCTCGCCAGGTGCGGCCACGACCTGGGGGCCCGTCCGTCCCATGAGTCCCCGATGCAGTGCAGGGGCGGCGATCAACGCCAGACACGCCGCCGCCGCAAGCATCAAGCCCCGATGGCGGCGTCGCCGCTGGGCCAGCCGCCGCACGCGCCCGGCGAGGTGGTCGCATACCGGCGGCCGGCCCGCGCGCCGGTCGGCCTGTCGCAGCAGTTGTTCAATCGGGTCGCGCCGCATGGTTCATTCCTTCACCAGGTCCTTCAACTGGTCCTTGAGCTTGTGCCGGGCCCGGTGCAGTCGGACCTGGATGGTCGCGGTCCGCGCGGAGAGCACCTCGGCGATCTGTTCGATGCTCATCTGCTCGAGGTAACGCAGCACGATGACCTCCCGATACGACGCTGGAAGCCGGTCGATCGCCCGGCGGACCTGCTCGAAACGTTCGCGGTCGATGGCCGGCCCATCCGCCGGCGTATCG
>JABRVU010000268.1:0-3284 GCA_039961895.1 Phycisphaerae bacterium | reverse complement strand
GGCGCCGGGCGGGTGCCGGTAGTGGCCGGCTTGAGCCACCGTTCGATCGGCAGCGGGCCGCAGACGCGCTCGACCACGTTCCCGCCGCGATCCGCCACCGTCAGCTTCACGCTGACGGGTCCGCTCACCTCCGCGGGCACGGTCCAATCGAATCGACCGGTGTTGGCCACGGCGGCTTCGATACTCTGCCAGCCGCCGGCCGGGGTGGATTGAAAGGACAGGGCCACCGGACGGGCGATGAGATGATCGTCATACGCCGTCCAGCGCAGGCGCAGGACGCGCCGGGTCGGAAAGTCATCGGCCGGCTCCACGCCGTCCCACTGGGCCAGAGGCGGCGTACCATCGACGAACAGCCAGCGCTGCGGCGGGCTGTTCGACGGCGGCGGTACCGGCGTCGAGCCGGTTACATCCACCGTCAGGAGGACGCCGAACAACCCTTCGGCCGGCGCGGTGAAGAGCAACGGATGAGCCCGGCCGTCGGGTGTGTCCGCCAGCCGCCAGGTCGCTCCCCGGTCGCGCGTGTACCACAGCCGGACCTGCACGCCCTCGGGAGCGTCATGGATGCGGTAGTGAAGCTCCATCCGGCGCGACCGGACCGTCGTGTACGTCGCGTCCGGCAGGACGGTCGGCTCCGCGCCGAACAGCCGGCCGTCCCAAAGCGATAGAAGCGCAAGGACCGTCATCAGGCATGGGTTCGATGGCATCCAGCCTCCTCGAATCCAAAGGGACGTGAACGCGCCGCGGCATCTCCACGCCGCATCGTTGATTATCGGATGCGGTCCTCGATTCGCTCGACGGCCAGTGGCGAAAAACACGCCAATGAAACATCCTTCGGGCGCGTGACACAACGGATGAGAGACGACAGGGCGGCGGCCCGACCGCGGGCTGTGCTATCCTTCGTCAATACCCATAGATAGCCCTGGCAATGGGCAGGTAAAGGGCCAGGAAGGCCAGCTCGGCGACCAGCCCGGTGGCCGCCACCGTGTCTTCATCCTGTCCGCCGAACCGCAGCGCCAGGGTGAAGTTCGCCAGGTACGTGGCGACCAGAACGGCCAGGGCGATCACCACGCCGTTGGCCAGATGCTGGTCATCGGGGCTGACGTAGGCCACGGTCAGCAGCGCGATCGGGCACCAGTGCAGGATCGCCTCGAACAGGCGCAATCCCCCGGCCATGGCCTTGAGCCGTCCGGAACCGCTGTCCGAGACCCGCCCGATGGACATGGCCAGCAGGATGCCCCACCGCCCCCACAGGGGCATGAGCACGATCGGCCGGTAGATCACGCCGGGATAGAGCGGCCCGAGGTGCTCGCGCCAGTCGGCCGGGTAGGGCGTCGCCCCGATCGGGATGGTCAGGAAGAAGCCGAACTTGAGCAGGCCCACCAGCATCAGGGTCAGGGCCGCCCGGACGTCGGGCTGGCCCGGCGCGGGCGCCCGGCCCAGCCGCGTGACCAGCCGCGACCAAGCCGCCGCCTGCCGATGGCCGCACCAGCCCAGGTCCGCGATCAGCAGCACGGCGGCCGGCAGCAGACGCAAGCGGTGATACTCGCCGAACCATTTCCACGAGCCGCGGTAGACGACCGCGTAGGCGACCCCGATCAGCAGCCCCACCAGCGTCAGCCAGCGCGCGGCCCGGCGCCAGTTCGGCTGCTGGTCGTCCAGGCGGGGCGAGTCCGGCCAGGGCAGCAGGAACCCGGCCGCCAGCCACACCGGCGACGTGCGACGGGGCCGTTCGAGGGGAAGGTCACTTGAGGGATGCACGGGCCTGGTCCACCCGCTGGAGCCACGCGGCGGCGGCCGACCTGAGGCCGGCGAAGTCCTTGTTCTTCACCGCCTCCCGGGTGACCAGGGCCGAGCCGATGCCCAGCGCCGCCGCCCCGGCCTTGATGAAATCCGCGCAGTTGTCGAGGTTGATCCCCCCGGTGGGGATGATTTTGATCTGCGGCAGCGGGCCCTTGAGGTCGCGGATCAGCCCCGCCCCGCCGCCCGAGGCGGGAAAGAGCTTGACGAAGTCGGCCCCGGCCTGCCAGGCGTGGACCATCTCGGTGGGGGTCATGCCCGCGGGCACCACCGGTACGCTGTAGCGCTTGCACAAAGCCACCGTCGGCGGGTCGAAAATCGGGGCGACCACGAACTGGGCTCCAGCCAGGATGGCGGCCCGGGCGGTCTCGGCGTCCAGGACCGTGCCCACTCCGATGGCCGCCGAATCGCCCATCTTCTCGCGGGCCGCGTGGATCACCTCCAGCGCGTCCGGCGTGGTCATGGTCACTTCGATGCAGGTCAGCCCGCCGTCGCGCAGGGCACTGACCACGTCGATCAGCTCGCCGCTGCTCGAGGCCCGGATGATGGCCACCACGCCGGTGGCCTCGATCTGCTGCACGATCTGGGATGGGGTCGCCACGTTGACCTCGCCCCGGCTGTAGCGACCGGCCCCCGTGCCGGTCGTGGGCTACGCATTGCACTCTTCCGACCGGCACGGGGACCGGCCGCCACCCACCCTTCCCGGCAACCTCAGTTGTCGGCGACCCGGGTCACGACCAGGGTGTCGTTCTGCCCGCCGAAGCCGAAGCTGTTGCTCAGGGCCGTCCGCACGTCGGCCTTGCGGGCCTTGTTGGGCACGTAATCCAGCGGACAGTTGGGATCGGGCGTCGCGTAGTTCATGGTCGGGGGCAGCACGCCGTCGCGGATGGCCAGGACGCAGGTAATCAGCTCGACGGCCCCGGCTGCCGCGATCAGGTGGCCCAACATGCTCTTGACCGAGCTGATCGGCACCTTGGGCGCGTGCTCGCCGAAGACCCCGCGGATGGCCAGCGATTCGATCTTGTCGTTCTCCTCCGTGCCGGTGCCGTGGGCGGAGATGTAGTCGATGTCCGTCGGACCGATCCCGGCGTCCTGGAGCGCCAGCCGCATGGCCGCGATACCCCCGCGACCGTCCTCGTGGATGTCGGTGATGCGGAAGGCATCCGCCGTCGAGCCGTAACCGGCGATCTCGCCCAGCAGGGGCGCGCCCCGCCGCCGGGCGTGCTCGTACTCCTCCAGGATCAGGATGCCGGCCCCCTCGCCGAGCACGAACCCGTCGCGCGTGCGGTCGAACGGACGGCTGGCGGTGACGCAGGTGTCGTTGCGCGTCGATAGGGCGGTGAGCCGGTTGAAGCCGGTCACGCCGAAGGGGTGGATCATGCTGTGCATCCCGCCGGAGATGATCGCGTCGGCGTCGCCGCGGCGGATGAGGTTGGTGGCTTCGCCGATGGCCTGGGTGCTGGCGGCGCAGGCCGTCAGCGTGTTGA
>JABRVU010000267.1:0-2214 GCA_039961895.1 Phycisphaerae bacterium | reverse complement strand
CGCCGGGGTCAGCCCCGCTTCGCGGAAGAAGTCGAGGGCCGTGAAGATGCACTCGGCGTCGGCCAGCACCTCGTCGGCGCCCAGGATGTCGGCGTTCCACTGGAAGAACTCGCGCAGCCGACCGCGCTGCGGGCGCTCCGCCCGGCACAGCCGCGGCAGGGTGAACCACTTGATCGGCCGGGGCAGGCTCTGGGCCCGGGCCGCGACCATGCGGGCCAGCGTCGGGGTCATCTCCGGGCGGATGGCCAGGGCCCGCCCGCCGCGATCCTCGAAGTGAAACAGCTCCGAGACGATCCCCTCGCCGCTCTTGGCCTTGTAGAGGTCCAGGTACTCGAAGATCGGCCCCTCGTACTCCTCGAAGCCGTTGCGCAGCGACACGCGCCGCCACCCGTCCATGATCCAGTTCAGGACGGCCATATCCTCCGGATAGAAATCGCGCGTGCCTTTGGGGTTCTGAAACTTCATCGCCGCTCACGCCGACTTGAGCAGATGGAGGGGCGGACCGGCCTTTCGGGCCCTGCCGCTGCGTCGAACGGAGGTCCGTCGCCGCTTCGTGCCCGGCCGGGCGGTCTTCCCGCTCGCGGCCGGCTTGCGGGCCCGGCGGCGCTTCTCGGCCAGGTACTCCTTGGCGAACCGCTCGATCTGCTCCGGCTCGCTGAACACGTGGTCGTAATCGTACGCATCGGCGTGCCAGTCGCAACCGTCGGTGTCATAGGACCGGCAGATGGCCGGCCGGTTCTCATAGATGCCGCAACGATTGTCCGGCAGCAGGGCCCGGCACTTGCGGTTCACCTGCACGTACCACTCGCCGTCCTCCACGAAGATCAGAGTGTCCTCGTGCAGCACGTACCAGCGCAGGTCCTCGAAGTCGCGGCGGGTCTCGGGCTTGTCGATGGAAAAGGCGTAATACCGGCAGCACAACGCGACGCACTGATCGCACAGGCTGCCCGATCGGCTCAGCACTTCCAGTTTCACAAGTTGATCCTCGCAAACGGCCCCGACAGCCAGCGGATTCTAAACCCCGGCGCAGCCCGCTGCAACGTCGGGCTTCATCATCCACCCGACGGCGCGGCGGGATCGAGACGGAACAGCTTCTGAATCCGTTCACGGCACTCATGGACTTTCAGCGGAGCCGCGTCCAGGGCCGACAGGGCCCGTCGGCACTGCTCCGACTGTTCCTCGGTGAACAGCCAGGCGGCCTCGGGGGACCACTCGGCCAAACCCGCCCGCTCCACGATCCTGCGGCGAAGCATCTCGAGCCCCTCTCCCGTTCGGGCGCTGAGCACGACGGCATCCTCGTTCAGTCGCTCGAGGTCCGATGCGTGATCGGAATGCGCCGGCAGGTCGGCTTTGCTCCATACCCACAACCGCTTCCGCGCGGCCGTATGCTCATCTTGTCCGCTACGGGAATCCGCGACCGTCGGCCCCGGGCGCGACGAAGCGGGCAAGAGGCCCGCCCCCCGAGGCGCCGAACGGTCGATCACGTGCAGGACGACGTCGGCGCGTTCAAGCTGGGCGCGGGCCCGACGGATCGACTCCTGTTCCAGCGGGTCGTCGGTCGCGCGCAGTCCGGCCGTGTCCACCAGCGTGAGCGGGACTCCCCCGATGGCCGCCGGCAGCTCGACCCAGTCGCGCGTCGTGCCCGGCACCGGACTGACCAGCACGCGCTCTTCGCCGGCCAGGGCGTTGGCCAGCGTCGATTTGCCCGAGTTCGGCTCGCCCGTCAGCACCACGCGCAGCCCCGCCAGCAGAAACGCACCCGGCCGTGATCGCTCGAGCAGGCGCGTAAGCATCTGCCGCGCCGTCCCGACGGCCCCGGCCGTCAACGCCGCCTCGATGGCCTGTAGCTCGTTCCGTAGCAGTCCCGGAACCCGGGCCAGCCAGGCCGCCACCGCCCGCGTCCGGGCTTGTGGAAGCAGCGCCAGCGCCGCCCGTTCCAGCGGATCCCTCGCCGGCCAGACTCCGCCGGGCAACTCCCCCGGATGGACGATCTGGATCCCGAACCGGCTCAGAGCCATCAGCACGCGCTGGACGATCCGCGGCCCTCCGTGAAGATTGACGTCCACCCACGCGGACCCGTCCGGCCGGCGGGTCACGGCCACCACGGCATCATCGAGCACCTCGGCCCCGTCCACCACCCGGCAGAGCGTCAGCCGATCCACGGGCGGCGCGGTCCAATCGACCGGCCGGGACGTGCGCAGCAGCCCCCCCACC
>JABRVU010000266.1:0-22906 GCA_039961895.1 Phycisphaerae bacterium | reverse complement strand
CGCCGGGCCGTTCGAGCAGCGGCAGCTTCACGCCGTCCCGCCATCGGTCCAGGTAGCCCCGCTTCCAGTTCGGATCGTCGCGGATGTCCGCGGGCGCCTGGAGCGGCTCGCGCGGCCGACCCTTCAGGCTGATCTCCGCCCAGCACTGCCCGCAATGGTTGTGCTCGTGGGCGGCGATTCCGGCCCCCATCGCATCCAGCAGCGGGATGATCCAGCCCATGCAGTGATCGCAGTAATCCTCCGAGGCGTTGAGATCATTCTGGAGCAGAAATCCCTTGCTGGGGCATCTGCGCATGTCCCAGCGGAGCGTGTTGCGCGCCTCGTCGAGCGTGAAGGTCCAGTCGCAGTGCTCGTCTTGGCCGGTGCGGACCCAGGCCCGCAGCAGGCCGCGCAGGCCGTCCTCCCGGCCGGCGCGGAGGTAATGCCCTTGCGAGTCGCCGCCAATGGCCGCCGCCCAGTAGTCGCGCAAGGCCTCCCGTCCGAACCGCTGCTCCAAATAGCTGAAGGTCCAGTCGTAATACCCGCAGAAGTCCTGGCAGCCCAGCATCAGCGCTCCTCCCCCCGGATGGTGGGCCTGACGAACCGCTGCCGACACGAGCCCATCCCCCCGGTCCGCTCGAAGGTCAGGCCCGCGGCTTGGGCCATCGCTCCGCATATCTCGTCGCAGTGCTCGCAGAAATAGGGGACGATCTCGCGCCCGCTCTCGCGGAGATGCCTGATGGCCGGGCAGACCCGGACGTCGAGTTCGGCAACATCCGCGGTGCAGGTCACCTCCACCTCGGCCTGCGGCTCTCTTGCGAAGTATTCCCTCCAATCCGCGGCCACGGCCGGCAGTCCGTTGGCCCGCCAGTTCTCCCAGCGACGGCGGTAGTAATCGTGCCCCAGCGCCCGCCAATACGCGACCAGGGCCGCCTGTCCGTAGCGATCGTGCAGATGGCGGAACGTCGCGTTGATCGCAAAGTAGAAGTCCGGGGCGGACACGGGTGATTCCCTTCCGGTCAGAAGACCGGCACGAGCTGATGGGCGGTGTTCAGGTGCCGTTCCAGCGTTTCGATGGCCTCGGCGATGCGCCGCTCCTGCGTCAATCGCGCGATGTCACGATGCTCCCGGATCGTTTGCAGCGCGGCCTGATGCCTGGCCGCCGGGTCCGCCAGCCGCGAGGGCATGAGCGGCAGCGGCGCCCGGTCGTGGATGGCGATGAGCCGGTCGTTGTGCGACAGCTCGACGAGCAGCGTGTGGAAGCGTCGGTCCGCCTCCGCGAAGCCCAGCTCGAAGCCGGCGTCGAGCATCTGTTGCATGGCGTCGCAGGCCGTGGTCAGCCGGGATTCTTCCTCCGCCGGCGGGCGGGCCCCGATCAGCCGCAACGCACCCACCTCGATGATGGTCCGCACCTGCATGACTTCATCGAGGTCGCGCTGTTCGAGAAGCGGCGTAAAGTACCCGCCCCGCCGGCCGGGCCGCAGCAGGCCCTCGTGGGCCAGCAGAATCATGGCCTCGCGCAAGGCGCTGCGATGCACGCCCAGCCGCTGGGCCCATTCTTTCTCCGCCAGACGCACCCCGGGCCGAATCTGACTGAACATCAGCAATCGACGAAGCTGACGGTACGCCACCGTGCTCTGGTTGTCCTGAGTTGACGAGATTTCGCCCATGCCGGGTATTCTCGCCGATCATGAACGACAAAACAATACGTTTTTTGCCGTCAATATGATTGCAGATCTGTCGTCGATGTTGCCTTCAACCCAGGAATCGAGCCACGCCCATCACGATTGAGTGACATTCAACCTTTTGTAAAAAATAGTTTTACGTTCATCAGGCTGAAGTACGCAACGAGTCTGGATCCATCGCTCGGCCAGTTCGTCGATCCGTCCCCATCGCCTGGCCTGCCCAGCCAGCAGAGCCACTCCCAGACTGGTGGGCTCCGGGCAGATTCCCGCGGCGACGGGCACGCCCAGGACGTCGGCCTTGATTTGCAGCCACGGGTCGCTGCGCGCCGCCCCGCCGCTGGAATACACGCGCGAGGGTGGCCGGCCGCCGCAGAGCGCGGCCACCTGACCGGCGAGGGCGTATGCCACCGCTTCCATGATGGCACGGGCCATCTGGCCACGGGTACGTTGAGCCGTCCATCCTACGAAGCCGTCAGCCAGGCTTGTTGCCCGCACCGCATCGGGACGGACGCGCAAACCCGCCGAGCCCGGTTCGACGGCAGAGGCCTCATCGTCCAGTGTCGTGAAGCTGACCGGGTCGGGAAGGTGCTGCACCAACCATTCGAGCAGTCGTGCCGACGTACCGCCGAAACACATGCGGAAGTAGCGGCCCGGGTCGAACGACGGCCCCTGGAAAACGCCGGGTGGAGGCGCGGTCATGAAGCCGGGCGCGAGGCGCACGGTCGCGAGCACCGTTCCAGTGGTCTCGGACAGGCTGTCCGGCGTCATGGATCCGGCCCCGATGGCCCCGGCGTATTGGTCGAGGCATCCGATGATGAATCGGCATTCAGCCGGCAGTCCCAGTTCCCGGGCCACCGGCAATCGAAGCCGGCCGACCTCGCTTCCCGTGCGCAGCACCTCCGGCAGCCATTGCGGATCGACGCCCATGGCGGCGGCCGATTCTGGCCACCAGCGCAGCGCGTGGACGTCCAGAAGCCCGGTCAGCCCCGCGGCCCCCGCGTCGGTGACGTGGCATCCGGTCAGGTACAGCGTCAGGAAGTCGCTGATGAGACACAAGCGCCGGGCTCGCACTGCTACTTCGGGTCGGTGACGATGGAGCCACGGCATTTTGGCGGCAAGAAACTCGACGCCCACCGCCGGCAGGCCCGTCCGGGCGGTGAAGCCCGGCAGTCGGGACAGCGCTTCCACCTCGCGGGCCAGATCGGCAGCGCGCAGGTCCGACCACAGGATGATCGGGGTGAGCGGCTCGTCGGCAGGGCCCAGCAGCAGAAAGCTGTTGGTCTGGGTAGCGAACGTGACCGCCTCGACGGCCGGGAAGACGTCGGGATCGGCGGCTTTCAGCGCCGCCGCCGCCTCCCCGATGGCCATCAGGAAATCCCGCGGCTCGATCTCCGCCCAGCCGTCCGCGGACCGACGGATCAGCGGCGACAGACGATGCAACCCCCGCAGGCGCCCCTCGTCGTCGAACAGGGCCGCCTTGAAGTAGGTCGTTCCCAGGTCAAAGGTCAGGATCGCCGGCATGGCTTGGCTCGGGCCATCAAGGGCTGACAGGCGTGTCCCACAGATACTTCAGAAACCGCGCGTATTCCTCGACGATGGTCTCCATGCAGGCCGCCCCCGTTTCGGCGGTCGCGCAGGAAGGATCGCCGTACACGCCGGTTTCGCTCTCCTGAAGCGCCCAGGTGGACCAGCTCACCTTGCCGGACCCGTTGACCATGTCGCCGGCTACCCACTCGTTGCAGGTCTTCACGACGTCGCGGTCATCGAGTTGTGAAACGTCGATCGCATAGCCGAAGTGCATCATCAGCGAGGTCTCATACTCGCAGGCGTGACAGGCCCCGCCCAGCCGGCTCTTGCGGATGGCCTTGAAGCGGGCCCCGAGCATGGCGTGCGGCTGGGTGATGATGACGCCCACGCCGGTCCGGTCGAAGACTTCGCGAGCGGCCAGCCGGGCGACGTCGCCATGCGGGCCATGCGACGAGACCACCACCAGCCGCTTGAACCCCATCTCCACGACCGAGGCGCACACGTCCGCGAGGTACTCGACCATGACGTGCCAGCGCACGCGGAAGGTGCCCGGCCATTTCTGGACCGCCCGCGGCGTGTAGCCATAGGCGATGGCGGGCAGGACGTACGTCGGGATGCCGGGATTCACGCGCTGAGCCACCGCCAGCGCGACCCGCTCGGCGATGATGGTGTCACAGCCCACCGGCAGGTGCGGGCCGTGCTCCTCGGTCTCCGCAAAAGGCAAAAGCAGGATCGGTTGCTGCTCGACGAGCCGGCGGATCTCGGGCCAGCTCAGGTCGGCAAACCAGTGGCTCATGGCATGTAACTCCTGGTTTGACAAGCCACTTGACATGGCTTGGACAGATGGTTATATTGTCATAACCAATGTACCGGGCGGCGTATGAGAACGCAAGTCCGGCGAAGATGGGGCCGATGCGATCATGACGACATACGATCGAGTGGCCGGTGCCTTGCGCGATCGCATTCTGTCCGGCAAGCTGCAACCCGGCCAGCGGCTCCCGCCGGAGCGCGATCTGTGCCGGCGGTTTTCTGCCTCTCGGATCACCATCCGCCGGGCCCTGGAGATCCTGCAACAGGAGCTGCTCATCCATCGCCGGCAGGGAGACGGCACGTACGTCTCGGCCGCCCCGGCCCGCAAGATACCCATTCTGGCCACGGATTTCTCCGGCAGCGTCGCCCGGCACGCGCCCGAGCTTCGCCGGCGTCTGGTGACGCTGGATTGGCGCGGCGCCGAACCGGCCATCGCCGAGCAACTCGATACGTTCCCCGGCGATCGCGTGCTTTACGCCCGCCGCGTTGATTCGCTGCATGGCACGGCAGTGGCCATGGACGACGTGTATCTGCCGGCCGGCTTCGCCGAGAACCTGATCGAGGACGATTGGATCGAGATCGACTTCCTGGCCCGCTGGCGGGAGCGCGAGGGGCTCGAGTTCAGCCACGTCTCGCAGGTGGTGGAGGCGGCGGCGGCGGATGCGACCACCGCGGAGCTGCTGGGCGTGCGGGCCGGCGGGCCGGTGCTCAGGAGCACGGAAGTCATCCGCCTGGTGGGGGGGCGCCCGGCCGGCCTGTTCGTCAGTTCCTATCGCCATGACACCTTCCGACTGACGGCCACGGTGCGCCTGTCCGCGCGGGTCCAGGAGGTCAGCGCGTGAAGCCGACGCTGATCAGCAACGTCCGCCTGGTTCACCCCGGCGAGCGAACGGAGCGCGGCGACGTGCTGCTGGAGGCGGGCCGGATCGCGCGGCTGGGGCCCGGCCTGGCCGACGCCTACCCGGACGCGGAGCGGTTCGACGGCGCGGGCCGGCTGCTGACGCCGGGCCTGATCGACCTGCACGTGCACGGCATCCACACCTTCAATTTCGATCGCGGGCCCGAGGATCTGCTCGCCGCCGCCAGCGTGTTCGGCCGCTACGGAACCACGTGCGTGGTGCCCACGCTGCTGGCCAACAAGACGCCGGACCTTCCGGCCCGGCTGGAGCGCATCAGCGCCGCGGTACCCAAGGTCGCCGGCGTGAGCGTGCCCGGCCTGCACCTCGAGGGGCCGTTCGTGACCGTGCCCGGCGCGGGCTGCGTGCCCCTGGACGGCGACGTGGGCTACCTCGACGAGATGGTCGCGGCCTGCGGCGGGCGCGTGCGCATCATGTCGGTCGCGCCGGATACGAAGAACGTCCTTGCAGTGATCGAGCGTCTGGGCGAGCTGGGCATCGTGCCGTTTCTCACGCACACGCGGGCCTCCGCGGAGCAGACCCTGGCGGCCATCGACGCCGGGGCCCGGCACGCGACCCACTTCTTCAACGTGTTCCATCCCCCGCCGCCGCGCGAGGTGGGCGTCTATCCGGTCGGCGCGGTCGAGGCGATCCTGGCGGACGCACGCGCCACCTGCGACCTGATCTGCGACGGGGTTCACGTGGACCCGCTGGCCGTGCGCTTCACGCTGGCCATCAAGGGGCCGTCGAAAGTCAGCCTGATCACCGACGGCAACGTCGGCGCGGGGCTGCCGCCCTGCGTGTACGCGACCCCCTGGGGCTATCCGGTCAAGGTCGATCCCGACGACGGGGCCCGCATCGATGACCCGGCGCATCCCTATCACGGGGCCCTGGCCGGCAGCGCCCTGACCATGAACCGCGGCATGCGCAACCTGCTGGCCTGGGGGTTCGTCCCGCCGGAGCAGACCTGGGGCATGGGTTCGCGCAATCCGGCCGGCGTGCTGGGGCTCGAAGGGAAGGGCGTGCTGGCGGAAGGGGCCGACGCCGACGTGGTGGTATGGAACGAGGACCTCGCGCCGGCGGCCACGTGGGTGGGCGGGGTGTGCGTGTATCCGTCGTGATCCGCGGCGGGCGGCCGAATCACAGGAGTGCCTCCATGGCCGACTTCGACTTTGAGCCGGCGAGCTTCATTCCGTTCCGCGACAAAGAAGCGGTCCGGCGGGTCCGCGCGATCCGCAGGGCGGACATCACCCGTCATCCCAATCCCGACTTCCAGATCCGCATCGTCCCCGACGCGGACTTCGAGTTCCTGTGGATGATCGACCTGTTCGAGCGGATCAAGACGGCCGCCGACGCCGGGCGCAGGCTGGTGCTGATCGTGCCCAATCCCTGGCCGGCCTACGCCAAGGTGGCTCATCTCATCAACACGTTCCGGGTGAACTGCCGGAACCTCCACACCTTCAACATGGACGAATACGCCAACGAGGACGGCGTCATCGCCCCGGAGACCTGGCCGATGGGCTTCGGCTACGCCTTCAAGCGGTTTTTCTGGAGCCGGATCGACGAGGAGCTGCGCCCGCCGGAGCGCCAGGTGCACGTGTTCACCAACCAGAACCTCAAGGATTACGGCAAAATGCTGGCCGATCTGGGCGGGGCGGACGTCTGCTACAGCGGGCCGGGCTGGACCGGGCACCTGGCCTTCATCGAGCCGGACGCGCCGGAGTTCGCCGGCGAACTGGAGGAGTGGAAGCGGATGGGCCCGCGCATCTGCACGCTCAGCCCGCTGACCATCGCCCAGAATTCGCTGCACGGCAGCTTCGGGCACAGCGGAGACGTCTGGGCGGTGCCGCCCAAGGCCGCCACCATCGGTCCGGCCGAGGTGATCGCCGCCAAGGCCCGCGTGGACCTGCACGCCATCACCGTCGGCGGGACCCGCATTTCATGGCAGCGGCTGATGACGCGGCTGTGCCTGCACGGGCCGGTCACGCCGCGCGTTCCCGCGTCGATTCTTCAGATGCTCAAAACCGACGTGTGGGTCTCCGAATCGAGCGCCGCCGACATCGAATCGACCTGGGACGTCGGCTACTGAGTGCGTTTTGAAACCCGGAAAACCGACCGGCTGGAAGCCGGTCCCACAGGGGTTTGAGGATGACGATGCCGGAAGGGAGATGTGGAGAAGTAAGCAGGTGAGCAAGCGAGCAGGTGAACCGATGAGCAGGTGAGCAGACGAGCAAGGGAACAGGCGAGAACGTGAGAAGGGAGCCATCGCATGACGACGACACTGGCCGGCGCATATTGGGCCCACGTGGACCTCGATGAGTATCCGTGCATCCGGGTGCCGCCCCCGGGGCCGCGCTCGCGCGAGCTGCACGCCCGCTGCACGCGCTATTTCAAGGGGCTCAGCGAGCAGGTGAAGCTGTTTCCGGTCGCGTTCGCCTCCGGGCACGGCTGCACGCTGACCGACGTGGACGGCAACAGGTACATCGACTTCTCCTCGGGCATCTACGTGACCACCCTGGGCCACTGCCACCCGAAGATCACCCAGGCGGTGCAGAAGTACGCGGGCACGCTGATGAACTGCCACGACTTCACCACCGAGATCAAGACCCGGCTGATGGAGAAGCTGGCCGCGGTCCTGCCCGGCGACCTGAGCGGGTTCCAGCTCTATGACTCGGGCACGGCGGCGGTGGAGGCGGGCATGCGCGTCTTGCGGGCGGCGACCGGCCGGAACGAGATGCTCTCCTGCTTCTACGATTTCCACGGGAAGACCTACGGAGCCGTCTCGCTGGCCCATATCCGTTCGGCCGTTTACGGGCGGGTCCGGGCCCCGGGCATGCACATGGTTCCCCGCCCGGACGTCTACCGCCCGATGTGGACCCGCCCCGACGGCGCCATCGACACCGACGCCTACATCCGCTTCTACGAGGAGTACCTCGACAAGGGCACGGTCGGCGACGTGGCCGGTTTCGTGCTCGAACCCATCCAGGGGTGGGGCGGCTCGGTCATGCCGCCCGACGACTTCTTCCCCAAGCTCCGCCGGCTGTGCGACCGGCGACAGCTCCTGCTCATGGCCGACGAGGTGCTCACCGGCATCGGGCGGACCGGCAAGTGGCTGTGCATGGAGCACTGGGGCGTTCTGCCGGACGTGGTCTCGCTGGGCAAGGGTTTCGGCAACGGCTTCCCGGTGACGGCGGTCGCGGTGCGCGAGCCGTTCAAGGAGTCGTTCGAGAAGATCTCGGCGTCCAGCAGCTACGGCGGCAACCCGATGGCCTGCGCCGCGGCCCTGGCCTCGCTGGAGGTCATCGAGGAGGAGAACCTGCTGGAGCGGGCCGCCCACCTGGAGGAGGTGGCCCTCAAGCGCATGGAGCGGATCAAACGCGATCACGCCATCGTCGGCGACGTGCGCGGCAAGGGGTGCCTCTTCGGCATCGAGCTGGTCAAGGACCGCGCGACCAAGGAGCCGTTCAACCAGGCCGGCACGCTGGTCTATCAGAAGGCCTTCGCCAAGGGGCTGGCCTGGATTCCCGCCGGCCACATCCTGCGCATGAGCCCGCCGATCGTGATGGAGGACGAGATCCTGCTCAAGGGTCTGGATATCATCGACGAAGCCATCGGCGAGACGGCCAGGGAACTGGGGTATTGAATCGCAGCCCTTCAACCCGCAACGCGGCGGTCATGAGAGCTGGAAACCGAGGCCGGGGCCATCAACGGGCGTCGGCGCCCGAGGGGACGGACCGACATGCGAACCGTGCGATTCGGAATCATCGGCATGGGCCTGATGGGGCGCGAGTTCGCCAGCGCCGCCGCCCGCTGGTGCCATCTGACCGGGATGGACGTCCGGCCGGAGATCGTCGCCGTCTGCGCCCGCAACCCGCAGACGCAGGGATGGTGCCGCGAGCACTTCCCCTCGATCAAGCTGATCACCGACGACTACCGCGAGGTCCTGGCCAGTCCGCGGGTCGAGGCCGTCTACGTGGCCGTGCCCCACCACCTGCACCAGGAGATGTACGTGGCGTCCATCGAGGCCGGCAAGCACCTGATGGGCGAGAAGCCCTTCGGCATCGACCTGCCGGCCAATGAGGCCATCCTGGCCTGCGCCCGGCGGCATCCGGAGGTCTTCGTCCGCTGCTGCTCGCAGATGCCCTTCCTGCCCGCGGTCCAGAAGATCGGCCGGATCATCGACGAGGGGTTGATCGGCACGATCCTCGAGGTCGAGACCGGTTTTCTGCATTCCAGCGACCTGGACCCCGACAAGCCGATCAACTGGAAGCGGGTCGTCGAGACCAACGGCGAATACGGCGTGATGGGCGACCTGGGGATGCACGCCTGCCACGTGCCGTTCCGGGCGGGCTGGCGGCCGGTCAACGTGCGGGCGGTGCTCGGCAAGGTTTTCCGGGAGCGTCCGGACGGCCGGGGCGGAAGGGCCCCCTGTCTGACCTGGGACAACGCCACGCTGCTGTGCGAGGCCCGCGACCCCGCCGGCGGTGAATCATTCCCGTGGACGCTGCGCTGCTTCCGCATCGCCCCCGGAGAGAAGAACACCTGGTACGTGCGCATCCTGGGCACGAAAACGTCGCTGCGGTTTTCCACCAAGAACCCCAAGAGGCTGGAGATATTGAGCTACGCCGGAGGCGAGCAGATCTGGGGCGCGATCGACGTGGGGATGGACACGGCCTTCGCCAGCATCACCGGGGGGGTGTTCGAAGCCGGCTTTTCCGACGCGGTTCAGCAGATGTGGGCGGCATACCTTTACGAGCTTCATCACGGCCGGCCTCCGTCGCGCTTCGCCGGCTGCGTCACACCCGAGGAAGCCGCCCTGAGCCATCGGCTCTTCACCGCGGCCCTCGAATCGCATCGCGGTGGAACGGTCGTCGCGGTTGGAGGGGGATGATCCAATCCAAGGTCCGATTGCGGGTTCTCTCGACAGGCTGCCACCGAGTCGGTAGAGTAGTGACCGGCCGGGGATGCTGGCGAGCAACGAACGAATGCCAGCCGGTATCTATCCGTCCGAAACCCTGGCCGGCGACCCCTCTTTAGGCAGCAACCGCCGGCCGACCTGGGGCCAAGCGCATGGAACTGCTCCGTCGTGAGCGCGGCGATGAATTGCTCAAACCCGGCCGGTTCACCGAACTGCGCGCCCGCCTGAGGCGAATCGCGCCCGGGCACGACCTGACCAGCGTCATCGCCTGCGCGTTCGACCACCGCACGCGGATGCTGCCGTTCATCTATGCCGACACGCGCATGGCCCCCGCCGGCGTCCGGGGGATCGGCTCGGCCATGCTCGACGCGGGGTTCGAGAAGACCCGCATCGTCCTGCAACAGTGGAACCGTCGGTTCGCCCCGTCGCAGATGCGGCTGGACGGGCGGGTGCCCGATCTGTTCATGGTATCGAGCATGCAGATCCACTCGGCCGAGTGTCGCCGGCTGATCCAGGAGGCCTGCCGGATCGACCCGGGCCAACGCCCGCTCATCATCGCCGGCGGTCCCAAGTGCATCTACGAGCCGTGGGACGTCTTCAACGCCGACCCGGCCGCCTGCTGGGGGGCCGACGTGGCCGTCACCGGAGAGGAATACGTGCTGCTGAATCTGCTGGAAGTGCTGCTCTCGGTGCGGGCGAAAGGCGAGCCGATGCGCTCGGCCTTTCTGCGGGCCCGCGACGGCGGTCTGCTCGACGAAGTGCCCGGCCTGGTCTATGCCCGCGGCCAGCGCGAGGGTTTGGCCGAGGAACTGGTCGATACCGGCATGCAGCGGCTGCTGGGCGACCTCGATGAGCTGCCCCATCCGGCCCTGGGCTATTCGCTGCTCGATCCGCCCGGGCATCGGCCCAACCTGGCCCCGCGGGCCCTCTCGGCCGACCAGGTGCGCCGTTACAGCCCCGTCTCTTCGCTGGTTCTGACCTTCGGGTGCAAATTCGCCTGTCCGTACTGTCCCATTCCGGCCTACAACCAGCGCCAGCACCGGGTCAAGAGCGGCGAGCGCATCGCCGACGAGTTCATCCGGCTCAACCAGGAGTACGGGCTCCGCTATTTCTTCGGGGCCGACGACAATTTCTTCAACAGCCGCCAGCGCACGCTGGAGATCGTCGAGACCCTGGCCCGCAAGCGCATCGGCGGCAATGACATCCGCAAGCGGGTCCGCTGGGCCACCGAGGTCACCGTTCACGATACGCTCCAGCTCCGCGATCATCTGGCCACGGTGCGAAAGGCCGGCGTACGGGCACTCTGGCTGGGGGTCGAAGACCTGACCGCCACGCTGGTCAAGAAGGGGCAAAGCCCGGACAAGACCCAGGAGGCCTTCGGTCTGCTCCGGCGGCACGGCATCTGCCCGATGCCCATGATGATGCACCACGACGAGCAGCCGCTGTATACGCGGGGCAAGCCCTACGGCCTGCTCAACCAGGTGCGGCTGCTGCGCCAGGCCGGGGCGGTCAGCCTGCAAGTGCTGATGATGACCCCCGCGACCGGCTCGAAGCTCTACGCGGAAGCCTTCACCTCCGGGCTGGCCTATGAGAGCGTGGACGGCCGGCGGGTCGAGCCGCACATGCTGGACGCCAACTACGTGGTGGCCTCGCGGCATCCCCGGCCGTGGCGCAAACAGTTCAACATCATGGCCGCCTATCTGTACTTCTATAATCCCCTGCGGTTCCTGTGGGCCCTGGTCCGGCCGAAGTCCAAGCTCTATCTGGCCGACGCCCTGGTTCAGTTGTACGGGATGTGGGGGACGGGCCAGACCATCCGGCGGACGCTGGGCTGGGCGTTGCGGCTGATGCGCGGCCGGATCGTGCGGAAAACCGAGCCCCCCTACAGTCGCATCCCCATGCGCGACGCGCGCGGCGGCCCGGCCAGCCACGCCCTGCCCGGCACGCCGATCAGCGACTCCGGGACGCGCCCGCCGGCACCGGCCCGGGCCCAACGTCCGGCCGCGCCAGGCCCGGCCCGCGAACCACTCCTCCCCATGCACGCGGCCCGGACGCGCTCCGTCCCCTTGCAGGTCATTCAAACGGTTTGAAGGCGGCCCTTCTTCACGCCCGCGTCAGCCCGGACCGCGCGGCGAACCGGTGGTCCCTATGACAACAGGACCTCGAGGTCCTCGCGGGTCAGGTCCTGGATGAGGCTGTTGGCCTCGGTGATGATCGCGCCGGCCAGGTCGCGCTTGCGCTGCTGAAGCTCGAGAATCCTGGCCTCCACCGTCTCGCAGGTGATCAGCCGGTAGGCGATCACCTTCCTATCCTGCCCGATGCGGTGGGTGCGGTCGATGGCCTGGGCCTCGACGGCGGGGTTCCACCACGGATCGAGGATGAAGACGTAATCGGCGGCGGTAAGGTTCAGCCCGGTCCCGCCGGCCTTGAGGCTGATAAGGAACAGCGGACACCGGGGATCAGACTGAAAGCGGTCCACGCGGGCCTGGCGGTCACGGGTCTGGCCGTCGAGATACTCGTAGACGACGCCCTGCCCGTCGAGCTTCTCGCGCAGCAGGGCCAGCAGCGACGTGAACTGCGAAAAGACCAGAGCCTTGTGCCCTTCTTCAAGCAGCTCCTCGAGCATGGGCAGGAGGGCGTCCATCTTGGCCGATTCGGCCGCGTGACGCCCGGGGTCGATCAGGGCCGGGTGACAGGCCGCCTGCCGGAGCCGCAGCAGGGCCTCCAGCACGAAGACTTTGCTCCGGGCGATGCCGTGCTTCTCCACCCGACCCAGCAGCGAGAGGCGGTAATAGTCGCGCAGTTCCTTGTAGTACGCGGCCTGTTCCGGGGACATGACGCACTCGAGGGTCTGCTCGCTGCGGGTGGGCAGCTCGGGTGCGACCTGGTCCTTGGTGCGGCGGAGGATGAACGGGCGGAGCATCCGGTGCAGCAGTTCCAGGTTGGCCGGCGAGGCCTCCGCGCCGCGCTGCCCGTTGAACGCGCTCCTGAAGCCCTTCAGGCTCCCCAACATGCCGGGGTTGAGAAACTCGAACAGCGACCAGAGATCGCCGAGGTGGTTCTCGACCGGCGTACCGGTCATCGCCAGCCGGTGACGGGCCCGCAGCAGCCGGGCGGCCTTGGCGTTCAGCGAGCCGGAGTTCTTGATGGCCTGGGCCTCGTCCAGGATCGCGTAGTTGAACTCCTGGGTCCGCAGAAAATCGATGTCGCGCTTGAACGTGCCGTACGTCGTCAGCACCAGGTCGCTGCCCGCGATCTCCGCCTGGTGTTCCAGTCGGTCATGGCCGGTGTAGTCGAGCACGCGCAGCTCGGGGGCGAAGGCGGTGGCCTCGCGCTGCCAGTTGAACACGATCGATTTGGGCACGACGATCAGCGACGGACCGCTGTCGCCCCGCCTTTTGCGGTCCAACAGCAGGGCGAGCACCTGGATGGTCTTGCCCAGGCCCATGTCGTCGGCCAGGCACCCGCCCCAGCCTAAGTCGTTGAGAAAGTCGAGCCAGGCCAGGCCCTGTTCCTGGTAGGGGCGCAGCCTGCCCGTGAACCCCGCCGGGGCCGGGCGGGGCTGGATCCCCGCGAAGCCGCGCAGCTTGTCACGGGCGGCGGTCAGGCGGTCGTCGAAGGTGGCCTGCGGAAGCTGGGCCAGCAGGGCGTCGATCAGCCCGACCTGCGTGCGGGCGAAACGGACCTGGCCGTCCTCGACCCGGCCCAGGTCCAGCAGGGCTCCGTGCTGGGCGAGCCACTTCTCGGGCAGCAGGCCCATCGAGCCGTCGCCCAGGCGGATGAAGCGCTCGCCTTTGCGGGCGGCGGCCAGCAATTCGGGCAGGGGCACCGTCTGGCCCTCGAAATCCATCTGCCCGTGAATCTCGAACCAGTCGATGCCGGTGGTGACGTCGAGCGAGAGGTCGCCGCCGTTGCGAAAGAGCTTGCGATCGCCCAGGACGGTCCAGCCTTCCCGCATGAGGGCGCTGACCGCCGGAAGCAACCGCCGGTCCGCCAGGCGCAGTTCCCCACCGTACGGATCGCATTGAAAACCGAGGGCCATCAGGCGGCTCCAACAGGCCGTCTCCGCGTCGAGCTGGCGGAATAGCTGGCGGCGGTGTTTGACGTCCATCAGGATCTGCCCCGGCCTGCCCGGCTCGACTTTCAAATCCCCGTAGTAGAAGGCCACGCTGGCGAAGGCATCGCCGTTCCGCCCGGTTCGCGTCGGCTTCCCCAGGGTCAACGACAGCTCCGGGCGGGGAGCCACGTCGGTCACCTGCGTGATGCCCCACTCGGCCGGCCAGCGGATCGGCGGGCAGACGTCCAACTGTCCCACTTCGCTCAGCAGCCGGTCGCGGTGCGACGGCTCGATGCGCTGCCCGCCCTGACGGCTGAAGGTGGTGAGCCACCTGAAGCAGTCGGGAG
Source organism: Phycisphaerae bacterium (assembly GCA_039961895.1). GTDB lineage: Bacteria > Planctomycetota > Phycisphaerae > UBA1845 > PWPN01 > JAAXZI01. Next base: position 8,687 of record JABRVU010000266.1, on the reverse strand, counting down.
CCCGCACCTGGGACATCACGCCGCCGCGGATCATCAGCGGCGGATCGGCCTTCAGAAAGCGATCGGTGGCGTTCAACACCGCCGTCTGGTCCCCGCGGTGGAGCCGGGCGTTCAACAGATAATGCCTCTTGCCGGCTTCGGGCTCGACGGCCAGGACGAACTCCCAGGACTCGCCATCGTCCCAGGACAGCGGGAGGAGGTCGCCCTGATCGGGCCGCATGCAAAACCGTCCGGTCTCAAACAGCATGGGCAGCAGCGTGGCCAGTGCCCCCGGCGGGATGATCCACTTCGATTGAGCCGGGGCATACTCCTCCGAGCAGGCGGAGTAGTAGCCGTCGTTTTCCTGCCCTGCTCCGACCAGCATCAGGCAGATGTGCCGATCGAGCCGGCTGGCCAGCCGGGGGATGTCCGCCGGGCGCAACGAGAGGCGCTTGGGCTTGCCGAGGCGTCCGGTGGCCGTCGAGGTCTGACGGGCGAGGCTGAGCGTGAACCGGCCGGGGGCGTACTTGTCTTCCGGTTCGAGCACGTAGAGCGGCTCGATCGCGGTGGCGTCCAGCCGGGAAGCGGACGGCGGCGAGGCCGACTGGGCGGCCAGATCGGCCAGCAGCCTCGACCAGGCCGGCGTGACCTGCTTCTTCTGTTTTCTGGTCCGCTCGCGCCCCAACAGGCCGCTCATCCCCTTCTTCAGAAGCACGGTGAGCGGATGGAACATGTCCCCTGTGTCCTCGTCATCGTCCCAACCCAGGGGTTCGTCGTCATCATCATCCAGGAATTCCATCCGAACGGTGCGCGGCAGGGGCCCGAATCCGCCCTCGCGATCGACCTCCAGCAGCGTGGCCCAGATATGCTTGCAGAAGCCATTGAGGCCGTCGTCATACGGGCAGGTGCAGGCAGCGCCAACGGTCAAGCCACCCCCGGTGCGGTCCAGCTCAAGGTGAACCTGGTACAGCCTCGTGCCTCTGACCTGGGCCTCGACCCCGCCGTGGGGTGATCGGGAGAGGATTCTGACGCGCCCGGAAGCGAAATAGGAACGCCCGCGGGTGCGAACCGCCGAATCAAAATAGCGGGTGAGCTTGTCGGCGAGCACGAGTCAGCCTCCCTGCCGGACGAGGTGATACCGTCAGGGCCGCAATTCTATGCCGACGTGGAACGGGAACGCAATAGCCTTTGTTTTGCGATATGAGCCCGCTGTGCGACGGAATCGGCGGCGCAGCGCTGCCGTCAGGACCGGCCGTGAGCACGGGTCGGCGGGACGAAACGAGCTTGACAGCCGGCACACGTTCGGTCGCCTCCCACCCATTCCATCGCCGCGAATGGGAATGATGTCGTCGCGGACCCTGTTGTGGATCCCATGGTCCGATGCATCGAGAGCCCATGCCCGAACCATGTCAAACGACCGGCTGGAAGCCGCTCCCACGGTGGCTTTGGGATGGGCTCTTCGTATTCGGTTCAGGCCGCGGTATAATCCCGCGCGTGAACTGAAACGCGACGCCGGCGTGTTCCTGGAACGACGGCAAGGAGGCTCGAGCGGGCAAGGCTGCGTTTTTGCGTGGGAGTCGAAACGGCTCGATGGGTTCAAGAGGTGGCCCGAGGAGGGCTCCCAGGAACCGCAACGGCGGGCCGCGGCGGAGCCTGAAGCCTCCGGTCACGCCCGGCAGGTTATCGTCTCATCGTTTTGCCGCCTGGATTCGACAAACTCCCGGAGAGCGAACGGCAAGACCTGATCCGGCCGGGTCCTCAGGGAACGCCAACCGCGCGACGACCGGCTTCGTCACACGCTCGTGCCCGGCGTGGAATGCGTCCCCAGACCTGTGTGGGACCGGCGTCCAGCCGGTCGGTTCTGGGGGTGTAGATGCAATCTCAAGCGAATAGAGGTTCAGGGCGCCTGGTCCTGAAGGCCGCAGTGTATGATTTCCCCCCGGCGGCGACGACATCCTGATGCTTCCTGACGCGCAGAAAGGACATTCCCCATGGCCAAGAAAACCATCGCAGACGTGGACGTGAAGGGCAAGCGGGTCCTGATCCGCGTGGACTTCAACGTTCCGCAGGACGAGAGCGGCGCGATCACCGACGACCGGCGGATCCGCATGGCCCTGCCGACCATTCAGCACGTGCTCAAGGGCGGCGGGCGGGTGATCCTGATGAGTCACCTGGGCCGCCCGGAGGGCAAGGACCGCAAGGCCGACGCCCGCTACACGATCGCGCCGGCCGCCCAAAGGCTGGGCGAGCTGCTGGGCCGGCCGGTGAAGTTCTCGAAGGAGGCGGTCGGGCCGGAGGCGGCGGCGGCCGTGGCGGCCCTGAAGGACGGCGAGGTGCTCATGCTCGAAAACGTCCGCTTCTACGCCGCCGAGCAGATCAAGGACAAGAACGCCAAGCTCGACCCCACCGTCAAGGAGATGAAAGAGAACTTCGCCCGCCAGCTCGCGGCCTTCGGCGACGTGTACGTCAACGACGCCTTCGGCACCTGCCACCGCGACAACGCCAGCATGTTGACCGTCCCGCAGCAGATGGCCGGCAAGCCGCGGGTGGTCGGCTTCCTGGTCGAAAAGGAGCTCAAGTACCTGGGCGAGGCCCTCAACAACCCGCAGCGGCCCTTCGTGGCCATCCTGGGCGGCAAGAAGGTCTCCGACAAGATCGCCGTCATCGAGGCCCTGCTGGCCAGGTGCGACACGGTGCTGATCGGCGGAGCCATGCAGTACACCTTCATGCTGGCCCGCGGCCAGAAGACCGGCGGGAGCCTGGTCGAGCCCGACAAGGTCGAGGAGGCCCGGCGGCTGCTGCGACTCGGCGGCGAGAAGCTCAGGCTGCCGGTGGACGTGGTCTGCGCCGCCGAGTTGAAGGAGGGCATCGCCACGCAGACCGTCGAGGGCGACATTCCCGACGCCATGAGCGGCTTTGATATCGGACCCAAGACCGTGACGGCCTATCGGAACATCATCGTCGGCGCGAAGACGGTGGTCTGGAACGGACCGATGGGCGTGTTCGAGACTCCCCCGTTCGATCGGGGCACCACGGCCATCGCCGAAGCCCTGGTCGAGGCCACCGCCAGGGGGGCCATCACCGTGATCGGCGGCGGGGACAGCGCCGCGGCCATCGAACGGGCCGGCCTGTCTGACAAGGTCAGCCACGTCAGCACCGGCGGCGGCGCCAGCCTCGAGTTCCTCGAGGGCAAACCCTTCAAGGCCGTCGAGGTCCTCGACGAGGCGTAAAACCAGCGATACAATACCATCACGGATTACCCCCCGACCCCCGGCGGTCTCGATGAATTCGGAGACGCCCGATGCTGAAGCGCTTGCGCCTTCACAACTTCAAGAGTTTCCTGAACTTCGAAATGGACTTCACCAGCCGGCACCTCCTGATCGGCAAAAACAACAGCGGGAAGACCAACCTCTGTTCGGCCATCCGCTTTCTGGGGGCCACGGCCCGAACGGATTTGGCCACGGCTGCTGCCAATTGCATTCAGGGGGGGATTCCGGAAATACAAAACTGGAACTTATTGGGGAAGCCCATCGACTTCAAGGTCATTTGTGAGCTGCCGTTCGAGGGATCAACGTTGACCTACCAGTACGACCTCTCTTTGGAGGCCACTGGGATCGGCAAGGAAATCGGATCGGGCGAAGTGCACCTCCGTCTGATCGAGGAACGTCTGAAGATGGAGGGCGGCGGCTTTAGCAATGCCTCACTCTTGGTAAACGACGGTCGTGAGGCTCACTTGTTGCATGAGGAATCCACCGGCAAGCCGGAGGGTCCGTATACGCCCAGGACTTTGGCGCCGCAAGACGCGACGATGCTCTCGCGACTTTATGCTCTGAAGACCAATCGCCGCGCCATTTTGTTCAGGCAATTTCTCCAGTCCTGGATGTACTTCCGTCTGTCTCCCGACTCGATCCGATCCAGGTGGCGGGATGCCGAGCGCTCCGGCAGTCTTTACCAGGAGGACGGCCGGCATCTTCCCAGCGCGATCTTTAAGCTGAAGAATGAGGATGATCGGCGATATAGACGACTGATCCAACGGGTTAAAGACAACGTTGAGCCGGATCTCGAGGCCATCAACTTCCTCGTCTCGCCCGACCAGGGCGTCGTACCCTACGTGACTCTACGCGGTCGCCCGCGAGCAAGTTGGGCGGTGCTTTCGGACGGGACCCTGCTGGCCTTGGCGCTGTCGCAATTCATCGAGCAAGCGGATGCCCAGCTTGACGACACGGGCCCTCCGCCACCGCTGATGATTATCGAGGAACCAGAGAACGGACTCTATACTCCCGTCCTGCGGGAATTACTGGAGGATTTCGAGAAGACCCCCGTAAGGGCTCAGTTCATCTTCACGTCGCACTCTCCCAATTTCATCGATCTTTTCGATCGGGATTTGTCCAACGTAACGGCACTCAAGAAGGAAGACGACGTGACCGTGGCGATGCCACTGGTCCGGAAGAAGGAGACCATCGAACGACACCGAGGCGATTTCTCGCTCGGTGAACTCCATTTCAAGGAGCTGTTCGCGTGATCCGGAAGGTCGTTCTCGTGGTGCAGGGAGAGAACGAAATCGGCTTCCTGGAGGGTCTGCGGGACCGTTTGAGATGCGACGCCGAATTAGTCCACTACCTCCAGGATCACCCCGAGTTACGGCTTCGTAGCCAGTATACGCGCAGGCAGGATGCCAAAGAGATCTTCAGGGTGCATCGGAGTGCCGATCTGATCGTTCGCCTTACGGACGGCGACACCGACCAACCGCAGAACACCTATCAGGAGGAAGTGGATCGCTGGCCGGAAGAGTCACGGCCTTTGCTGGTGTGTGGAGTCTGCGACCGTGATATCGAGCACTGGATCTGTATTGATACGGACTACGCCTCCCGCCAACTGGGCTTTCCCGCCGACCAACTGCCCGCGGATCGAGTGGATCGGTCAGGGTTCATCAAACGTCGAATCGATGAAGTCCGAGGGAGTCAAACCCGCAGGCAGTTCTTATCCGGGTTCGTCCAAAGGGCTCCCTCGATGACGGTTCGTCGCTGGCTCGGCAACAGGACGTTCGCGCACTTTTACGAGCAATGCAGGGACAAGGCTCAACAAGCAGGATGCCATGTGGAAAACCTGCGCGAATCAAACGAGCGTGAAACAGAGTGCAATGCACGATAGAACCTGGATACTCGCCCGACCCCGTATTCGCATCGCTCCCTCGCTGCTGGCCGCCGATTTTTCGCGGCTGGCCGAGGAGGTGGCGGCGGTCGAGGCCGGGGGGGTCGAGGTTCTGCATCTGGACGTGATGGACGGCCACTTCGTGCCCAACATCAGCTTCGGCGTGCCGGTGATCGAGAAGCTACGCCCGCGGTCGAAGATGTTCTTCGATACCCACCTGATGATCACCGATCCGGCCCGCTACGCCGAGGCTTTCGTCAAGGCCGGCTCCGATCACCTGACCTTTCACATCGAGGTGACCGACCAGCCCCTCCCGGTGGTCGAGCATATCCGCTCGCTGGGCGTCAGCGTGGGGGTCACGCTCAACCCGGGCACGCCGACGTCGGCCATCCGGGAGGTTGTCCCGGCCGTGGACATGGTCCTGGTCATGAGCGTCTGGCCGGGCTTCGGCGGCCAGAGCTTCATTCCCGACTCGCTGGCCAGGCTGCGCGACATCCGGGCGTGGCTCCGGCCCGACCAGCGGCTGGAGGTTGACGGCGGGATCGACCTGTCCACCATCGGCGAGGCCGCCGAAGCCGGCGCGGACACCTTTGTGGCCGGTTCCGCGGTCTTCGGTCGGCCTGATCCTCTCCAGGCCGTCCGAGCCCTTGAGCGAGCCGCCGGCACCACCACCCGAACCTGATCCGCCGCGATGCATTCCGCAAATCTGGACGGGAAGAAGGTTTGAAGGTGGAACGAAAGGTTGAGAAAAGCGTAGGGCCGGTCCGGTGTCGTCGGGCCAGGCGCCGTCAGCCGGTCAGGATGGCCTCGGCGGCCTCGATCTGCTCGGGCAGCTCCTCGCGGACGGTATTGAACTGGGCCTCGGTCAGGCCGATGGATTCGAGCAGCCGGTCGTCCAGCGCCTGGCCTTCGGCGGTGAGATAAAACCCATAGCGCTCATGGCCGCAGAGCGTGTCGGCGGCAAAAACCATGGTCGGCAGGAGGCGATGCTCCGCGCTCAAGTTGCTCACGTTGTGATGATAGCCCAGGACGGTCTGCAAGGCCCGCGGGAATTTCCACTTGGCGGCCAGGGCGCTGCCCAACGTCTGGTGATCGGCGCCGATGATCTCCTGTTCGATTTCGCAGAAGGGCCGCCCGCCCTTGACGGCCTGACGGATGACCTCGGCCAGTTGCTCCGGATAAGCCTGCCGCTCGACCAGCAGCCCCAGGTCGTGAATCAGCCCGGCCAGGAAGGCCTCCTCCGCGAATACCCGCCGGCCGGCGTGGGCCGCGAACTGCCGGGTCGCCACCGCGACGGCCACGCTGTGCTTCCAGATGTCACGGGCGCTGAACTTGTCCGAAATCCGCTCGCCGCTGAACAGCCGGCTGATGGAGGCCGAAATGGCGATGTTCTTCACCGCGCTCAAGCCCAACAGCACGATGGCCCGATCGATCTCCGAGACCTGTCCGGGCAGACCGTAGAAGGCCGAGTTGACCACCTTCAGGATCTTCGTCGCCAGGGCCGGATCATTCTTGATGATGTTGTGCAGGTCGCGGGCGGTGCTCTTGGGGTCGTCCACCACCGCGATGATCCGCGAGGTGATCTCCGGCAGCGTGGCGATGTCACCGATCTTGGACAGCGCGAACTTGACCACGTCTTGGGCCGGTTTGGGGCTGGCAAATGTGCTGGACATCACATCACGCACCTTCTTGTGTGGGAACGCCGAGGGCGCGCTCCTGAAGACGGACTTGCTCTCGTAATCGGACCTTTGGGACGGGAGGTTTAGATGGTTCCCCCAGGGTTGCCCACCTGTTGTGACGTGGATATCCCGCCCCAGATCTCCAGGGCAACGCCGAGGCCAGGGTTCATCATCGTGAGCCTGAGACGATGGCCTAGCCGTCATGTAACTAATTCAAGAATAAAAACTTATGGTTCGTCATGGGCCCGTATTTCTGGTCGGGCCGAAAGATGATAACAGGGCGTAATAGTTGAAGACTGAGTTTCATAAACATCGAATGGCGCCCCGGGCAGGATCGCCGAGTCCGGTCCCGGCGCGAACACGCAAGATCCCTGGAAGCCAAGAGGAGAGGATCTCGTGAGTCGGCCGAACGAGGCCAGCGGTGCACGCGGCGGGGAATACGAAGCCGGACCCGGGAGCGTCAAACCGCCCTGCGTCCAGGCATGAGGGCCGCGCCGGCCTCCGCGGCCGTGCGGGCGCGTCGCGGGCCCGCGGGCCCGCGGGCGGGCCGTGGTTGGTTTGACAAAGCGTCCCCGCACGCATAGACCAATGCCGTCTCCTGCTGGCGGCGGCGGTTCTCAGGTGCATCCTCGGAGTGCGTCCTGAAGCGCCCGGATCGCGCCGGCAAGTCGCCAGGACGGCATGGGTTTTCAGGACGCACTCCCGGAACGGACGGTTGGGCATGAACGTCTTCATCTCGGCGGACATCGAGGGCATCTGCGGGGTCATGCAGAAGCTGCATTGGGACCCGGCCGGTTCGGAATACAAGCGGGCCTGCGAGTGGATGGCCGAGGAGGTCAACGCGGCGGTCCGCGGGGCCCTGGCCGGCGGGGCCCGGCGCGTGGTCGTCAAGGACTCGCACTACCTGGGCACCAACATCCGGCTGGACCAGCTTCACCCCGCCGCCGAACTCATCAGCGGCTGGGGCCATCTGCACAGCATGGTCGAGGGCGTCGATGCCACGTTCAACGCCCTGTTCCTGATCGGCTATCACGCCCGCGGAGGCACCGTCATGGGCACGCTGGCCCACACCTGGTCCTCGAACCTGCTGGACCTGCGGATCAACGACGCGCCGGTCGGCGAATCCGGCTGGGCGGCGGCGTTCGCGGGGCATTTCGGCGTGCCGGTGGCCCTGGTCTCCGGCGACGATCAGCTTCGCGCCCAGGTGGCCGGCGAACTGCCGCCCGGCTTCCAGTTCGTGCAGACCAAGATCGGCTGGGGTTACAACGCGGCCCACAGCCGGCCGATCCCGAAGGTGCGCGAGGAGCTCGAGGCCGCCGCCCGCAAGGCCGTGGAGGTCGCCGCGTCCCTGCGGCCGTTCAAGCCCGCCCTGCCGATGACCGTGACCATGCGCTTCCGCCACTGGGAGGGGCTGCACGCCTGTTCGGCCGTGCCCGGCGTGGAGCGGCTCTCGTTCGACACCTTCCGGTTCCAGGCCGCCGACGCCATCGAGGCCCAGAAATACTTCGTCACCCTCCACCGCCTGGCCCGCCCGGAAACGTGACGACTATGGACCTTCTCACAGAGCAGCTCTGCCGATGGCTGGAATCGCTGGACCATCGACCCTTGCCCGGGCCGGTGATCCACGAGGTCAAGCGCCGGGTACTGGACACGCTGGGGGTGGCCGTGGCCGGTTACGTCGGCGAGCCCTCGCGCATCGCCCGCGAGCAGGCCGGCGAAGTGTTCGTGGCCTCGGGCGGAGCGACGGTGTGGGGCACGCATCACCGCACCATCCCCGGCCTGGCCGCCTTCGCCAACGGCATCCAGACCCGGTACCTGGACTACAACGACACGTATCTCTCCTTGGAACCCGCGCATCCCAGCGACAACATCCCCGCG
>JABRVU010000265.1:0-34542 GCA_039961895.1 Phycisphaerae bacterium | reverse complement strand
CCCCGATGGGCTGGATCAAAGGGGACGGCGGCTTCGGACGCCATGCGCTGCTCATCGAGGAGATCAACCAGGACCTGGCCAGCCTGATGGCCCAGACCGAGACGCTGATCGGGGCCCGGGCCCAGCCGCCGCGGCAGTTCGCCAACGACGCGGGGAACGCCGCCCACGTCGAAACCGGACGGGCCGACTTCGTGCTCCGGACCTGCGATGGAAGGCGCTTCGAGTGGCAGATCCGCCGCGACGCCGGAACCGGTATGGAACTGCAAGTCAACGGGCGGCGGATCGAGCTGACCGAGGATGAGAAACGCATCATCCAGCGGCACGAGGAGCGCATCCACGCGATCCTGCTGCGTTCGGCCGAGCGCGAGGAGGGTCGGCGGTAACGAGGGACTCACCACGGGGACGGGGCCCGGCTCGCGCCGGCCTCGAAGGTTCATGGCACGGAGAACGATCATGAAACGCATGTTGACCGCGGCGGCGGCGATCGTGGGATGCTGGACGGGCCTGCTGGCCGGCGCCGATGCGACCGCCGGGAGCCAGGGCCCGGAGCAGGTCGAGTTCAAGTTCAAGTTCGAGCCCGGCCGGACCTACCGCCAGCGCATCACCAGCAACAGCGCGGGGGCCCTGGCCCTGCCCGCTCCGCTGGCCGAACAGAAGTTCCGGCAGGTCTTCGAGCAGGTGTTGACCAGCACCTGCCGCAAGGTCAACGCCGACGGGTCGGCGGTGTTCGACCTGACCCTCAGCGACGTGGCCATGAACATGAGCGTAGGCGGTTTCAAGATGGAGTATGACTCGCGGACGTTCGACCCCAAGACCGCCGATCCGGCCCTGGCCCTGGTGGGCCGGTTCTTCGAGGCCATGAACGGCGTGACTTTCAGCGTGACGCTGTCGGACACCGGACGGCCGCTCAAGGTCGAGGGTCTGGCCGCCGGCATGAAGAAGGCCCTGAACCGGATCGAGGCTCAGGCGGGCGGCGGCGAGATGAAGGGCTTCTTCGATCAGCTTGCCGGGTTCATGGACGACGAGTCGATGAACCAGCAGATGCAGTCGTATTATCGCATGGCCCCGGAGACGCCCGGGCCCGTCAAGGTCGGCGAGAAGTGGAGCCAGACCTGGGCCATGAAAATGCCCTTCGTGGGGGGCTCGTTCGAGGGCCGCGGCGATTACGAACTGCTGGGTATCGAGGAGTTGCAGGGTCGCCGGTGCGCCAAGATCCGGGTCAAGGAGTCGTTCAAGATGCAGCCCAGGGCCGCCGGTGCCGCCGCGGGCGCCGAGGGCGAATCCGCGATGGCCAGGATGCTGGCTGGTCTGAAGATGGAGCTGTCCACCAGCGGGGGCGATGGGATCGCCTACATCGACTGTCTGCGCGGCGAGCTGGTCCGGCTGCGCCAGACCCAGACCATGACCATCGGTATGACGGTGCCGACCACAGACAACCCGGAGGGCGCCGCCGCTGTGGCTGCCCCGTCGTTCACCATGAACATCCGCACGTCAGTCAGCATCGACACGCTGGATGCCACGGCCGAGCCGGCGACGAAGCCCGCGGCCGGACCGGTCCGCGCCGTTCGCCGTCCCGCCCAGGCGGCAACGCGACCTTCCGGCGGCTGAGAGTGAGTGCGCAACCCGTGAGGGATCGGCTTCCAGCCGGTCGGTTTTCGGAGTTTGGCATCGGGACGCATTCGCGGTTACGCCTTGTCCCGCATCCTGACGGTCGCCGCTCGGATGCGCTCTTTCGACCTCTCCTTCTTGCGACGCATGGCATCGAACGGGCCGAAGCGGACGGCGTGGTGTGGGCGCGCCGGCGGGCGGAGGCCGCGGCATGAACGTCAACCGCCGAAGACCGCCACGGGCACATTGACGGCGGCGCGGACGCGATCCGCGACCCGGGTCAGGTCATCTTCGGTCAGCGGCGCGACCCACGGTTCGGCGGTCCGCCGGGCGATGGTGTAGACCTGGATCAGCCGGAGTCGCCCGCCGTCGGCCAGGATGTCACGCAGCCGGCCGGCGAAGGCCTCGACTTCGGTCTCCGGCGGCGGCCGGCCGTGAACCTTCATCCACAACGACTGGATCACGATCGGCCTGATCCGGGCCGCGCCGAGGATGTTGTCCAGAATCTTCCGCAGCGGCACGTTCGGACGGTTGATGAGCCGGTAGTACTCTTCCGTGCCGGCGTCGAGCTTGGCCCAGATCTCGCCGTTGTTGTCATCCAGGATGGCCAGCCCCTCGCGGACCTTCGGCCGATCGAGATAGGCCGCGTCGGTAATTAGCACCAGCTTGACGGCGTCGAGCCCGCGGCGGCGGCGGAGGTCGGCGGCCAGGCCGATGGCCTCGACGAACCGCGGACAGGTGGTCGGTTCGCCGTCGCCGGAGAAGGCGATATCGTTGATCCGCCGGGCCTCGGCCGGCACGCCCGCGAAGTGCGGGTCGGTGAACAGCTCGCCGCCGAGGGCCGCGTCCACGGTCCGCTCCAGCTCTTCGGCGAGCAGCGCCACGTCCACTTCCCGCGTGACCGGCGGCACGCCGCGGTCCACCTGGCAATACACGCAATCGAAGTTGCAGGCCTTGTCCGGGTTGAGGTTCACTCCGATGGAAAGACCCCCGGCCCGCCGGCTGATGACCGGGTACACGTAGCGGTTGTCGCGCCAGCCCCGCGAATGGTCGGAAAAAAAGGGCCTCAGCTTCTCGACTTGTCCGGACGACAACGAACACCTCGTGACGGAGAAGTTGTCGGTCATCAGTATTCGGTATTCGGTCGTCAGGTTCCGAGCGTCGCCGCCCGGCCTGGTCGCGGGTGAACCGACGGAACGTGGAGCATCCTCAACCGACAACCGACCGCTGCAAACCGATAACCGCCTAGGGCATCGAGGGAGTATAGGGCTTCTGATAGGATTCGTCGTCCAGGCCGCGGATGAACACGTTGTTGTAGCGCAGCAGCGTGCCCTTCTGGCGTTCGAGGTCGATCCGGCTGACGTTATAGCTGACCAGGGCGCCCAGCAGTTGCACCCGGGCGGTGGCCAGGTCCCGGATGGCGGAGAGTTCGACTTGCAGGTTGCGCGGGTCGCGGGTCTCCTGGCGCTTGCGGATGGCCTCGAGCTGCTCGAAGGAGGCCCGCGCCGCCCGGAAGTTCGGCCCGATCTGCTCAAAGCTGCTGCGCAGGTCCCAGATGACCTGCTTGACCTGGGCGATGACGCCCTCGATCTGGGCCCGCTGGGCGGCGATGGCCTGGGCCTGCTGCCAGCGGGCCCGCCGCAAGGCCGCCTCCGGCCCGCGGTTGCCGATCGGCCACTCGAAATCCAGCCCGACCACGTACTCGTTGAAGTCGTGCTCGCTCAACTGGCTGAAGGCCCGGTCCGGGTTGGCTCCCAGCCCGTCGATGATGTAGCGGAAGAGCAGGTCCAGCCGGGGCAGGGCCTGGTTCTTGGCCACGCCGATGGCCACCTGGCTCTGCTGAATGGCCAGGCGGGCCTCGCGCAGCTCGGCCCGGTGGGTCAGGGCGGCGGCCACCTCGCCGACCTGGTCGAGCACCAGCGGCTCGGCCGTGGGCAGGTCGGTGGGCACGATCTCCGCGTCGTCGGCCTGGTTGAGCACCGGATCATTCATGAGGGCCTTGAGCGCCACCTCGGCTTTGTTCACGTTGTTGACCGCCTCGACGAAACCGGCCTCCGCGATCTGCACCTGCGTGTCCACCTGGTTGACCTCGACCCGGATGGCGTCATACACGCCGCGCTTGCGGAGGGCGACGAGAATGGTCTGGAACTCCTCGATCAGCCGGGCCTGCACGGTCAGGGCCCGGCGGGCTTGCAACAGCTGCCAGTAAGCCTGCTCGACGTTGAACAGCGTCTCGCGGATCTCGCGTTCGAAGCGCTGGAGGCTGATCTCGCGCGAGAGGCGGTTGAGCTCGATCTGGGCCCGGTTGAAGTCCAGCCCGAAGCCGCGGAGCAGCGGCTGCTGGAACTCGACGGTGAACTGGTTGAAATACGCCGGGTTGAGCGTCTGAAAGCTCAGGTTGGTCTGCGTCCGGGTCAGGGCGTAGCCGGCCTGGACGCGCATGCCGGTGGAGAGCAGCTTGCGGATGCCCCCCTGCCAGACGCGGGTGTCCGAATGGGTGCCCATCAACTGGGAGCTGGTGGGGCGGTCCTGCTCGTTGTAGTTGAAACCGCTGAAAAAGACGGCGTCGAACTGGGCCTCGGCCTCGACGATGCGGGTGGCCTCGATCGCCGGGTTGTAGGCGTTGAACTGGATGTTGTAGTTGTTGGCCAGGGCCTTGTGGAGGGTCTCGGAGAGGCTCAGGTTCACGCGGCGGGCGCCGACGGTGCGGGCCAGACGGGCCCTGAGCCGTTCCAGGGCTTCCCGGTCCAGGGACCGGCCGCCGGGCGGTGCCGGCTGCGTGGTCGTGGGTAGTCCGGCCAGCAGACGATCGATGCGGGCAATTTCCGCGATGGGGTCGGGGGCCTCGGCCTCCAGGTCACCGGCCAAGACCGGCTGGGTCGTCGTCGAGGGGCGCAGCGGACGGCTGGGTGCATCCGACGGCGCCGAGGCCGGCGGGCTCGAGGCGACCTGGGCCAGCCGTTGCGCCGCCAGCGCTCGGGCCCGATAGGCCGGGTCGGGCTCGCGGCCGGAACCCGAATCGGCGGAAGGTGCCTGGCAACCCAGCATCGTCAACGTGGCGGCGAAAGCAAGCTGTCGAACCGCGAAGCAAGGCCACCCATGCGTGGGCATCGGGAGTTTCCTCAAGGTGGGGTGACGCCGCCGCCTTATCGGCTTCCTCACGGCAGCGTGGCAGCACCAGTCGCAACGGCATTGTAAGGTCGCGCGCACGGCTGTCAACGCGATCGAAACGCCGTGGCGATCGGCGGGCGCCCAACGCGAGAACCGATGGACAGGCCCTGCCGCGACGGTCCCTGGCCCCTTCGGCTCGACCGCGCGATCACGACCCGACTTCCAGAAGACTGGCCGGGTTGTGAATCGTGAGTTGGTCCACGACCGGGCGGCCGAGCAGCTCGATGGCCGCCTCAAGCCCGGCCATGCGCGATCCCAGCGTATCCAGCCCGTGGCAATCGCTGCCCAGCATGAAGTAGCGCCCCTGGCGGGCAAACAGCTCGACACAGGTTCTCTGCGGCGAGCCGGGCGGGTCCTGGAAGCATTGCAGGTTGCCCTGGAAGAGCACGCCCCTGCCGGCCAGGTGGTCCATCAGGGACGGGTCGTGCTGAAAGGCGGCGATGCGCTCTGGATGGGCCAGAATGACGGTCAGCCCCAGGTCCTGCAAATGGCCCAGGCTCGATTCGACCTCGGCGGGAAGCCGATCCGCCCAGAAGTCCGCCAGAACGTGTCGGCCGGCGGCGGCCCAGGTCGGCACGTCGGGCAGGCCCCAGTGCCGGAGGGCCGGCCACATGGCCTGAATATTGATTTCTCCACCCGGATAGAGGGTCAGGGGCACTCCCGCGTCGCGGAACGCCGCCTGGAGGGCGGCGGTCCAGCTTCGGATGTTCGGCCAGGTGTTGAGCGGAAAGCCGGGCCAGACGTGCGGCGTGCAGACCAGCCGGCGGTAGCCGTGGGCCGCCAGGAGCCGGGCGCAGTCCAGCGCTTCCTCGAGACATGAGCACCCGTCGTCCACGCCGGGCAGCAGATGGGCGTGAACGTCGAACCGGCCGAGCATCTGCGAGGTGGGCATGTCTGGTGGCTTCCAATCCATCGTGGCCGCCGGGCCTTTCGCGCCCGCCGCGCGGCCCACGAAACGGTGTCTGCCGGCGGCCCAGCGGCCGGGCACCTCGTGAAACCGCCACCCGTTGAAGCAGCCTGGTCCCCTTCGAGGGCGGCCTCCTGGGGACACGGGTGGAAGTGGATTGTACTTCGCCGAGGGTCGCGGAAGAACGGCCGTATCGACACGGAGCGTCAGCCGAATCCGTTTCGCTTGTCGCGGGAGCGGCAAACGAGCGGTTAGCCGTGCGTGCCGGCGGCGCGAAGCTCATGGCCCTCCATCACCGGTGCTCGCGGGCGGTCGCTGCGCCATCGGCGGCCTGGCCTTGGCGATGGGCAGGGGAACGCGCCGCTTCGGGCCACGGGCGGTCTCTCCGCGTCAGGCGCGAGGACGTCAACCGCCGGCTCGAATGGCGGTGATGAGGTTGGTGCGGGTTTTCTTCGAGTCCGGTTCGCCGCCGATGAGCCACCATTCCCCCGGTCGAACGTTGACCAGCGGGGCGGTGGTGGTCTGGATGGGCGCATCGCCGATCTTGCGGGCCTTCATCGAGGCCAGCTCGAGCAGCCACACGTCGGAGTGGATCTCTCCGTCGGCCTGGCCGGCCAAGAGGGCATGACCCCGCCCGACTGGTGCGGCCGACCAGGCGTAACCCGCCCAGGGCAGGTCCGGCAGCCGGCTCCAGCGGTCCGTGCGCGGGTCGTAGCGATAGGCGTCCTTGAGCGGCGCGAGCGGTTCCCAACCGGCGACGCCGCCCAGGAGGTAAATCGAGCCGCCGCACTCCAGCATGGCCGGAAAAGCCCGCGCCGGGCCCGGCAGCGGATCGCAGGGCAGCCAGGTCCGCTCCGGGCTGGCAAGGTCCAGCCGCCACATCCGGTTGCTCAGGCCCTGGTCGGTCTCGCCGCAGGCCACGAAGAAGGTGCGGTTCCAGACCGCGGCGCCCGCGGCGCTGAGCCCCACGGGCAGGCCGGCCGCCCGCCGCCAGCGGCCCGAGGGGGTGAGGTCCGAGAGGCAATACACGTCCTTAAAATGGCGGGTACCGTCGGTTCCGCCGGCCAGGTAGATGTTCCCGCCGTCGGCGCAGGTCATGGCATGCGCGAGCGGTGCCGGCAGGCGCGGCCCTTCACGCCAGGCGCCGCCGCTGAAAACAGCGGTGTCATCGAGCCAGGTTTTGCGGGTTCGGTCGGCCGACCAGTCGGTTCCGCCCATGACCAGCAGTTGCCCGTCCACCCGTTCGGCGGAGTGCCCGCCTCGGGCGCGCGGCAGCGGGTCGCACGGGGAGATGATGAAATCGCGGGGCGGCGCATCGCCGCCGGCGCGCGTGGCGGCGGCCGGAGCACAGGCGCCCAGCAGCACCAGCAGCAACGCCGTAACGCAGGTACAGACTTTCCAGAGCACGACGGCCTCCACGACTCGTCAACCTCCCCTCGGATAACCCCCCCGGGCCGGTCACCGGGCCGGTGTCGACGGGGCTTGCGAGTTGGAATCAGCGGCCGGCTTCTCCGCGGCCCCGGCCCGGTCGAGCAGCCATTCGGGCTTGAACCGCGCGGCGTGGATCTCGCGCGGACCCTTGCCGGTGGCCTGCTGCCAGACGGCGATGAGCGTGCCGTCGGCCGCCTGGGTGCAGCCGGGATACGAGCACTCACGGCCGGGCGTGTCGGCGAGCGTTCGCGGCGGAGACCAGGTGCGACCGTCGTCGAACGAGGCGGCGGCGCACAGCGGCCAGCGGTCCTTCGGCGAGTTGTTCCAGACGACCAATATTCCCGGGCGGGCTCCCCGGAAGCGCGTCAGGCTGGCGGGCGCGTTGTGGCCGGTCAGCGCCGAGGGTTTGGGCGGCGACCAGGTTTTGCCGCCGTCGCGGCTGCGCGACTCGTAGAGCTTCTCCATGCCCGTCCGGGCCAGCATGTAAAGCGAGCCGTCCGAGCACTCGACGATGCTCGGCTCGCAGATGCCGCGGATCGCGGCCTTGCGTTCGGGAATCTTGAGCGAATCATCGGCCACTTCTCCGCCGGCCCGCCAGGTGAGCCCCCGGTCGCGGGAGATCAGCACCACCGAGCGTTCGATCATGTCGCCCTCGAGCTTGAGCCGGTCGATCTTCTCGAGCTGGGCCTCGTAGGTGAAGCCGAACAGGGCCGTGCCGTCGCCCAGGACGATGCCCTTCTGCACCTTGCCGGAGGTGTAGCGATAACCCATCGGAATCTGGTAGGGCTTGGACCAGGTCCGGCCGCCGTCGTCGCTGCGGACCGCCACCGTGCGCGAGGTGGAGATGAACTCGTGGTGATCCAGGGGCACGGTCGTCGAGGTGACGATCACCCGAGGGCCGATGACGATGACGTTGGGATCGTAGTCGTGCTCGTCTTTCGAGTCGATCAGCACCCGCGGCGGGGACCAGCTTTTCCCATGATCGTCCGAGAAGCAGCCGGCGACCACCATCTTTCCGCCGGTGGACCTGTCGTTGGCCGAAAAAACGCAGATCAGCCGCCCGTCATCGAGCCGGTCCACGCAGGGGTAGGCGCTGACCCGGTAGCGTTCGGCGGAACAGACCACGAGCCGTTCGAGGCTCGACTCGTCCGCGGGGGCAGCAGCCAGGGCCGCCACGATCAGGTGAGCGACAAACATCGAATGTCTTCTCCGGTGGCGGCCGTCCGGCCCGATCGCCGAGGCGGCGCGTCCACGGACGCGGCTCGGTCAGTAGAGGATCTGGCTCGTGACGTTGGAGTCGCCGAACCACAACTGTCGGAGTCGGCCCGGCCAGGTGTTCGAGGCCGCGGGCAGGCCGGTGGGGAAGTCGCCCATCCACAGGGTCTTGATGTCCCGCGAGGCCCCGTGGGTGTCGGCGAACAGCAGGTTCATGCGGTCGCGCTGGCCGAGGCTGTTCTTGGCCCCGCCGTGATCCAGCCGGTATTGCATCAGCGAGCTGTTGCCCGAAAGCAGGTTGTGCTGGGCGGTCTCCAGCAGATAGTCGGTGTCGCCGGGGCGCTTGATCCGGCTGATCAGCGTCGGCGAGTAGCGCTGGAGGTCCACCTCGCGCAACGGAGCCGACGAGGCCAGCCCGGTGGCCAGGGCCAGGTACGTGGGCACGCGCGGCGTGGGCAGCTCATCGTTCATGGCATAGCTGAAGGTGATCTTGCGGGCCCCGGCGGACAATTCCGGGTAGCCGGTCCGGCCGCGCTGTTGCGCAACCGTCGGATCGTCGGTCGGGCACTTGACGATTTCAACCTGGTTGGCGAGGTACTTGAACGGAAGGTATTCGAACCAGTAGGGGTCCCAGGCTTCGCCGCTGTTGTTCTTGAAACGATAGCGAATGGGGTGCACGAACGGCGGGAGGTAATTCCTGCTGTCCACGCCGTAAAAGCCCATCGCCTGGCCGATCTGCCGCAACTGGCTGAGGCACTGGACGCTCTGGGCCTGACGCTTAGCCTGGGCCAGGCTGGGCAGGAGCACCGCGACGAGCAAGGCGATGATGGCGACGACCACGAGAATCTCGATGAGCGTGAAGGCGGTCTGGTGATGTCGAATGCAACGGTTTTTCATCGGCGCGGACTCTCCGCCTCGGCCCGATCGGGCCGGTTGAACGCAACGGCTCATGTCAACGGCAACCTCCCCACACCCTCGCGGCCCTTCGGGTATCCGGTCGGCCTGATGCCGAGCCGACCGGACGCCCGGAGGGAGAGAAGTCTTTACGACACCAAGGGCCCCCTGTTTCAGCGCCGCCGCCGGAACAGGGCCGCCGCGCCGGCGGCGCACAACAGCAGACTCGCCGGCTCGGGGACGGCGTTCAACGCGCCGTCGAAGGTGTCATAAAAGGCCAGTGAGTGAACCTGCCACACCGCGGCCGGGATGCTCCCGCCGGAAGCGACTCCGTGCGCGTTGTAATCGCTCCAGCCCAGATGCGTCGGCAGGCAGGCGGTCAGGGCGGCCTCTTTGGCGGCCGGGTCCGTTCCCCAGGGAAGCAGACCGTCGATGTTATCCAAGTTGGCCAGGCCCGCCGTCGAGGCGATCAGCTTGCCCTCGCTGGCGTTGTACAAATCGACCTGAAGATACATGCGCCCGGTGTCGCCCAGGTAATCGCCCTGGTAGCTGATCGCCAACTGGTACGTGGTGTTGTAGGGATTCGCGCCGCCCGAGGCGAGCGTGATCTGCGGGGCGAAGGCGTTGCGGTCCTGCCCGTATGCGGTGCCCCACTGGGCGCCCACGCGCAGACGATAATCCCCGCCCGCGGTCTTGCTGGACCGCAGGAGGGCTCCGATCCACCCGCCCCGCGAAGTACCCGGGTTGGTCGCCGGACTGCCCAGGAAGCCGGCGAAGTGCCATCGCTCGGTCGTGGTTTCGTTCAACGAAGACCAGTTGAAGGTATAGAGGGCGCTGAACTCGTTGTGCCCGTTGACGGCCACGCCCAGCGGCCGGCCCGCGCGATCGGTGGTCGGGGCGAAGCTTTCGCCCGCGTGCGGGAAGTAGGTGTCGTGGGAGACGATTTCGAGCTTGCCGCCGCTGGCTGGCCCGATCATGGCTTTGTTGGGATTGTTATCATAGATATCCACCACGCCGTCGGCGTCCGAATCGAAATTCGCCTTCCACACCTCGGCCGCCAGTCCGGTCGAGGCGCAGACGGCCAGAGCCGCGCCCATCAGCAAATAACGTGACATCTCTTTCCTCCCGCAGAATAAAGCTGACGTGTCGGCTCCTGCGCCCACGCGGGCGCGACCGACCGCCGGTGACTTTTCGTATGCCGTCTTGGGCTGTGAACCCTGCCAATGATCCGACGACGCTTGACGAGCCGACAGCCCGCGTTTCGGGAGCCAGGCTCCCCGTCGAGCGAAACATGCACTTGGAAATGGACTCAGGCGCCCTTTTGATCGGTCCTCAGGCCGACCTCACCGGGGATGTATCTTCTCGCCAACAATGTTCGGTGTCAAGAACTTTTTAGGAAAAAAATGCGGACCGAGCCGCCGGGTCCCAATCCGACGGCGGTCGCGCCTGAATGCCTCGCCATGCACATCGTGCTCTGTCATTCCTCCTGGTTGTTTTCATAAGTAACAAATATTAAATAATTTATGATCAATAAGCATGCGACGGGCAGCGCGGGCCTCCGGCGATGGAAGGGCCGTAAATGATCCTGGACCTCCGAGGTGGTCAAGAGCTCTCGAGCGCCGGGTCCGGATGACGATTCGAGATGTTTTTTTGTGACAAAAACGCTTGCATGGCAGCTTTGTCCGGTTAAAATGCCAATGTTCGCTGGTCGTGTTTCTCATTGCCCTACTCGGACCGTCGCGGAGGCGCCTGCTTGCCGACTGTCAAATCATCACCGTCGATTCGCACCCTGAGTTCCGGTCCCTTCGCTCCCAAGTACGTCGCGCTGGCCCAGAAACTCTTGCGCGACATTTCGAGCAAGCGGCTGCGGCCGGGCGATCGGCTGGGAACGGAAACGGAGCTGGTGGTCGAGCACGGCGTCAGTCGCTTCACCGTGCGGCACGCATTATCCGTGCTGGAACGCGAGGGCTACGTGTCGCGTGAAAAAGCCCGAGGCACGTTCGTCAAGAAGTCGCCGGAGGACGCCGCGGCCCTGCACACCTTGCGCGGAACGGTGCTGGTGGTCTGCTCCAACGAGCAGGTCAGTCACGCCGGCGAGGACCTGGCTTTCGCCACCGTGCTGAGGAGCATGGAACGGACGCTCAGCGACCTGGGCTTCCTGGTTCAGATCCTGAGCCTGGGCGAGGACGAGGAGAAAGACCGCGCCCGGCTTCAGATTCTTCTGAAGCGCGAAGACCTGGCCGGCATCTGTACCATCGGCCCGTGCCTGGAGCCCTACGTCCGGCTGCTGCCGGACATCCCCGTGGTCAGTTCAGGATACTTTCATCCCGGCACGTTTCCGATGGTCGGCGACGACGTCGGGCGGGTTTGCCGCGTGGCCATCGAGCACCTGTTGAGCTTCGGGCACCGCGACATCGCGGTGGTGTGCGGCCACTGGGTGGAGCCACGGGCCTTCCGGCTGTTCATCGAGGGAACCCGGGCGGCCTGCGAGGCCGTGGGGGTCCCCTTCCGGCGGAACATGCTCTATCACGTGTGCCCTGGGGAATCGCTCAAAGAGGTGGCCCGCGATGTCCTGCTGGCCGTCCCCAGGCCGACGGCGGTCTTCGCGGAGAACTGGCGGGTATGCGAGGCGGTGGTGGCGGCGGCCAGGGAGTTGTCGATTGCCATTCCGGCCGACCTCTCCATCGTCGCCTATGGCCAGAACGTGCTTCAGATCGCCGCTCCGGTGCAGGTGACCACCTACGTGCCGGACAACGAGGGCGTCGGCCGACGGGCCGCGGAGCTGCTTTCGGGCATCGTGGACGGCGAACCGGTGCCGGCCGGCTGCGTGATCATGCCCGGCCGACTGGTCGAACGCGACTCGGTCAGACGCCTGGAACCGCCTCAGTCGACGCATCCGTGACCCCCGGTTTCCATCGGTCTCGGTCGTCCGAAGGCTTTGGTGAGGAGGAAAGTCATGAACGCAAAGAAGCGAAGCGCGGCGGTGCTGGCGTGGATGATGCTCGGGCTGGTTTCGCCGGCCCTGGGCGCGCAGGTGTGGAAGTCCACCTTCGACGCCGGTCCCGACGGCGTGGTGGACGTGAAGGACTGCGATTCGACCAAGGTCATGATCGGCCCCGCCGCCGGCGGACGGTTGACGATCACCACCAAGGACCGCGGCAACCTCGGCACCACCGCCAACGACCGCGCCGGCCGGCCGCTGGGAACCACCTTGAACGGGAATAATTCCTTCAGCGCCCTGTACCGTTTCAACTGGTCGAGCCTGAGCAACAACACCAACCCCATCTACGAAGGCGTCGGCTTCATGGGCTCCGACGCCTGCCCGACGGGCTGCGCGGCCACGTCGTGCACGCCGACCGTCCGGCTCTATCAGCGGCAGGTGTGCGGGGCGCTGCTGATCCATCGCAAGGACGCCAACACCGGCAACTTCATGGTCCGCCTGGGCGTGCAGTTCGGCGAGGCCGGGCTGGGCAACCATTTCCTCAAGTCGGCGAGTACGGAGGTCAATCTGGGCGCCAGTGCTTCCACCCCGGATTACTACCTGGCCATCGGCTACGACGGGAGCAGTCACGTCCTGAGCCTGGGGCTGTTCGAGTTGAATGGCGCGCCGCTGGGCCTTTTTTCCACCGATCTGGACGCCTTTCCGGGCGGCCTGGCGCCCAGCGCCGGGAACACCGTGCAGACCATGCTCGATTCCCTGGCCATGACCCACCTGGGCTGGAATGACTTCGTGCTGGTCGGAGGCGGGAGCACGCCGAACACCAACGTCTGGCAGGTCGATGAGCTGACTTACTTCAACGACGCCGCCGGTGCGTTCAACGCCGTGCCCAACCAGGTGCTGGGGGCCTGCTGCACGCCCGCCGGCGGGTGCCTCGAGGGCCAGAGCCAGGGGGCCTGCTCGGCCGTCGGCGGGTTGCAGTGGAACGGCGGAGCCGGCTGCGAGCCGCCCGCCTGTCCGCCGCCGATCGGAGCCTGCTGCCACCCCGACGGCTCGTGCAGCCAGGAGACTGAGACGACCTGCGTCAACGGCATTCAGGGCACCTGGCAAGGGGCCAACACCGCGTGCAGCCTGACCAGTTGTCCGCAGCCGCCGACCGGGGCGTGCTGCTCGAACCTGGACGGGAGCTGCTCGAACGGCAAGACCCAGTACAACTGCGCCGGCGACTGGCAGGGGGCGAACACGACCTGCGACGGGGTCCAGTGCCCGCCGCCACCGCCGGGCGCCTGCTGTCTGCCGAACGGGGCCTGCATCGAAGTGAGCGGGCCGCAATGCACGCTCCAGTGCGGCACCTTCCACGGCGCCGGCAGCACCTGTCCGAACACCAACTGCCCGCAGGACCCCGTCGGAGCCTGCTGCCTGGCCGACGGCACCTGCACGCAGACCTTGGAGTGGCAGTGCGAAGGGGCGTGGCACGGCCCGGGCTCGACCTGCGCGGCCGCAGGCTGCCGGCCGATGCCCACCCTGGTCTGGTGGTCCAACTTCCACAAGGACTACGACGGCCTGGAGGACGTGCGCGACAACAACGCCAAGAAGGTCCTGATCGGCCCGCAGTGCGACGGGCGCGTGCAGATCCACACCCAGAGCGACGGCATCCCCAACCCCAATACGCCCGACCCCTCCAATCCCTTCGAGGCCCGCGACCGCGGGGGGCGGGCCCTGGGCACGACCGTGACCGGGAACGATTCCTTCAGCGGGCTGTATCGCTTCCGCTGGTCGGACCTGCCCGAGGCCCAGGAGCTGATGTGGGAGTTCCCGGCGTTCGTGGGCGACCGCGACAACGCCACGCAACAGGTGCTGGGCTGCATCCTGCACCATAACAAGGTAGGCGAAAACTACTTCGTGCGCATGTGCTCGGCCGGCGGAGAGGCCCAGTACTATTTCCTCTTCCAGTGCGGCCCCTCCTTCAACCTCGGGCCCGACGCCGAGTCGCGCGAGTTCCAACTGGTGATCGCCTACGACGGGAAGACCCACCTGCTCTCGCACGCCCTGTTCGACGACCAGGGGGCCCTGCTGGGGTCGGATCCGAACTTCTCGTTCCGCACGTGGGACCTGGATACGGTGGGCCCGACGGGACCGTCGCAGAATTATTT
The DNA here is from genome assembly GCA_039961895.1 of Phycisphaerae bacterium. GTDB lineage: Bacteria > Planctomycetota > Phycisphaerae > UBA1845 > PWPN01 > JAAXZI01. The sequence goes on along the minus strand of JABRVU010000265.1, from coordinate 20,225 downwards.
CGACTGCACGGTTCCGCCGCCGGCCTGCACCAAGCAGATCAAATACGACCGGACGGCCCTGACCCACCTGGGCTGGCTCGAGTACTTCCAGCCGCTGCAACTGGATACCATCTGGCAGGTCGATTCGCTGGCCTATTTCAGCGACGCGGCCGGGGCCTACAACGCGGTGTATTTCGGCACGCCGCCGGACCTGGGGGCGTGCTGCCGCCCGGACGGGAGCTGCGCCGACGACCAGACCCAACTGGCCTGCCTGGCGGTGGAAGGCGGCTGGGGCGGGCCGGGCTCGACCTGCGCGACCACCTCGTGCACCGGGGCCTGCTGCCGGGCCGACGGCATCTGCGCCGACAACATGAACGGCGGCGACTGCCAGGCACTGGGCGGCACGTTCCAGGGGCTTCAAACGGTTTGCGCGGACGTCTCCTGCCCGCTGCCGGAGTGCCCGCCGCTGTTCGCCGACGTGGACGACGACGGCGACGTCGATCACGTGGACTACGGCGCGTTCCAGAACTGCTTCGGGGGGCCGTTCGGCGGATACGTGGTGCCGCTCTGTCACTGCTTCGACCGCGACAACGGCGGACAGGGCGACGGCGACGTGGACGGGCGCGACCTGGTGGCCTTCGAGAAGTGCGCCAGCGGCCCGGACGTCCCGGCCGACCCCGCGTGCGCGAATGCGCCCTGACGACGCGGGCGTGGCGGGTCGTCTCCTCCTCTCGAACGGTGCAGGATAACCAGGACCAGGGTCGCGGTTCGATCCCGCGTCCGGGCACGTGATTGGATCCCAGACAAGGAGAACGCGAGTGCCATCACCGACCCTGTCGCGCGCGTTTCGTCGAGCCGGGCGGAAAGGGGCGGCGGCGGCCCTGATCGCACTGCACGCCGCCGTGGCCGCGTCGGCGGTCGAACCAGCCTGGAACGGCGACGGCGACTGTCGCATCCTGATTCGCGTCGATCCGGTGGACATCGGAAACCGGGCCGAAGACGAGCTGGTGGCCCGCTGGTCGCTCAACGGTGCCGAGCTGCTCAAAACGCTGGGCGAGTCGGGCCGGTTGGATCCGGCCAGCCTCCAGGTGCAGCGTTACGACCCCAAGACCGGTTCGGCCGAGCCGTTCCGGGCCTTCGAGACGGCCCGCAGCCGGTTCGACCGGCCGTGCCGCTTCGAGGACCACGGCGTGCCCGCGAACTACCCGGACCGGGTGGGGGCGGCCTCCGACGCCGCCGACGGGCGCCCGCGGATCATGCTCCGGCCGCGCGGCGGGCGGTTGTTCAACCGCGAGATGACCGGCGATTCCGGCGATCTGGTCTGGGTCCACACCCAGCGCGGCCGGGAACCGTCGTACTACGCCGTCTACTGGCGCGTCCGCCGGGCGGGCGAGCCGATCGGCCCAGCCCCGGCGCCGTGGATCGGCGATGCCGACCTCTTCCGCCGCCCCGCGGGCCAGCCCATCAACGGCATGTCGCATCACACCGTCTGCGTCGCCGATTTCAACGGCGACGGGCTTTTCGATTTGTTCGCCGGCGTGGAGAAGGGCCAGCTCATGTTCTTCCCCAACCACGGTTCGATTGGCCGGCCGCGGTTCAGCGGCTGTCGGATGCTCACCGACGAGGACGGGCCCATCGACGCCGGCTGGTACTGCAATCCCTTCGTCACCGACTGGGACGGCGACGACCTGCCCGACGTGCTCGTCGGCACCATGCACGACGTCATCGTCTGGTGGAAGAACACCGGCACGCGCACCGAGCCCAGGCTCGCGTACCGCGGTTTCGTGCTGGCCGACGGCAAGGTGCTCAAGGTCCCCGCCTCTCCGGTGGCGGAGGACGCGGCCGGCATCTTCAAGGTCGATTACTTCAACGCTCCGACGGTCTGCGACTGGGACCACGACGGCCGGCCGGACCTGCTCACCGGCGGCTACACCACCGGGCGGATCTACTTCTACCGCAACGTCGGGCGGCAGGCCGACGGCACGCCGAACCTGCAATACGTCGGTCCGCTGGAGGCCGACGGCGGCGTGCTGGACGTCGGCTGGTCAGCCACGCCCACCGCGTATGACTTCGACGCCGACGGGCGGCTCGAACTCATCACCGGCTCGTGGGACTTTCAACGGGGCCACAACCCCGACACCTACCTGATGTACTACAAGAACGTCGGCTCGCCCGATCGCCCGCGGCTGGAGCGGCGTCCGTTCCCCAAGACCGGCGATTTCCCGAAAAACATCATCGCCCGGGCCGCGGTGGCGGACTGGAACGCCGACGGCCTGCCCGACCTGCTGGTCGCCGACCACAACGGCACCACCAGCGTCCTGCTCAACCAGGGCACGCGCGCCGAGCCCCGCTGGCGCTGCGACGGGTCGGCCGTCACCGGCGACTGGTGCTTCGTGCCCCTCAACCTCAGCCAGGGCCCCGAGGATTACTCCATCCTCACCTATGATTACATGATCACCGCGATGGCCAGGCTGGGGACCGACGGGCTGGTGGACGTGCTCTCGGGCGACGAGGTGCACACCTTCCAGGGTTCGCCGAACTCGCCCCGGCTGGTCCGCCGCGGCGAGCTGACCGTCAACGGCAAGCCGCTGCTCAACCCCGGGCCGGGCTACGGCGACCTGTACAACTGGAACATCGTGACCGACTGGGACCGCGACGGCGCCCCCGACGTCCTCTGCGGCACGCAGCAGGGCAACGTCTTTTTTCATCGCAACACCGGCGATCCGCGCAACTTGTCGTACGCGCCGGGGGCGAAGCTCAAACTGACCACCGGCGAGGAACTCAAGGTCGGCCCGCCCGTCCACGACGACCCGAAGAAGGTCAAGGATTTCGTCGAGCTTCAGGGCTCGCGCATCAAGATGGTGGTCGCCGACGTGGACGCGGACGGGATCGACGACCTGGTGGCGACCGAGACCTACGGGAACGTGTGGGTGTTCCGCAACACCCGCCCGGGCGGAACCGACACGCTGGCTCCCGGCGTCAAGGCCATCGTGCTCAAGGGACGGGCCCGCATCAACGTCATCGACTGGAACGCCGACGGCAAACCCGACCTGATCGACGGTTCGAGCACGGAGAACCCCGGGGCCATCCACCTCAACGCCAGTTCGCCCGGAAAGATCGCCTTCGCGCCGCCGATTTCGCCCCTGAAACTGCCGTGGATGTTCTATGGCGCCGGCTTTTTCCCGCGCGACTGGAACGGCGACGGGGATGAAGACCTGCTCGTCCAATGCGAGTTTTACCTGTTCTGGGCGGAGCGTTCGTTCATCGAGCACGAGTACCGCCCGGCGGCGGCGCTGGGCAAGCCGCAGCGGCGCTCCGCGTCAACCCCTCAACCTTGATAGGTCCGTCATGATGAGAAGCAACCGTCGGTTCGTGGTCATCGTGTGGCCGGTTCTTCCGTTGGCCGCGGCCGGCGCCGCCTGGGCCCAGCCGGCGCCCGACTGGACTGGTGCGGGCCGTTGCCGCCTGCTGGTGCGGGTCGATCCGCTCGACCTGGCCCCGCGCACGAGCGACCAGATGCCGGCGCGGTGCGAACTGGACTTCACCGCCCTCCTGGGCGAGCTGGGCATCGACGGAGGGGCCGACCTGGCGACGCTCCAGGTCCACAAGTATGACCCCGCGACGGGCAAGGCCGAGCCGTTCCCGACGTTCGACAACGCCCGGAGCCCCTTCGACCGGCCCTGCCGGTTCGACGACCGCGGTGTCCCGTCGGATTATCCCGACCGGGCGAATTACTCGTCGGATCAGCCCCATGGCCGGGGGCCGGTCACGCTCCGCAAAGAGGGCGGTCGGCTGTTCAATCGTGAGAAGGACAACACCTCGGGCGCCGTCGTCTGGCTTCATACCCAGGAGTCGGCCCGGCCTTCGCACTACGCGATCTACTGGGACGTCTGCAAGCCCGGGGCGCCTTCCGGGCCGAGCCCGGCTCCCTGGATCGGGGACGTGGACGTGTTGCGCCGCGAGAAGGGCCAGCCCCTGGGCGGGCTGTCGCATTTCACGGCCTGCGTGGGCGATTTCAACGGCGACGGGCTCTTCGACATCCTGGCCGGCGCGGAGAAGGGCGACCTGATGTGGTTTCCCAATCGCGGTCGGCCGGGGGCGCCCGCGTTCGTCGGCTGCCGGATGCTGACCGACGACGAAGGGCCCATCGACTGCGGCTGGTACGCGGCCCCGTTCCTCACCGACTGGGACGCCGACGGCCTGCCCGACCTGCTGGCCGGCACCAGTCACGACGCCATCCTCTGGTGGAAGAACGTCGGCACGAAGACCGCGCCCAGGCTCAGCTACCGCGGTTTCGTTCAGGCCGACGGCAAGCGGCTGGAGGTGCCCGAGTCGCCGGTGCCCGAAGATACGGCCGCCATCTTCGCCCGCGATTACTACAACCAGCCCTGGGTCGGCGACCTGGACGCCGACGGCCTGCCCGACCTGATTACCGGCGGATACACCACCGGTCTCATCTTTCATTATCGTTGCACCGGCCGCGACGAGCAGGGCGTGCCCCGCCTGACCTACGTCGGTCCGCTTTCCGCCGACGGCCAGGTCATCGACACGGTGTGGGCGGCGGCCCCGGCGCTGGCCGACTTCGACGCCGACGGACGCATCGACCTGGTCACCGGGGCCTGGTTCTGGTCGGGCATTCAGCGCCCGCCCAGGCCCGGCGAGGACGACTACCTCATGTACTTCCGCAACGTGGGCACGGCCTCGCAACCCCGCTTTGAACGCCGGGAATTCCCCAAGGACGGCTCATTCCCGAGCGGAGCCATCGCCCGCCCGTCGGTGGTCGATTGGAACGGCGACGGGCTGCTCGATCTGCTGGTCAGCGATTCCTCGGGCAGCGTCTATCGCTTTCTGAACGTCGGATCGGCCGGCGAACCGCGCTGGCGGATGAACCGCGACGAACTCACCATTCCCTGGGGTTTTGTGCGCGAGTTCGCGTTCAGTGGCTCCTACCAGCCCAAGGGCGCGGAGCGGCCCATCCTCGTCAGCGGCGAGTCGTTCTGGACGTTCGCCGGTTCAGCGGCCACGCCGCGCGTGGAACGGCTGGGTTCGGCGAAGGTGAATGGCCAGCGCATCGACCACCCCGGTCCCGGTTACGGCGATCCTTATCACTTCACCGCCCTGTGCGACTGGGACCGCGACGGGCGCATGGACCTTCTCTGGGGTACTCACCAGGGCAACGTCTATCTGCACCGCGGGCAGGGCGGTGACAAGCCCTTCGACTTCGCCGAGGGCATCCGCCTGAAGCTGACCACCGGCGAGGACCTGCGCGTCGGGCCGGAGGTCGTCGATTCGCCCGCCAAGGCCCGGGATTTCACCATCCTGCAAGGCTCGCGGATCATCATGGTGACGGCCGACTTCGACGGCGACGGGATCGAGGATCTGGCGGTCACGGAGACGTTCGGCAACATCTGGGTCTTCCGTAATACCCGCGCGGGCGGGACGGACTCGCTGGCGCCCGGAGTGCTTGTCGGCAAGGTGCCGCTGGGGCGCTCCGACGACCTCAACGTGGTGGACTGGAACGACGACGGCATGCCCGACCTGATCGTGGGCCAGCCGGTGAATCTGCCCGGCAACGTCTACATCAACCGCTGCACGGCCGGGCGGCTCAGCTTCGACAAGCCGATCCGGCCGCTGGATTTGCCCTTCCTCTTCTGGGGGGCCAATTTCCACGCCTTGGACTGGAACAAGGACGGCGACGGGGATTTCATCATTCAGAGCGAGTTCTACACTTTCTGGGCGGAACGGTCGTATCTCAAGCACGGCCACGCGAAGGCCGTCGCCGTCGGACCGCCTGAAAGCAGGGGGAAGGGGCCGTGAGCGTGAAGCCGGGGTTTCCCATTCGACGCCTGGTGTCGGCCGCGGCGATTCTGGTCGGGCCGTGGCTGTCCGCCCGGCCCGCCGAGGCGATCACGCCGGTCTGGTCCGGAGAGGGCCACTTCCGCGTCCTGGTGAAAGTGGATCCCGTGGATCTGGGCGCCCGCGCGAGCGACGAGATGGTGGCCCGGCTGACGATCTCGTTTGCCGACCTGAACGGCGGCGCGGGCCAGACCGACCTGGCCACCCTTCAGGTTCACAAGTACGACCCGGCCACGGGCCAGCCCGAGGTCTTCACGCCGTTCGAGACTGCACGCGGCCCGTACGACCGGCCCTGCCGGTTTGAAGACCATCAGGTGCCGACCAGTTACCCCGATCGGGTCGGCTATGCCTCGGACTACGCCAATGGCCGGCCGCCCATCACCTTTCGGCAGCGCGGCGGGCGACTGTTCAACCGCGAGATGGACAACGCCGCCGGGCAGGTCGTCTGGGTCCACACGCAGAACGGCAACCAGCCGTCCTACTATGCGATCTACTGGGACGTACGCGGATTCGCGGCCCGGGTCGGGCCTTCGCCCGCGCCCTGGATCGGCGACGTCGATCTCTACCGGCTGCCGGCGGGCCAGTCGCTCGGGGGCTTGTCCCATTTCTGCGCGACCGTGGGCGACCTCAACGGCGACGGCCTGCCCGACCTGGCGGCCGGGGCCGAAAAAGGCGACCTGATGTGGTTCCCCAACCGCGGCACGGCCGGCCAGCCGGTCTTCAACGGCTGCCGCATGTTCACCGATGAGATCGGTCCGGTCGACCTGGGCTGGTACGCCGCCCCCTTCATCTACGACTGGGACAACGACGGCAGGGCCGACCTGCTGGTCGGCACCAGCCACAACGCCATCATCTGGTGGAAAAACACCGGAACCACCGCCCCGGTCCTGTCGTACCGGGGCTTCGTCCAGGTCGGCGGCTCCAGGCTGCAAGTCCCGCAGAGCCCGGTGCCCGAGGACGTGTCGGGGAGCTTCACGGTCGATTACTACAACCAGCCGTGGGCCGGCGACTGGGACGGCGACGGCCTGCCCGACCTGCTGACCGGCGGATACACCACCGGACGGATCTACTTCTACAAGGGCACCAGCCGGAACGCCTCCGGCGTGCCCAATCTCCAGTACGTCGGCCCGGTGAACGCCGGCGGACAGCCGCTGGACACCGGCTGGGCGGCCTCACCGACCGCCCATGATTTCGACCAGGACGGCAAGCTCGAACTCATCACCGGCTCGTGGGCGTTCGGCGGGCCGGTCAACGCCGAAGACTTCCTCATGTATTTCAGGAATCAGGGCACCCAGGCGGCCCCCGATTACGTCCGGGTCGCGTTTCCCAAGACCTCCAACTTCCCCGCCCAGGTCATCGCCCGGGCGTCGGTCATCGACTGGAACGCCGACGGCAAGCACGACCTTCTGGTCAGCGCCGCCGGCGGCGACGTGCGCGTGTTCCTGAACGAGGGCGGCGCGGCGCTGCCCAAGTGGCGGGTGGATTCCGCGCCGTTGACCATTCCCTGGGGTTTCGTGTCCATGATCTCGTCGATGTCGGTGGCCGACTGGGACGGCGACGGGCACAAGGAATATCTTTCCGGCACGGCCATCTACGCCATGCAGGGCTCGCCGTATCTGCCCCGCCTGGTCCTGCGCGGCAGCGCCCGCGTGAACGGCGTGCCCATCTGGCATCCCGGGCCCGGCTACGGCGACGGCTACAACTGGAACGTCTTCGCCGACTGGGACGTGGACGGAAAGACCGACATTCTCACCGGCACGCAGCAGGGCAACGTGTATTTCCACAAGAACCTGGGCGCGGCCAACAACCTGTCCTTCGCGGAGGGCGTGCTGCTGCGCCTGACCACCGGGGCGGACCTGAAGGTCGGCCCGCCGGTGTACAGCAACCCCAACGACGTGCCCAACTTCACCGAGTTGCAGGGCTCGCGGATCATCATGACCGCCGCCGATTTCGACCAGGACGGCATCCTCGACCTGGCCGTCACCGAGACCTACGGCAACGTCTGGATCTTCCGCAACACGGTGGCCGGCGGCACCGACACGCTGGCCCCCGGCGTGAAAGTGCTGACCGGCCCGCGGCTGGACGGGCTGGGCGTGGTGGACTGGAACCTCGACGGCCGGCCCGACCTGCTCACCACCCTGTCGGTCAACAATCCCGGCTCGATCTTCCTGAACCTCAGCACGCCGGGGGCCCCGGCCTTCGCGTCGGCCATTCAGCCGCTCAACCTGCCCTTCGTCTTCTGGGGCCCGATCCTGCACGCCCAGGACTGGAACGGCGACGGCGACGAAGACTTCATGATCCGCAGCGAGTTCTACTACTTCTGGGCCGAGCGTTCGTTCATCACCCGCGGGTATCGGGACGCGACGTTCCTGACGCCCGGGGCCGAGATACGCTCCGGCGCCTGTTGCCTTCCCTCCGGCACCTGCCTGGAGGCGACGACGGCCACGCTCTGCGCCGAGCAGGACGGCGCGTTCAACGGGCCGGGCACGGTCTGCGCCGAGGTCGTCTGCCAGACCCCCTGCGCCGACCCGGCCGCCGACATCGACCGCGACGGCGACGTGGACCTGGACGACTACGGGGCCTTCCAGCGCTGCATGACCGGGGCCAACGACCCGCTGGGCATCTTTGATGCCGCGGCCTGCCAGTGCTTCGATCGTGATTACGGCACCTACGGCGACGCCGACGTGGACCAGACGGATCTGAACCGCTTCAGGAGCTGCATGAGCGGCGCCGGCAACGCCGCGAACCCCGCGTGCGACGGTCCGTGAGGAAGCAAGGAAATGAGCAACATGTTCGAATGCGTGGATACGGGATGGGTCTATCGGAACCCCAGGCCGCACATCCGGGCCGTTCACGCCTGGCACCCGACGGTGGTGCGGCTGGAGAACGGCGAGCTGGTCTGTGCGTTCGACCTGGGTCAGGCCGTCGAGAGCCTGGACTATCGCACCTACGTTTCGCGCTCGAGCGACGGTGGAGCGACCTGGTCGCCGCCGATGCCGCTGGTCACCGAACAGTCGGCCCGTCCGGCCACCTACACCGTCCGCATCAGCCGGCTCAGCGACGGCGGCCTGGTGGGCCTGGGGGCGCGTTTCTACCGCGATGATCCCGACGAAGGGCTCACCAACCGGGCCAACCTGGGGCTCGTGCCCATGGACGTCATCCTGATGAAAAGCTCGGACGGCGGACGGACCTGGCAGGGTCCGCGGACGCTCAAGCCCCCGCTGGTCGGTCCGGGGTTCGAGATCTGCCACGCGATCCTCGAGCTGCCCGACGGGCGGTGGCTGGCCCCGATGGGCACGTGGAAAGGCTGGAACGGCGAGGCCCCCAACGGCATGAAGGCCGTCGCGTGGGTCTCGCATAACCGCGGCGAAACCTGGCCGGAGTACATCGACGTCATGGACGGCTACGCCGAGGGCATCATCCACTTCGAGCAGTCCCTCGCCCGTCTGAACGACGGCCGGCTGCTGGCGGTGGCCTGGGCCTATCACGAACCCTCCGGCAAGACCCGCCTGACGCCCTATGCCCTCTCGAACGACGGGCGGACCTTCTCCCGCCCGCGGACCACCGGGCTGCGCGCCCAGACCGCCAAAATCCTGGTCCTGCCCGACGACCGCATCCTGTGCCTCTACCGCCGTGATGACAAGGCCGGTTTATGGGGCACCCTGGCCCGGATCGAAGGCGACCAGTGGTCCAACCTCGAGGAGACGGCGCTGTGGCTGGGGGCCCCGTCGGGCATGAGCGGGCGGGCCGGAGGCGCCGACGAACTCAGCAGCCTCAAGTTCGGTTTCCCGCAGATGATCCATCTGCCCTCCGGCGAGGTGTTCGCGGTCTTCTGGTGCTGCGAGGACGCCGTTTACAACATCCGCTGGATGCGCATCCGCGTGTAAACAGGGGCGCGGTCCGCGGCTCAGGCCCATGACCGCCCGTCCGCAACGTTGGAGGTTCGCCGTTTCATGATGCTCGCCCAAGCCGCTCACGGCCGACTGGGAAACCTGGACCTGGCCCTGGTCGTGGCCTACATGTCGGCCATGATGCTGGTCGGGCTGCGCTTCAGCCGGTCCTCGAAGAACACCGAGGACTACCTGCTGGGCGGACGGTCCATCCCCTGGTGGTTGGCCGCCGTCTCCTATCTGATGACCCTGCTGAGCACCATCTCGATGGTGGCGGTCCCGGGCGAAGCCTACGACCACGGCGTGACGCTGGCGGTTCAGCAGTTCATCGCTCCCCTGCTGGCCGTCGGCGCGTTTCATATCTTCATCCGCTTCTATTTTCAGAGCCGCATGTTCACGCCGTTCGATTACCTGGAGCGCAGGTTCGACGCCCGGATCCGGGCCCTGGCGGCCGGGTTCTACTATTCGACGCGGGTGATCTATCTGGGGCTGGCCCTGTTCGCCACCTCGACGGTCTTTGAGGGGGCCTGCGGCTGGCCGCGGTGGCAGACCATCCTGCTGACCGGCGGGATCGGCGTGGCCTACACCGTGCTGGGCGGCCTGCACGCCGTCGCCTGGACCGACCTCATCCAGTTCGTGGTGCTGGTCGGGGGCATGCTCGTTCTTCTCGGCAAAATCTGCCTGGCCGTGCCGGGCGGCGCGCTGGGCATACTCGAATACTCCTTCGCCCAGGGGCACGGCCCCACCGGGTTGAGCGATCCGAGTTTCTACAGCATCAGTCCCTACGTGCGGCTTTCCCTCTGGGGCCTGGTCATCTTCATCGCCAACGATCAGTTGTTCTACAACAGTTCCGACCAGATGGCGATCCAGCGTTTGTTGAGCACGTCCAGCTATCGCCAGGCCCGCCGGTCGCTGTATTCCTGCGCGGCGATGCAGTTGCCGGTGTTCCTGGGCCTGTGGTTCGTGGGACTGGCCATCTTCGCGTTCTACGGGCTTCTGCCGCCGGATCAGCGTCCGCTGCACGGCAAGTCGGCGCTGTACCACTTCATCGGGACGCACCTGCCGGCCCCGCTGCCGGGGCTGATGATCGCGGCCATGCTGGCCGCGGTCATGAGCACCCTCGCCGGCGGCTTCAACAGCCTGACCACCGTGGCCACCGTCGATTTCTACCAGCGGTTTTTCAGGCCCGTTGCCACCCAGCGCGAGCAGGTCGCCTTCTCGCGGGTCATGACCGTGCTGCTGGGCGCGGCCTCGATCGGCGTGGGGCTGGGCCTGACGCTTTCGCCGCCCGAACAGGGGTTCGTGGACACCAGCTTCACCTGGCTGTCGCTGGTGTCGTCGCTCACGCCGGTGTTCCTGCTGGGCGTGTTCAGCCGGCGGGTCACGGGCGGCCAGGCCCTCATCGCCCTGGCCGTGGCCGTGGGCGTCAGCGTGTTCATGCTGGCCCGCAACCTGACCCTCCCCGATGAGCGGCGCATCAGCTTTCTGTACCTGGGCGTGCCGGGGCCGGCCCTGGCGTTGCTGACGGCTTTCATTCTCTCGCGGTTTTCACCGCCGATGAGCCCGGCTCGCCTGCGCAACCTCACCTGGTACACGATCGAGCCGTCACCGGAGTCGGAGCCGACCTTGACGCCCGCCGCCGAAGTCGCGCGTCCCGCACCATTCGAGAAGGGGTAGGCCATGAACATCCGCCGATGGCCCGGACCGTCGAGCCTGATGATGATCCCGCTCTTGCACGCGGCCCCGGCCCCGGCCGCCCCGGACGACGCCCCGCGGGTCGTGGTTCGTTTCGAGGAGTGCCCGATCATCGTCCAGCTCAAGTCCGGCCCGCTGATGGGCGTCTACCAGCGCTGGTTCGAGAAACGCCCGGAGCTGGCGGCCCGGGACTCCCGCGACGGGGGAACGACCTGGAGCGAACCGCGCCGCCTGCTGGAGCTGCCCCGCGAACCGGGCGGCTGGCTGGGCGCGTATGCCCTGGTCGATGGCGACGGCCGGCTGCACGTCTTCTCGCTGAATGACGCCCATACCGGCATCGTCCAGACCGGCGAGGACGATCGCCCGCGCGTGGGACGGACCGGCGAGCGGCGCCTGGACATCTGGTACACGCGGTCATCCGATGAGGGCAAGAGCTGGACGCCGATCCGCTCGATCTGGACCGGCTACACCGGAGCGATGAACTCGGCGGCCCAGCTTCGCAGCGGCCGGTTGCTCTTTCCCTTCTCGTGCCTCACCCAGAGGACCTGGTCCAGCCGCGGCACCGGGCTGGATGCGTTCACCTTCACCGGCCAATACGACTGCGCGGTGCTCTACTCCGATGACGCGGGCGCCTCCTGGAGCCTCTCGCCGGACCGGGTCAGGGTGGTGGTGCCCGACATCGTCTCGGCCTACGGCGCGGTCGAGCCGGTGGTGCTGGAGCTCAAGGACGGCCGCGTCTGGATGCTGATCCGCACGCAGCTCGGGCGGTTCTACGAGTCGTTCTCCCCGGACGGGCGGAGCTGGTCCGCCCCGCGACCGACGCGGATCATCTCCTCGGATTCACCGCCCGGCCTGCTGCGGCTCGCCGACGGGCGCATGGCCATGTTCTGGAACGGCTGCCTGCGGTTCCCCTACGCCTATGGCGGGCGGCACGTGCTGCACGCCGCCGTCTCCGAGGATGAAGGCCGCACCTGGCGCGGAGCCCGCGAGGTGGCCCGCGACCCTTATCGCAACGATCCGCCGCCGCCCAGCGGCGATCACGGGCCGTCGTATCCGTACCCCTCCGTCTCCAAGGAAGGGATGATCCTGTTCACCACCGGCGTGGCCACCGGCGCCGGGCGGTCCGTCTGCCGTCTGGCTCCCCGCTGGCTCTACGAGACCCGCCAGCAGGCCGACTTCGTGAACCGCCTGGACGAATGGTCCCGTTTCGGCACGCGCGGGGTGGAGGTGACGGCCCACCCGGACCGGCCCGAGGCCAGGGTGCTGGCGCTGCGCAAACCGGATCCCGACTGGCCGTCCGCCGTCGTGTGGAACTTCCCCATCGGCGCGAAAGGCACGCTGCGGATGCGCGTGCTGCTGCGGGCCGATTCGCCGGGCGCGCTGCTGGGCCTGACCGATCATTTCTCCGTGCCCTTCGACGCGGAGGACGTATTCAACAACGTGTACAATCTTTCTCTGAACGTCGGTAAGAACGGCGAAGAGGGGGTTGCGCTTCAGCCCGACCGGTGGCATGCGCTGGTGTTGGATTGGGACACGGCCCGGCGGGTCTGCCGGGTCCGCGTGGATGGTTCGCCGGCCGGGGAACTGACCGGGCTTCGAGAGTCGGCCGGCGTGAACTACGTCCGCCTCAAGCTCGCCGCCGCCGAGCGGGACGGCGGCGGAATGATGCTGGAATCCGTCGAGGCCGACGTGTCGGCGAGCTGGCCGGAACGCGCCTCGGCGAAGTGAACCGTTTCTCGTGGGAGCCTTGGGTATGACCGCCCTGCCTTCATCGGTCCTGGAGACGCTCGCCCAGTACGACAGCCCGACGGTCTGCAACGTCATCGAGCTGTGCAACTGCCGGCCGCGGAACGTCGGCTATCTGAACCACCGCATCCGGGCGGTTTATCCCCACCTGCCTCCGATGGTCGGTTACGCGGTGACGGCCGCGTTCCGCTCGTCCACCGCGCCCGCCGCCGGCGAACGGTCGATCGGCCTGCTGGAACTGGTCGCCTCCTGGGAGGCCGTTCCCGCTCCGCGCGTGCTGGTGATCCAGGACCTGGATGACCCGCCGGACGGCGCGGTCTACGGCGAGATCGTGGCCACCGTCGCCCGCGGGTTCGGCTGCGCCGGGCTGGTGACCAACGGCTACGGGCGGGACGTGCCCCAGGTCGCGCCGCTCAAGTTCCCCTGTTTCGCCGCCGGTTTGTGCGTGTCGCATTCCTATTGCCGCCTGGTGTCGGCCGGCGGACCGGTCGACGTGGGCGGTGTGACCATCCGGCCGGGCGACCTCCTGCACGGCGACGCCAACGGCGTGACCACCATCCCCCTGGAGGTCGCCCCGCGCGTGGCCGACGGTTGCGGCGACCTCGTACAGGCCGAGAACGTCCTCATCGAAGCCGCCAGGAAGGGCCCGCTGACGGTGGAAGACATGCGCCCGGTCATGGCCGAGTTTATGCGCCGCCATGACGAGCTGGCCAGGAAGCTGAGCGGCCAGGCCGCCGACCGCCGAATGGGAGTCTGAAAGCCCATTGAACGCCGGCGCGGGCTGACGCTGCGTCGAGGAATCCAGACGTGAGAAACGTCCGCCCGTCACGGGCGTTTCGAGAAGGTGCGGGAAAGAGTCCGCAGCAGGCGAATTCCGTAGCGACCGGCTCCTGTGCCGGTCGTGGAACGGCGTACGGCCTGTACGGGGCGGGCCGCTGCATTTCTTGTCCCGCCGAGGTGTCACGGATCCGTTTCGGGATTTCACCGGGAGTGGCGTTCCATGCCCAGAACCAAGGGATTGAATCGTCGAGAGTTGTTGAAGCTGAGCGCGGCCGGCGCCGCCGCCCTGCTGGCGCCGCGCCGGGGATCGGCCTTGGCCTCGGCCCCATCGCCGGCGGCCCGCGAGCCGGTCAGCCCGGCCGACTTCCGGCAGCGCCTCCGCGGGCCGATCCTGTCCATCCCCACGCCGTTCACCGCCGACTTCAAAGTCGATTACGACGGCGTGCGGCGCATGATCGAACGGGCGGCCAAGGCCGGCGTGAGCGTCTTCGCCCTGACCATGGGCAACGGGCAGTACGCAGCGCTGCTCTACGAGGAGATCAAGGAGCTGACCAGGGTGGTCGTCGAGGCCGCCGCCGGCCGGGGCCTGACCATCTCCGCCGCCGGCAACTGGTGGACCGGGCAGGTGGTCGATTACGCCCGCTTCGCCGAGTCCGTCGGGGCGGATTCGGTCCAGATCATGGTCCCGGAAGGCTGCGGCGAAGACGGCTGCGTCGAGCATTTCAAGGCCGTCGCCGCCGCCACGCGCCTGCCCCTCGTGCTTCATGGAGACTACTCGGTCGCCCTGCTCGAAAAACTGGTCCGCATCGATTCGGTGGCGGCCCTCAAAGAAGACGTCACGCTCGACTATTACATCGACCGCCAGCGGCGTTTCGGCGATCGACTGGCCATTTTCGGCGGCGGGACGGAGTACCGCTTCCTGGTGGCCTGGCCGTACGGTTCGCGGGCCTATTACAGCGCCTATGCGGCCTTCGCGCCGGAGGTCTCCATGAAGCTCTGGCGGGCGGTGCAGAACGGCGACAGCGCCGCCGCGTACCGGATGGTCAACACCTATGACCATCCGTTCCTGGCCCGCTGGTCGCACGGATTCTGGCGGGCGTCGCTGGAACACTTCGGCGTGGCCGGGCGGTTCCTGCGCCCGCCGCAGCCGTTCTTCACCGACGCCCAGATGAAGGACGTGGCCGCGTTCTACGACGGCCTGGACCTGCGCCCCCGGTAATCCCGGCGCTGGAGTCCGCGATGCCGGGGTCAAACCGATCCGGTCGGTGACGGCCGGTCCTTCGGTGCCGGCATTGGCGTCAGGGCCGAGGCGTCGATGCGATCCAGCGGCAGGGCGCTACCCGCCGGAAGGCCAGGATGCCCCGGCGAGTCCCCATGCTACCGGGCTTCACGAGGGAAAAAGCGACCGTACCTAACGGCTCCCAAAGCGGCCATCATTGCCGGAAGGGGCGGTCCATCAGGGAACCTGAAAAGAATGGGCTTCCGCCTGTTTCGGCGCGCGAGCGCCGCAGTAACCCGCCGATGCGGGGTCTCGAATGGTTTTTTCGGATTCCGTTCGGTTTTCTGGCCGGCCGATCGCTTTGTTCCGTACGCATCCGTTTTGGGACTGGACAACCCGTCGTCGGGTAAATACCTTATATCCCCGGCGGGCATCTCCGATGGCTAGAGTGGCGGCGACGTGGCCGATGCAGGTGGTCGCCACGCCCGCTCCACATGGCCCCGACGTGCGAAGGGGGTCTTGTATGGGCAACCGGCATACGCGATTCCTCCTCGTGGAGGACAATAACGCCCATGCCCGGCTGGTCACGCTTCAGCTCAGCGATCCGCAGGCCGGCGTGATCGTGGACCGCGTCAGTGACGGATCCGAAGCGCTGGATTATCTCTACCGACGCGAACCCTATACCGACCGGCCGCGCCCCGACGTGATCCTCCTGGATCTCAAGCTTCCCAAAGTCGATGGGCACCAGGTACTCCGGCTTCTCAAAAGCGACGAGAAGCTCAAGTGCATCCCGGTGATCGTACTCACCACCTCGACGGCCGAACCCGACAAGGTCGAGGCCTATAGCAATTACGCCAACAGCTACGTCACCAAGCCCTTCGACTTCGACGAGTTCCAGCAGATGATGCAGAGCCTCAAACGCTATTGGATCTCGTGGAACGAAACGGCGGCCTGAGGTTCAAGCCCGCGACGCGCCTCGCGCGCCCGTCAAGCGACTCTTCGGAAGGGCCGCTCCTTCCGGACCTCCCACATTCCGCGCAGGCGGGGGCAACGGCTGCCTGCCGGTCAGCCCATAGAGGCTGTGCCCCGGTGTTGCGTACCGCAACGCTGGGGAAGTCAAAAGTGAGAAGCGAGAAAACGGCTTCCCGCGAGCGCGTTGCCGGATTTCCCCGGGGGTGAGATTCGCCGGACCCCGGTCGACATGGGAAAAAGTCTGCGCGAATGGGCGCTTTCAGCATTGGGCCGCGAATGCAAATGCTTGGGGGCGTAGAGAAACGGACCCCTGCGAGTGCCCCCTGCCCCGTGGCGTTCCCGGCCGCGATGCCCTAACATTTCCCGATGATGGCGAAGCGGTTCTTCGTGATCGACGGGCTGGGGCAGATCTTTCGGAGCTACTACGCGCCGTTTCAGCACCTGAGCGCCCCCTCCGGCGAGCCGACCCGGGCCACGTACGTGTTCTGCCAGATGCTCATGCAGCTCGTGCGCGAGCAGCAGCCGGACTACCTGGCCATGGCCATGGACAGCGAGGGGCCGGTGTTCCGCAACGAGATCGACCCGGCCTACAAGGCCCACCGCCAGGAGCCGCCGGAGGACCTGGCCCCGCAGATCCGGCGGATCGTGGCGATCGTCGCCGGGCAGGGCATTCCCATTCTGGCCGTGCCCGGGTATGAGGCCGACGACGTGATGGCCACGCTGGCCGCCCGGGTGAGCGACCCCGACGTCGAAATCCTCTTCGTCAGCAAGGACAAAGACCTCGACCAGGTGCTCTCCGAGCGGGTCCGGCTGTTCGACCCGGCGGGCAACGAGATCATCGGGCCCGACGAGCTGCGGGCCAAGAAGGGCTACGGCCCCGAGCAGGCCGTCGAGATTCAGACGCTGACCGGCGACTCGACCGACAACGTCCCAGGGGTGAAGGGCATCGGGCCCAAGAAGGCGGCGGCCCTGATCGCCCGATACGGCACGGCGGCGGCGGTGATCGAACACGCTCATGAACTCACGCCGGCCATGCGCGACAACGTCCTGGCCTTCAAGGACAAGCTCGACGTGACCCGCAGGCTGGTGACGCTCAAGCGCGACGTGGACTTCCCGTTCGACCTGGAGGCGTGCCGCTGGCGGGGGCTCAAGCTCGAAGCCCTCCACGAGGTGTTCAACGAGCTGGGCTTCCGGAGGCTCAGCGAGCAGGTGGCGGCCCTGATGGGCGGGGCTCCCCGCGACACCGGCCGGACGCCGGTGCCCGCCGCTCCGGTCGATCGCTCTCGGGAACATCAGCCGGGCACCGGAAATTCACAACAGCAGACCGCCGCGAAAGGGGCCCCTCCAAGGGCAGCGCGGAAGGGCGGCATCCAAGGGGGGTTGTTCGATTCGCTTCCTCCGCCGGTGGTGGAGACGGACGACACCCAGGAGATGGAAGAAGCCTCTGCTCCCGCGGACCAGCCGCGGATTCAACAGGCCGCGCCTTCCTCCGACCACCACTACGTCCTGGTCGATACCGACGAGATGTTCAAAGCGTTTCTGGCCGCCCTGCGCGAGCAGAAGGCCTTCGCCCTGGACACCGAGACGAACAGCCTCTTCCCGGCCCAGGCCCAACTGGCGGGAATGAGCTTCTCCTGGAAGGTCCGGGAGGGGTATTACCTGCCGTTTCGCGGCCTGGGACGCTGTCTGCCGCTGGAGCCGACGCTGGCGGCGCTGCGGCCGATCCTGGCCGACCCGAAGGTGAAGAAGATCGGCCAGAACATCAAGTATGACCTGGTGGTGCTCGAACATCACGGCGCGCCCGTCAACGGCGTCGAGTTCGACACCATGATCGCCAGCTTCGTGCTGGATTCCTCGCGGCGGTCGCACGGGATGGACTATCTGGCCGGCGAGCTGCTGGGGCGATCGAAAATCCCCACCTCCGACCTGCTCGGCAAGGGCAAGGACCAGATCACCTTCGAACAGGTGGACACCCGGCGGGCCTGCGAATACGCCGCCGAGGACGCCGACGTGACCTGGCACCTGGCCGAGGTCCTCCGCGAGCAGCTTGCCCGCAGCGGGCTGGAGACCCTGTTCCGCGAGACGGAGATGCCCCTGGTCGAGGTCCTGGCCGGCATGGAGAGCGCGGGCATCAGGCTGGACAAGGACCTGCTGGCCGAGATGGGCCGGGACATCGAGCGGCGGCTGGCGGACCTGACCGGGCGGATTCACGAAGCCGTCGGCCATGCCTTCAACATCGATTCGACCAGACAACTGGCCGCGGTGCTGTTCGACGAGCTGAAGCTGCCGGTCATCAGGAAGACCGCCACCGGCCGGAGCACCGACGCCGAGAGCCTCGAGGCCCTGGCCGAGCAGACCCGTCACCCCGTCCCGCAACTGATCCGCGAGTACCGCGAGCTGGTCAAGCTCAAGGGCACGTACATCGACACGCTGCCGACGATGATCAACCCGCGGACCGGGCGGGTGCATACGAGCTTCAACCAGATCGGGGCCGTCACCGGGCGGCTCTCCTCGAGCGACCCCAATTTGCAGAACATCCCCATCCGCACCGAGATCGGGCGGCAGATCCGGCGGGCGTTCGTGCCCGGCGACAAGGACCATGTCCTGCTGACGGCCGACTATTCGCAGATCGAGCTGCGGGTGCTGGCTCATTTCTCTCGGGACGCGGCCCTGATCCGGGCCTTCGAGGAGGACCGCGACATCCACCAGTTCGTGGCCGCCGAGGTCGCCGGCGTGCCCCTCGAGCAGGTGACCAGGGAGATGCGCAGCCGGGCCAAGGCGGTGAACTTCGGGATCGTGTACGGGCAGACGGCCTACGGGCTCGCCCGTCAGACGGGCATGTCCACCAGCGAGGCCCAGGCCTTCATCGACCGCTACTTCGCGCGCTATCCGGGCGTGAGGCGGTTTATGGACCAGACCATCGCGGCGGCCCGCCGGACCGGCCAGGTGAGCACCATCCTGGGGCGGCGGCGGGCCATCCCCGACATCAACTCGCGCAACCAGACCGCGCGTAACGCCGCCGAGCGGCTGGCCTGCAACTCCCCGATCCAGGGCAGCGCCGCCGACCTGATCAAGCGGGCCATGATCCAGATCCACCGGCGCATCCGCGACGAGCGCCGGCCCTCGCGCATGCTCCTGCAAGTGCATGACGAGCTGGTCTTCGAGGTGGCCCGGGGGGCGATCGAGGCCGAGGCCGCGTTCATCCGCCACGAGATGTGCAACGCCCTGCCGCTCTGCGTGCCGGTCAAGGTGGACATCGCCTGGGGCGAGAGCTGGCTGGAGGCGAAGTAGCCCGCCCACACAAGGTGAAGGATGCGTCGATGCCGTCGGCGGCGGGTTCTCGATGGCTGCTGCCCCGATCGCGCACCCGCAGAGAGGTCTGGCGGGATGGGATCTTCGCCGATCTCGTCGCGGCGGCCGATGGACTCATGCGCGTTGTGCTCGCGGTTCCGGAGAAAAAGCGACCCGGCGGAGCCTGTCGGGCACCGCCGGGTCTTGTTGTCGTTCGGCTGCCGAACGGCAGCGTGCGTTCGCTGCCCTTACGGCAGCCTACCTATCTTACTGGACAATGGATCACCTCCCTTTCTGGGCAAAGAACCTCCCGGGCCGGAACCCGAAAGCGGGCGGTAAGAGTCACCCGTTCAAGCCCCGTCGCCGGGCTTGGCCCACCCGTCCACCGCCGTGGACGGCACGATGAAAACCTCATGAAGAGGTTATCGGATCAGGCGGGCCGCCGGCGCCAGAAAAAAACCGACGCCGCGCGGAGCCCCCGACCGCTACTCAAGTATATCATCGCCCTCAAAAAAGGCCAGAGCGCGCCGCGCCCGGGCCCGGCAGGGGCGGCCGCTTCCAGGTCCCTGGCCGGCGCATCCGGGTCCGTTCCGGAATCCCCGGGTCCTCCGCGATTTTCGGGCAGTCAACGCTCATCGGGTGTGGCCAGGCCAAGGGGGTCTGACTTGTCGTTGCCCCGTGGTCGAGGGGCGCAAAAAACAGAGAGCATGATCGGGCGGAGAAGAATTCCGGACCGCTGCTCTCTGAGTTCTCGCGCGTCTTCGGGAACGGCTCCCCGCGGTCGGCGACCGTGGCGG
>JABRVU010000264.1:0-2027 GCA_039961895.1 Phycisphaerae bacterium | reverse complement strand
CGCCACGGTCGTCTGGACGCATCTGCCGCCCCGGCACGGCGTCTGGCTGCCGTATGCCGGCGAGCCGGTCCGGCCGGCGGATCAGGCCGTCAGCATCTGGCTCCGCGGGAAAGCCACGGCCCCCACGCCCTTCGCCTTCAAGGCCGATTTCGACGACTTCCGGCTCCAGCGGGTCAGCACCACGCCGCCCCGCCCGATGGAGCACTGAAACAGGGGGGGGCAACAGCATGGCCGTGATTTCAGCCCCAGACATCCACTCCCTTGCGGATCGAAGATCTTTCGCGGCCTCTGCCGGCCGGCGTATCGTCCGGACATGATGGGCAAGCTGCTGGCTACGGCTACAAGCATCGGGATTCGGACTTCGCGGGCCATCCAGCGCGCCCGCCGCCACGGCCAAGGACGTTCTGTGGCGGATGCAGGGTTTGACCCCGGCTCCCGACACCATCACGGCGTTCCGGAGGAAGCACCGCAAGGACTTCAAGAAAGTGCTCCGGATCAGCCTGGCGACCCGCGTGGAGGCGGGGATGGCGTTGCGGTTCAAGACGACTCCATCAACGCCGCGCGGTACAATGCCCGGCCCTATGGTAGGCGTCCTCGATTCAGCATCCGTCCCCGCTGCTTCTGCCGCCGCGTCCGGCGCTTCGCCGGCCGGTCTGCGGATCGGGCGCGTCGCGCTGTCATCGAACCTGCTGCTTTCTCCGATCGCCGGCTATTGCGACCTGGCGTTCCGGCTGACCATCCGCCCGCTGGGCGGCCTGGGCCTGGCCAGCACCGACCTGGTCAACCCGCGGGGATTGCTCCGGCGGACGTATAAGTCGATGCAACTCGTCGAGACCCACCCGGACGACCGGCCGCTGTGCATCCAGCTTTACGGCGCCCAGGCCGGCGAGCTGGCCGACGCCGCCCGCTGGTGCCGGGACCACGGCGCGGCGGTCATCGACGTGAACATGGGCTGCCCGGTGGACAAGGTCTGCAAGAAGGACGGCGGATCGGCGTTGCTGCGCGACCCGGCCAACGCGGCCCGGCTGGCCGAGCGGATCGTGCGGGCGGTGGACCTGCCCGTGACCGTCAAGATGCGGCTGGGGTGGGACGAATCGTCGCTCGTGGCCCCGGCCCTGGCCGCGGAGCTGGAGCGTGCCGGCGTGGCCGCCGTCACCGTCCACGGTCGGACCGCCGAGCAGAAGTTCAGCGGCCGCGTCCGCCTCGACGGCATCGCCCGCGTGGTCGAGGCCGTCCGCGCCATCCCGGTCATCGGCAACGGCGACGTCCGCTCACCGTCCGACGCCCAGGTCATGATGGCTCACACCGGCTGCGCCGGAGTCATGATCGGCCGGGCCGCCCTGTGCGACCCCTGGATCTTCCGCGACACGCACGCCTGGCTGACCACCGGCCGGGTCCCGCCGGCTCCCTCCCTCGATGACCGGCTCGATCTCATGACCCGCCATTTCGAGCATCTGCTTCGTTTCCGCGGCGAGCGGCTGGCCTGCATCACCATGCGCCAGCGGATCAGCTGGTACGCAACGCGGTTTCCCCCCTGCCGGCCCTTCCGCGACAAGATGAGACGGATCGCCTCCGCCCCTGAATACTACGCGCACGTGGAAGCCTTCCGCCGATCATCGGCGCAGCCGTCGCGCGGGTGACGCGCTTATGGCAGGAGTTCCGCCTCGATCGGCGGGAGAACCGGGCGGTTCGTCAGGTAGAGGACGGGGGCGGGCTTGCGCACGCGCACCGAAGGCTCGCCGACCTGCTCGCGCCACCAGGCCGCGAAACGCTTCTGGGCCGGCTCCCAGTCGGCGGAGTTCATCAGCTCAGGCGGGCGTTCGCCCAGCGTGACCGTGAGCGGTATCTGCTCGAACCGCCGCACCTCGAGCAGCAACTCCTGCCGGGCGCTCCTGAGGAACTGCTCGAACTGTTCGACGGAGGCATCGGAACGGAACGGCTGCCCGTCCACGCCGATGATCACGTCCCCCCGGCCCAGCCCGGCGTCGCGGGCCCAGGGCTTGTCCGCCGCCGCCGCGACCGCGAAC
>JABRVU010000263.1:0-7124 GCA_039961895.1 Phycisphaerae bacterium | reverse complement strand
CGAAAGGCTCGGCGTGAAGCTCGCTTCCGCCCGTCCCGGCCGAGAGCCCCACGAAGACGAGCTGTTTGTTCAGGATTCCGGCGTAGGCGCGGGCCGGACGGTCAGCCGCTCGAGCTGCCCGAGGATTCGATCCTGAGCGGTTTGCGCGACAAGCTGGCCGTCCTGAGGCCCTCGGCCAACGGGGCTCAGGTGGGTTTCTGGTCGCCGGCCGACGGGAGGCAGGTAGACCCGCCCTTCCGCGAAGTGCCCATCCGCAGGAACCCCGCCGGCGGACAGCCCTCCGGTGGGATCGGCGAGGCCATGCCGCTGGTCGCGGTGATGCTGGTGCTGATGGTGGTCTATTGGGTCCGGCGCGAGAGCCTGGCCATGCCGGTTCTCATTCCTCCCGGCCCGACGGCCGCCACGCTGGGGCGCCGAGGCATCGCCGCCCTCATCGACGCGGCCCCGGCGGCGGCCGTCACCCTGGCCTTCTGGTGGAAGCCGGTCATGGTCTTCTGGGCCGACTATCAGACCGCCCAGCAGAATAAGCAGATGATCTCCGCCGCGCCGATGTTCTGGCCGTGGATGACCCTGGTCGGGTTGTACAGCGTCTACACGGCCGTCGTCGAACTCGTCTGGTCGGTCACGCCCGGCAAGCGCCTCATGGGCTGCCAAGTCGTCTCCGAGACGTTGGAGAAACCCGCCCCTGCCCAGGTCATCATCCGCAACGCGGCCCGGCTGCTGGAACTCGAACCGCACCTGAGCATCTGGCCGTTTCTGCTGGTGGTGTTCATGACCCGCAACCGCCAGCGCGTCGGCGACCTGCTGGCCCGGACCATCGTCGTCGAACCCGGCGAAGGCCAGGGGCGGGTCGAGGACCCCGAGGCGGCGCGGAAGTGACCCCCGCGCCCACACGAAAAGCACCCGCTGCACGGCCCCGTAACGGCGGGATGAAAATGAACGAAAGGACCACGGGTCAGCCGCGCGACCGCGGCAGGGTGCGGAAGACCCAGTCCCACAACGGGCTGGTCACGCCGAAGGTCCGGTTCCAGTCCTGGTGATGATGCCGGGCGTGGTAGCGGACCAGGCCGCGAAGCACCGCGAGGCGCCAGGCGCCGTGGCTGGCCAGATGGACGAACTCATAACCGACGTAGCCGATCAGCACGCCGGCCTGAAAGACCAGGGCCCGGTCCAAGTTACGGAAAGCCCCCAGCCAGATCACGAAGAACATCAGTCCCAGCGGGATGCTTCCGCTGAGCCTTACGACCGAGTGTTCAAGATCCCGGGGCTCGCGGTGGTGGCGCAGGTGGGCGTCGTCCTGAAAGCGGGCGATGGCCGGCGAGCGGACCGGCACGTGCATGGCCCGGTGCAACAGCCACTCGATCAGCGTCCAGGCCAGCAGCCCGCCGAGCAGCAGGGCCGCGCCCTCGCCGAGGCCGACCAGCCGGCGCGAAGCGACGTACGCCAGGATCAGAACGATGACCGGCGGATAGAACAGAAACGGCCGGGAACGCAACAGCCAGTCGCGGGTCGCGGCGCTCACGGGCGAATCCTCCGACAGGACCGGTTCGCACGCGGGTGCGGGCACGTCTCGGCGAGGGGCGCTCTCACCGGGCGTTGCCGGTGGATGATTCCGGTCACCCGCTCCAGGGCGGCGATCTGGAACTGCGCAACCAGCGGAACGTCCCCGCACCGCGGCGCGGAGATTATACGCGCGGAACGGGGCCGGGGCATTTTTTGCACGGAATGCATCGGAAGCTTAAAACAGCCGTGACATCCGGGCGGTCTGCGCGAAGTTGACGGCCGACCCGATGCCCCGGAGGCAGGTGAGTGAATGTCGGAAATCAAAACGTTCCCGAAACTGACGCACTATCACACGCCGGCCGCCCTGCGCGAACGCTGGGCGGAACTGGGCTGGTCCGTCCCCTGCGATGAGCGCGTCCTGAGCCGGGCCGAGGGCTCGCCGCTGGCCGACCCGATCGAAATCCTCGGCCGGAAGGTCGGCAACCGCTGGTGCATCCACCCCATGGAAGGCTGGGACGGCACCCGCTCCGGCGGCCCCACCGACTGGACCCGCCGGCGATGGCGCCACTTCGGCGAGAGCGGCGCCAAGCTGATCTGGGGTTGCGAGGCCGTCGCCGTCCGCCACGACGGGCGGGCCAACCCCAACCAACTCTGTCTCACGCCGGAAACGAAAGGGCCGATCGCCGCGCTGCGCGAAACCCTGGTCGAGGCCCATCGTCAGGCCACCGGCCGCACCGACGACCTGCTCATCGGCTTGCAGCTCACCCACTCGGGCCGGTTCTGCAAACCCAACGACAACGCCCGCATGGAACCGCGCATCGCGTATCACCACCCCATCCTGGACGCGAAGTTCGGCATCCGGCCCGACGATGACGCCGTGCTGTTCACCGACGACGAGCTGTACCGGCTGATGGACGATTACGTCTCGGCCGCGAGGATGGCCGCCGATGCCGGTTTCGAGTTCGTGGATCTGAAGTGCTGCCACGGCTATCTGGGCCACGAGCTGCTGGGGGCCCACGTCCGCCCCGGCGCGTTCGGCGGCAGCTTCGAGAACCGCACCCGCTTCATCCGCGAGCTGATCGGAAGGGTGCGGTCGGCCGTGCCGGGACTGGCCATCGGCGTGCGGCTCAGCGCCTTCGACCTGGTGCCCTTCGAGGACGACCCGGCCACGCGCGCCGGTAAGAAGAAAGGCGTCGGCGTGCCCGCCCGCCATGACCACCTGCTGCCTTATCGCTACGGATTCGGCGTGCGCGCCGACAACCCGCTGGAATACGACCTGACCGAGCCGATCCGCCTCCTGGAGATGCTCGCGTCGCTGGGCGTGACGGCGATCAACGTGAGCTGCGGCAGCCCCTACTACAATCCGCACATCCAGCGCCCCGCGTACTATCCGCCTTCGGACGGCTACCTGCCTCCTGAAGATCCGCTGGTCGGCGTGGCCCGCCAGATCGACGTCGTCCGGCAGCTCAAAATGCGGTTCCCTCGCCTGGTGCTCATCGGAACGGGGTACAGCTACTTGCAGGAGTTTCTCCCGCTGGTGGCCCAGGCCGTGGTCCGGGCCGGCTGGGTGGACGGCGTGGGACTGGGACGGGTGGTTTTGAGTTACCCGCACTTGCCGCTGGACGTCCTCGAACGCGGCACCTTGGAGACGAAACTCCTGTGCCGCACGTTCAGCGACTGCACCACCGGGCCGAGGAAAGGCCTTATCAGCGGGTGCTATCCGCTCGATCCGGCCTACAAAGACTCGGAGCACGGCCAACTGCTTCGGGATATCAAGCGGAGAGGAGCCTGATTCGCCTGGCCGCGGCCTCACCCTTCTCGTCAGCGTCGCTGCTCGATGACGCGACGCAGCCCGGCCGTCGCGCCGGGCGCCTGCTCGAACCCGTGCCAGTTGAAGACGCAGATGAACCGGCAGCGTTTGAACGCCAGCGTCCGCGCGAAGCGCTCCTGCCAGCCCTTTTCGTCGGCCGCGCCGCGCCACCACTCGGCGGCGGCCCATTGCGTTCGGCCCTGCGATTCCATGTCCTCGGCCAGCGAACCGCACTCCGGCGGATCGTGGCTGTAGAAGCTCCATCCGGGGATCGAGAAGCGATTCATGGCCGGCCTGAACGACAGGTGCCGGTCCCAGGGCGCGAACGTGCCGCCCTGATGGGTGAACACCAGGCCGGCGGGCAGCCCCAGCCCGACCGCCCGGCCGGCCAGGGCCTCGAGATACTGCTGCACGACCCGCTCGACGTCCTCCCTGGCCAGCTCGCCGTCGCTCTTGATTCCGGCGGTGCGAACGGCCGCGTGGCCCAGCACCGCGTGCCCGAACGTCCAGCCCTTGGCCGGATCGTGTTCGTTCGGATCATGCGATGGGTCGTCAGGCCACTGCTCGAACAGGCGGTTGCCGCCCGGATAATGGTAGGCGTTGACGTTGATCGACGCTTCCCAGCCGACCTTGAGCCCGCCGAACAGATGCTTCCGATCGGCGGGCAGTTCCTCCCGCCAGCGCACGAGCATGGGCACCAGCACGTCGTAGGCCGGCCAGTGCGCTTCGAGGAACCGACGGGAGGCCAGGTTGGGAGCCGGCCGGACGCGCATCTGCCGTCCCCAGTTGCGCCAGCCGATCTTCACCGCCGAGTCGGGCGTCCAGTCCGTCCACTCGACGTTCGCGCGGTTGGCCGGGTCGTAGCCGGGCAGGGCCGGGTCCCAGAAGTTCCACAGGTCCGGGCGGTTCTGCCACCAGTTCTGTCCATCGAACGTCACCAGCACGGGCACGTCGGCGGCCCGGGCCGAATCCAGCAGGTTGCGCAGCGCGCGGGCCAGGACGGACGGCTCGTCCTCCAGGATGCTGAACACGAAGCTCGCCCCGACCCGCAGCCGATCGTGCCCGCGCGTCCCGACCGCCTCGACGATGGCGCGGAAGACCTCGGGCGTGAAACTCTCGGGCTTCGCCTGGTCCCACGGGCGCTTCGGCGCCACGTTGAGGAACACGTATTGACCTGTCAGCGGTGCCGTAGGCTCATGGGGCTCAAGGCCCTTTTGTGACGTGGGTGGTGCTCCGCCCAGGAGCAGTGGGTTGGCCCATCCGAGCAGAGCGATCCCGAAGGCACAACCCTTGGAAGGCACGCGGACTTCCTCGGACGCGACCAAGGCCAGACACGAAACCGCGGTCGATTCAACCGCCAGGACGCCGTGACGCCAAGAGCACGCGAATTTCTCGGCGTCACCGCGTCCTGGCGGTTCAGCTCTTCGCGTGGTGAGTTCAGCCCTCGGCGGCGCGCATGCTGTCGATGAAGCCCTCCAGCTTGCGGGCCCGGACGGGATGCTGGAGCTTGCGGATGGCCTTGGCCTCCACCTGGCGGACGCGCTCGCGGGTCACCTTGAAGATCTTGCCCACCTCCTCGAGCGTGTAGGTGTAGCCGTCGCCGATGCCGTAGCGGAGCTTGAGGATCTCGCGCTCGCGGTAGGTCAGCGTCTTGAGCACCTCCTCGATGCGGTCCTTGAGCATCTCGTTGCCGGCCGACTGCACCGGCGACTCGGCGGTCTCGTCCTCGATGAAATCGCCGAAGTACGAATCTTCGCTCTCGCCCACCGGGCGGTCCAGCGAGATGGGGTGCCGGCTGATCTTCATCACCCGCCGGGCCTCGCTGACCGGCATCTTGGCCTTGCGGGCGATCTCCTCGATGGTCGGCTCGCGGCCCAGCTCCTGCAGGAGCAGCTTGGAGATGTTCCGCAGCCGGCTCATGGTCTCGATCATGTGCACCGGGATGCGGATGGTCCGGGCATGGTCGGCGATGGCCCGGGTGATGGCCTGGCGGATCCACCAGGTCGCGTAGGTGCTGAACTTGTAGCCCCGGCGATACTCGTACTTGTCCACCGCCCGCATCAGCCCGGTGTTGCCCTCCTGGATGATGTCCAGGAAGGAGAGCCCGCGGTTGCGGTACTTCTTGGCGATGCTGACCACCAGCCGCAGGTTCCCGCCGGAGAGCTTGCGCTTGGCGTCCTCGTACTCGCTGAACACCCGGCGCATCTTCTTGAGCCGCTCGCCCAGCAGGCTCGACTCCTCGAGCACCAGCGACTCGAGCCCCTGGATCTCGTCCTGCGTGACCGCCAGGTCCTCGGGCGAGAGCGTGGGCCGCCGCTTCTCCGCGTTGATCCGCTGCTGAAGGTCGGTCATCTTGCGGTAGACGGCCTCCAGCTTGCGCATCAGCGGGATGATCCGGCTGGTGCGCAGCGACAGCTCCTCGAGCAGCTTGGCGATCTTGCGGCGGCGCTGGTTCAACTGGCGGATGATCTGCGTCTTGGCCGAGGCCGACATCCGCGTGGTGCTCAGCTTCTGATAGTCGGCCTGGTTGAGCTCCATCAGCTTGCGGACGGTGGCCAGGTTCTCGGGCAGCAGCTTGGTGATGGTGTTCTTGGCCATGGCCTCGGAGGTCGAGATCTTCATGGTCCGGTCGAAGGGCAGACGCCCGTCGGCCACCTGCTGGAGGATGTCCACCGCCTGGGTGATGCAGTAGTCGCTCTCCAGCACCAGCTTGCGGAAGGCCATCCGGGTCAGCTCGATCTTCTTGGCCAGGGCGATCTCCTGGGCCCGGGTCAGCAGCGGAATCTCGCCCATCTGCGTCAGGTACATGCGCACCGGGTCGTCGATCCGCCGCGAGCCGCTGTCCTCCGGGTCCACGTCCTCGACCTTCTCGTCGTCCTCGTCCTCGTCGATGTCCGACTCGTCCTGTTCGACCACCAGGGGGACCGTCTTGACCGGCACCGGACGGGCCGGACGGCGCTCGACCGGCTGCTGGATGCCCAGCGTCCTGGCCTCGCACTCGTCGATGATCTCCACCCCCTGCTCGTCCAGCGTCATCATGATCATCTCGAGTTTGTCGGGGCAGATGGCCTCGTCGGGCAGTATCTCGTTCATCTCTTCCCAGGTGATGATGCCCTTGCGCTTCCTCCCGCGCTCCAGGAGTTCCTGAACCGCTTCGTCAACCGGGTCCACCGAAGCCGGGTTGGTGTTTAACATCAAAGGTCTCCGTACGTCATGCCCATCCAGGTGCCGACCCTCGCCCGCACCGGCGCCGAACTTCACGTCCGCCGCGTCGCAACCACCCTCATCTTCCCCACCCCCCATGACCGACTCCGTCATCCCAGCACCCGCCGTCGCAGTTTGGGCGGCGCGAATCGTGCCCCCTCGGGCGAAGACCCGCGGGCCCGCTCCCCGAGGGCCGCCAGGCGCTCATCCTCGCCGTCGGGGACCGACGCCCCCGAGGGATCCCGGCCGGGCCCCCGCCCGGCGCGGACCTCATCGGCCAGCGCCAGCGCTTCGCGCGCCGATCGACAGGCCTCGAGGCACGCGATCGCCCCGGCCAGCGTCTCCGCATATTTACCCCGCCGCGCCCCCCGTTCAGCCAGGTCGGTGATCAACCGCCCGAACGCCGGCGACTCGAACCGCGCGATCAGGTCAACGAGCCGGAACTCGTTGCCCGACCCCAGCATCACGACCAGGGCCCCGGCCACGGCAGCCAGACCCGGATCACGGATCAGCGCGGGATCCAGATAGTCCTTGACCCCCGCGAAGTGTTCCGGCTCGTTCAAGAGCACCTCGATGATCTGCCTGAGCCCTTCCTCCTCAGGATGGA
>JABRVU010000262.1:0-2277 GCA_039961895.1 Phycisphaerae bacterium | reverse complement strand
GATCATGGCCCTGGCCAGCGGCCCGCTGGAGATCGACGATCCCCTCCGGCCGACCACCGCCCGCATCGCCCAGGGGGCCACGCTGGAACAGGACTGGGTGCACACGTACGTGGCTTTCGGGCGCGACCTGGCCGTCTTCCGGGCCGCCGATCCGGTCCGGCCGATCGGCTGGGTTCAGCCCGACGAGCCCTACGTGACGCTGGTCCTCGACCGGCCGCACGCCGAATGGAGCGTGGCCTATGCCGTCGCCCAGTCCATCAATGAAGAAGCCACGATCCCCGAGCCGGGCCAGGCCCCGGCCCAGCTTGCGATGGCCTTCGATCCGCGGACGGTGCTGGTGCGGCTGCCCGCCGCCGAGCGGGCCAACCCCGCCCCTTTCCTGGCCCGCATCGAGAACCTCCCGCTGCTGATGCCCTATACCGAGGCCCGCGTGCTGGTCAACTACACCACCGGCGACATCGTGCTGAGCGGCGACGTGGAGATCGCCCCGGTCATCATCAGCCACAAGGGGCTGACCATCACCACCACGCTGCCGCAGCCGCCGGCGACGGTCGAGAACCCGCAGGTCGTCGAGAAGGACTTCCTGGCTCTGGACCCGGAGAAGAAGGGCGGGGCCAAGCTGGCCGACCTCCTGGACGCGCTCAACCAGATTCGGGTGAGCGCCCCGGACCGGGTGGCGATCATCAAGAAGATTCATGAGGCCGGCAAGCTCCACGCGACGCTGATCGTGGAGAAGTGAGGAGTGAGAAAGCCGCGGATCGCGGATTTTGGATCGGGTGGGGCAAGGGTCAACGAGCCGCGGGCTTTGAGCCCGCGCGACCCAGCGACGGCAAGGAACGAATCGACGGATATCGACCGAATCGGAACAAGAACGGCATGAGCGAGCCAGGCATGATCAACGCGCTACCGAACCTCACCGCCAGTGGCGTGGCCACGGCCGCGCCCGAGCGGCGCAAGGCCCTGCTGCGGCAGGCCGCCGACGAAATGGTCGGGGCCACCTTCTTCGCCCAGATGCTGCGGACGGCCCGCGACTCGAGGCTCAAGGGCGGCATCGGGCACGGGGGGCGCGGCGAGGAGGTCTTCGGCGGGCAGCTCGACCAGGAGTTGGCCCGCCTGGCCGGTGCCGGGTTCAAGAACAGTCTGAGTGACGCCATCTACAACCGCCTGGTGAAGAACGTCTGACATGAGCCACGTGAATCTCAACGTCGATCTTCTGGCCCGCGACCTGGCCCGCCTGCTGGGCGACATGGCGGCGCTGCACGCCGAGCTGGCCGGCAGTCTGCGCGAGAAGCTGGCCGCGGTGCGTCAGGCCGACGCCGACCGCATCCAGGCGTTGACCGCCCGCGAGCTGGCCCTGGCCGAGCAGGCCGCCCGGCGCGAGGGCCTCCGCCGCCAGATCACCCGGCGGATTCTCGAGGGCCTCGGCGACCGGACGGCGCAGGCCGATGCGATCCGACTGAGCGACCTGGCCGAGCGTTTCCCCGAGCCGCGGCGCAGCCAGCTTCTGACCGCCGCCGCCGGGCTGAAGGTCGCGGTCGAGGAACTCCGGCGCATGCAGCGCACCCACGCGCTGATCACGCAGGAGATGCTCAAGCACTTAGGCGAGCTGGTCCTGGCCATGCGCGGCGGCGGGGCCGAACACGAGGGCTATTCCCGCGGCGGACGGCGCGAATCCGGCGTTCCGGCCGGCGTTTTCGAGGCGGTGGGCTAAGACCATGGGACTCATCACCAGCGCACTTCAGATCGGCAAGAGCGCCCTGATGGCCTACCAGAGCGCGCTGCAGGTGGTCGGCAACAACATCTCCAATGCCGGCAGCGCCGCCTATACGCGCCAGACGGCGGTGCTCAACCCGGCCGGCGGCATCCCCCTGCCCGAGGGCTTCACTCCCGGCGGCGGCGTGGCCCTGACCGCCCTGAAGCGCAACCTCGACGAGGCCCTGGAGAACCGCATCCGCCGCTCCATCGGCGACCAGAACGACGCCCTGGCCCGCCGGCAGGCCCTGGGGCGGATCGAGGCCGTGCTCAACGAACTCTCCGACACGGATCTGTCCAGCGCCCTGGCCGGCCTGTTCAACGCCTTCAGCGCCTTGCAGAACACCCCCCACGACGCCGGGGCCCGCGGCATCGTGCTGACCGCCGCCGACACCCTGGTCCGCGAGATTCAGCGGCAGCGCAACGACGCCCTGCTGCTGCGCGACGAGCTCAACGGCGACATCGCCGACGCGGCCGCCAAGGCCGACGACCTGGCCCGGCAGATCGCCCGGCTCAACCAGCAGG
>JABRVU010000261.1:0-2110 GCA_039961895.1 Phycisphaerae bacterium | reverse complement strand
GGCGCATGGTCCCGCCGCAGACCGGTTCGCCCTCGGCGGCGTCGGTGCCGCTGAAGGGGAAGTCGTAGAGGACCGCCCGACCGGTGCGGATGGCCTCCACCGCCCGCCGGCGGGCCTCGAACTCCAGCAGTCCGCCGCCGATGGTGCCCCAGATCGAGCCGTCCTCGCCCAGCAGGGCCTTGGTGCCCGCCTTCCGCGGGGTCGAACCGCTCGTGCGCATCACCACGGCCAGCGCGAACCGCCGCTCGGCAGCGCTGAAATCGACCACCGCCTGGTGGGCGTCGATGGTCAGCGGATGCGTCTGCATGGCCCGATCATCCTTCCGGCAGGCGGATGGGCATCTGCCGCACGCGCACGCCGGTGGCGTGGAAGACCGCGTTGCCGACGGCCGGGGCGATGCCGATGATGGGCGTCTCGCCAGCGCCTGCCGACGGCAGGTCCGGGCGGTTCAGCAGCAGGGTGTCCAGCTCGGGCAGGTCGGAGAAGCGCGGCACCAGGTACCTCCAGAAAGAGGCATTGAGCACCCGCCCGTCCTGGAACTCCATCCCCTCGCGCAGGGCCGGCCCCAGCCCCATGAGGATGCACCCGTTCACCTGGCTGAGCAGGTTCTCCGGATTGATGATCGCCCCGCACTCGAAGGCCGTGCACACCCGCCGGACGGCCAGCGTCCGCTTGGCCGGGTCGATGGCCACTTCCGCGCAGGTGGCCACGTAGGAGCCCTTCTCGGTGCCGCAGGCCAGGCCAACGCCCAGGGCGGGATCCTTCCCGCGGACGCGCTCCTTCCAGTTGAAGCGTTCGGCGGCGGCCTCGAGCACGGCCCGCAGCCGAGGGTTCTCAAGGTGCGCCAGGCGGAACTCGAGCGGATCGCGTCCGGCCGCCAGGGCCAACTCGTCCATGAACGATTCGCGCGCGAAGTTGTTGGCCGTCGCCGCCAGGGCCCGATACGACCCGGTGCGCAGCGGCGAATCCGACCCGACGAACTGGCCGCGGGCCCGCCCGGCGTTGTAGGGCGTATCGACCGCCGATCCTCCCGAGTTGACGTTGACGAAATGCCAGCAGGTGAGCCGGCCGGCGGCGTCGAGCCCGGCCTCGACGTCGATCACCGCCGCCGGGCGGAAGTAGGCCCAGGTGAACTCCTCCTCGCGGGTCCAGCGCAGCGAAACCGGGCGGCGTGCCGCCTGGGCCAGCCGGGCCGCCTCGACCGCGCACTCGCCGGTGTGCTTACCCCCGAAGCCGGCCCCGAAATCGGGCACGATCACGCGGACGTCGTTTTCCGAGAGCCGAAACGCCCGGGCCAGCTCGCCGCGGACGCCGAAGGGGTTCTGCGTGGCCGTCCAGACGGTCAGCTTGCCGTCGGACCACTCGGCCACCGCCGCCCGCGGTTCCAGGGGGGCGTGCTGGACGTAGGCCGCCGTATACGTCTGCTTGAGAACTTTGGCGGCCTTGGCCAGCTCGTCCTTGAAGGGGTTCGCGGGTACGCCCCCGCGGACCCGCTGCCGCAGGTAATCATAAACGTGGGGACTCGACGGATGCGGAGGGCGGTCCCACTTCGCGGTCTTTTCCAGGGCCTTGAGGGCCAGTTCGGCCTGCCGCGAGGTGGGGGCCGCCACGCCGACGAAGGAATCGTCGCGCACCACCACGACGTCGGGCAGGGCCTTGGCTGGAGCCTCATCGAGGGCGGTGAGCTTCGCACCGTACGATGGCGGTCGCAGCACCTTGCCGTACAGCATCTTCGGCCGGACGACGTCCGAGGGATACGGATGCGCGCCCGTGACCAGGTCGCGCCGGTTGGGCCGGACCGCGGCCTGCCCCATCACCTTCCACTCCCTGACCGGTGTGACTTCGACGTTGGGCGGCACCGCGCGCCCAAAGGCCCCGGCGGCGCCCTCGAGGGCGGCCAGCTCCGCGTAGGTCATCTCGCGGCCGCTGGCGGCGTGGCGGGCCTTGCCGCCGCTGATCTCGACCGCGGCGGCGTCCACGTGCCACTGCTCGGCGGCCAGGCCGGCCAGCAGCATCCGGGCCGCGGCGCAGCCTTCGCGCACCGCCGGCACGGTGGACGGCGTGGTCCGGCTGCCGGCCGTCGTGCCGTCGTTGGGCACCAGGCTGGTGT
>JABRVU010000260.1:0-3611 GCA_039961895.1 Phycisphaerae bacterium | reverse complement strand
GGGCGTGACCGTGCGCGAGAACGGCCTGCGCTTCCGGGTGGACCTGCGCGCCGGGCACAAGACCGGCTTCTTCGCCGATCAGCGCGAGAACCGGCGGCGGCTGGCGGGCCTCTGCCGCGGGGCCGCGGTGCTGGACGTGTGCTGCTACACCGGCGGGTTCGGCGTCTACGCCGCCAGGCTGGGCCAGGCCGCCGAGGTCACCGGCGTGGACCTGGACGAAAGGGCCGTCGAGCTGGCCCGCAAGAACGCCAACCTCAACGGCGTCCGCGTTCAGCACGTGCACGCCGACGCCTTCGCCTATCTGCGGCAGATGCAGACCAACGGGCGGAGCTACGACGTGGTGGTGCTCGATCCGCCCAAGTTCGTCGCCAGCCGGGACGACTTCCACGAAGGGGCCCGCAAGTACGTCGATCTGAACGCGCTGGCCATGTCCCTGGTGAGGCCCGGCGGGCTGCTGCTGACCTGTTCGTGCTCGGGATCGGTGGCGCGCGACGACTTCCTGGGCCTGGTCAGGGCCGCGGCCAACCGGCTGCGCCGCGGGCTCCAGATCGTGGACCTGACCGGCGCGGCCCCCGATCATCCGGTGATGAGCAACGCGCCCGAGAGCGCGTATCTCAAGGCCGTCTGGGCCAGGGTGCTGTGAACGAAATGAAGGGGAGGCAAGGCGGTTCAAACGCCGCCGCCGCGCGAAGGTGCCGCCAACCGGCAACGGCCCGCCGTCAACGCCGGCCGTGGAGGCCCCCCCAACTCCGCGAACGGCACTTTCGGCCGGTCGCCGCTATGGCCGCCCCGCCCAAAGCCGCGGCAGGGCCACGTGTCCCGGCCTTTTCGCATCGCCCGGTTTGACGCCGGGCCGGCGGCGCCGATAATAAGGCCCGATCGGTCCGCGCCCGTTGCCCCGCGCCGGCCGACCAACCGCGGAGTCAACAAGAGGGCAGTCCCGCGCTAATCGGCTCCCATCCAGGCCCGAGGAGGCTCGTCATGTCAGCGAACGGAACCCACGTATCCCGGCGGCAGTTCGTGAAGTCCGCCGCCGTCGCCGCCGCCGCGACCGGCGCGTTCCCCTATTTCGCCCGTGCCCAGGGCGCGGAAAAGCCGCTCAAGGTCGGACTCATCGGCTGCGGCGGGCGGGGGACCGGCGCCGCCCACGACGCCATGAACGCCGACCCGAACGTCAAGGTCACGGCCCTGGCGGACGTCTTCAAGGACCGCCTGGAGGGCTGCCGCAACGACATCAAGAACCAGTCTCTCGTCGAAGACAGATATTGCTTCGTGGGCTTCGACGCCTACAAGAAGATCCTGGAGACGGACGTGGACTACGTGATCCTGGCCACGCCGCCCTATTTCCGGCCCGAGCATTTCGAGGCCGCCATCAGGGCCGGCAAGCACGTGTTCACCGAGAAGCCGGTGGGCGTCGATCCGGTGGGCATCCGCCGCTTCATGGCCGCCGGGCAGGAGGCCCGCAGCCGCAAGCTCTCCGTCGTGGCCGGCACCCAGCGCCGCCACCAGAAGGGCTACGTCGAGACCATCAAGCGCATCCACGACGGGGCCATCGGCGACGTGGTGGCCGGCCAGGCCTACTGGAACGGCGGACACCTCTGGTTCCGCAAGCGCCGGCCCGGGTGGGACGACATGGAGTGGATGATCCGCGACTGGGTCAACTGGTGCTGGCTCTCCGGCGATCACGTGGTCGAGCAGCACGTCCACAACATCGATGTGATGAACTGGGTCATCGGGCGGCATTGCCTGAAGGTGCTGGCCATGGGCGGGCGGGCCCGGCGCGTGACCGGCGATCAGTACGATTATTTCGCCGCCGACGTGTGCTATCCCGTCAACGACAAGGACAAGGACGGCCGCCTCCACGTCACCAGCCAGTGCCGGCAGGTGGACAAGTGCGACGGGGGCGTCTACGAGCACGTGGTCGGCACCAAGGGCTTCTCCAACTGCAACGGATGGCTGAGCACCGGAGAGAAATTC
This sequence comes from Phycisphaerae bacterium, assembly GCA_039961895.1. Lineage (GTDB taxonomy): Bacteria > Planctomycetota > Phycisphaerae > UBA1845 > PWPN01 > JAAXZI01. The sequence goes on along the minus strand of JABRVU010000260.1, from coordinate 1,634 downwards.
GATACCAAGGGCACCAACCCCTACGTGCAGGAGCACAAGGACCTGATCGCGGCCATCCGCGGGGGCGAACCGCTGAACGAGGCCCAGAACGTGGCCGAGTCCACCCTGACCAACATCATGATCCGCATGTCCGCCTACACCGGCAGGGAGATCACCTGGGACGAGGCCATGAAATCCGATCTGGAGCTCAAGAAGCCCGACTATGAGCTGACCGAGGAGAACATCCGGGCTCACGTTCCGATCGCCGGCCAGCCGCCCAAGGAGGCCTGAGCCGCCAGGCGTGAACGGGCCGCCCGGCGCGGTCCGGAACCGCCGCGCGCCTCCGCTGCCCTTCTCACTGCGGGACCGGCGAGAAGCCTAATCGCGCCCCGCGACCGTTCGGGCGGCGCGTTTGCGGTCGGAGAGCCGCGCGATCTGTCGCCACCACGCGCGCCATTCAGGGCCCGTGCCGCCGGGGCGGGCGAGGTAGCGCTTGAGGAAACGGGCCCGATCGGCCAGCGTGACCCGCCGGCAATGATCCAGGCTGACGTTCAAGCGGGCCAGGGCGGAGAACTCCGCGGCCCGGTCGCGCCGCCGTGACCGCCGGATGCCGTCCAGGTCGACCAGCCAGATGCGCGGCCCCTCGAGCGAGCGGGCGTTCCACTGGACGATGACGTTGGGCGCCTTGAGGTCCCGATGGGTGAAGCCGCGCTCGTGGAGGCGGCGGAGCACGACGGCCAGGGCCTCGGCCAGCCGCCGCTTGAGGCCGATCGCCTGCCGGTCGCCGAGTTCGCGCAGCTCGATGGTCAGCAGCGCGTCCAGGTCGTGGGCGTTCTCGATGTATTCGGTGAGGATGAAGGCGTCGCGCACGCGGCCACCGCGGCGCTGCTCGACCACCGCCAGCGGGCGGGCCGTCGGGACCTGGCGGTTCAGCAGGGCATTGGCCAGCCGCCAGGTCTGCATGGGCCGCGACGCCCGCACGAACAGGGCCAGACTCTTCAGCGGGTTCCGCGGGATGGACCGCTTGCAGACCACGTCGAGCCCGTCCGGCCCGGCCCCGCCCAGCCGGGCGCGATAGACCAGGGCGCTGGGCGAATCCTTGATGACGTACTGGCGCTCGGCCCCGCGCGACCAGTCCTCCGGCCGGGCCAGCCAGCGCTGCCACTGCTGCGTGGTGAGCCGGGCCCGGGAGGCCGCCGAGCCCTCCACCGCGTGCTTGGATTCGAGGAACACGTGGGCCCGCCATCCGCCGGAGAGCTTGAGCCTGGCGAAGTAGCGTCCGCTGCGCAGCGCCCGCCGGTCGCGCTTGCCGTAGAGCGAATGGGCGTGCTCGACGACGGCGCGGTCCAGATCGGCCAGCAGGCCCCGGCAGTCCCGCCCGATGGTCCGCGCGAGCGGGCTTGAGGACCCGAGCCGATCGCGCCAGAACAGATAGCGCTTCAGGAAGCGGACCCGGTCGCCGACCGGCGCGTGCATGCGGAACCACTGGTTGAACTGGGCCAGGTTCCGTACCACGCCCTTGTCGGTGACCGGCCGGCCGGTGCGGACGCTGAGCAGGTCGACGAACAAGGCCCGGCAGCCGCTCTGACCGGCGGCCTCGATGAGCACGTCGCCGGCGTGCAGGTCGCTGTGTTCGAAACCGTGCTGGTGGGCGT